>JAAYEA010000329.1 GCA_012689325.1 Chloroflexota bacterium
AACGCGGCGCGCCTGGGCGTCCCCGCGCGCTTTGCCGTGGCGGGCTTTGGCGAGCTGGCGACCCAGCTCGGCGGCGGGTTCGATGCGGTGCTCTGCCTGGGCAACAGCCTCCCCCACCTGCTGACGCCGGAAGACCTGGCGCTGGCGCTGGCCGATTTCGCGGCGGTGCTGCGACCCGGCGGGCTGCTGCTCGTCCAGAACCGCAATTTCACCCCCGTGGTGGCGCGCCGCGAGCGCTGGATGGGTCCGGAGCCCCACCGCGAAGGCGACCACGAATGGCTGTTCATCCGCTTCTACGACTGGGAGCCGGACGGTCGGGTGGCCTTTAACGTGATGACCCTCCGGCGGCAGGGCGATGGCCCCTGGCGGCAGTCGGTCAGCGCCACGCGGCTCTGGCCGCAGTTGGATGCGGACCTGCTGCCCGCGCTGGCCGAGGCGGGCCTGGGGGACGCCGCCTGCTGGGGCGATATGCAGGGCTCCCCCTATGTGGCCGAGTCCAGCGGCAACCTGATCATCACCGCGCACCGTTCGTGAATTCAAGGTATAATAAGCAAAGGGAGGAATCGTTATGGCCAGCAAACAGATCGTCTTTGCCCTGATCACCTTTTTGCATGACCTGTTCACGGTCATCTGGATCGGCGGGCTCTTTTCCTTGGTGGTCGTGGTGGCGCCCGCCGCGCGAGGCGCCTTGGGGATGGGGCCGGAGACCAAAAAGCTCATGGCCGCCATTCAGAAGCGGCTCAGCACCCTGGTCTATCTCAGCATCGTGGTCTTGGCGATCACGGGGCTCCTGATGTCCAAGCGCGTGACGGCCTTCCAGGGGCTGCTTAGCTTTGCCAACACCTACTCGACCGTCCTTTCCATCAAGCACCTGGTCTACCTGGCCATGATCGCGGTGGCCCTGGTGCGCAGCCTGGCCCTGGGCCGCAAGGTTTCTGGACCGTCGGTAATGGGGCCAGCGGCAGCCAAGCAGGAAAAGGCCAAGATGGCCCTTTCCGTGCTCAACCTGGCCTTGGGCATCGTCACGCTGCTGCTGAGCGGCTTCGCGGCAGCCCTTTCGGCGGGCAAGCCCCCGCTGTGATCGCTATCATAAAAGAATAAGAAGGGGAGAAAGAAACGATGAGCATGTTCTGTTACCAGTGTCAGGAGACGGCCCGGAACGAGGGCTGCACCGTGCGCGGCGTCTGCGGCAAGAACGCCGAGGTCTCGGCGCTGCAAGATGGGCTGGTCTGGCTGCTGAAGGGGCTATCCTTCTACGGCGCCAAGGCCCGCGAGCTGGGCGTCGCCAACGCCGAGTCCGATCTGTTCGTGGTCGAGGCGCTCTTTGCCACCATCACCAACGCCAACTTTGACCCCGAGCGCTTTGTGGACCTGAGCAAGGAGGCCCTGCGCTTCCGCGACCAGATGGCCTGCTGGTTCGAGCCGGCCTACCAGAAAAAGCACGGGGCGGCCTATGCGGGCGCGCTCCCGGCCGCCGCCACCTGGAAGCCGGCGGTGGGCGACCTGGCCGAGTTCGTGGGCCAAGGCGCGCAGGTGGGCGTCCTGGCCGACGCCACGCTGGACGCCGATATCCGCTCCCTGCGCGAGCTGCTGATCTACGGGCTCAAGGGCATGGCCGCCTATGCCGACCACGCCTACGTCCTGGGCCACCAGGATGACGAGGTGCTCGCCTTCATGCAGGCGGCCCTGGCGGCGACGCTGGACGACAGCCTCACGGTCAACGACCTGGTGGGCTGGGTGCTCCGGGCGGGGCAGATGGGCGTCAAGGTGATGGCCCTGCTGGACGCGGCCAACACCGGCGCCTATGGCAACCCCGAGCTGACCCTGGTCAACCTCGGCGTCAAGCCCGGGCCGGGCATCCTGGTCAGCGGCCACGACCTGCGCGACCTGGAGGAGCTGCTGCAACAGACCGAGGGGAAGGGGATCAACATCTATACCCACGGCGAGATGCTCCCCGCCAACGCTTACCCCGGGCTGAAAAAGTACCCGCACCTGGCGGGCAACTATGGCTCCTCCTGGTGGCACCAGGCCACCGAGTTCGAGCAGTTCGGCGGCCCCATCCTGATGACCACCAACTGCATCGTGCCGCCTAAGGACAGCTACAAGGGCCGTCTCTTCACCACCGGCATGGCCGGCTGGCCAGGCGCGGTCCACATCCCCGACCGGCATCCCGGCCAGCAGAAGGACTTTACGCCGGTCATCGAAAAGGCGCTCCTCTCCGATAGCCCGCAAGCGCTGGAGGAGGGGACCATGCCCATCGGCCTGGCCCACGCCACGGTGCTGAGCCTGGCCGACAAGGTCGTCGAGGCGGTCAAGAGCGGGGCGATCAAGCGCTTCGTGGTCATGGCCGGCTGCGATGGCCGCCAGAAGGGCCGCGGCTATTATAGCGAGGTCGCCGAGCAACTGCCCGAGGACACGGTGATCCTCACCGCGGGCTGCGCCAAGTATCGCTATAACAAGCTCAACCTGGGCAACATCGGCGGCATCCCGCGGGTGCTGGACGCCGGGCAGTGCAACGACTCGTACTCGCTGGTGGTGGTGGCGCAGGCGCTGGCCAAGGCCTTTGGCCTGGACGACATCAACGAGCTGCCGATCTCGTACGACATTGCCTGGTACGAGCAAAAGGCCGTGATCGTGCTGCTGGCGCTCTTGTCCCTGGGCGTCAAGCACATTCGCCTCGGCCCCACGCTGCCCGCCTTCCTTTCGCCCAACGTGGTCAAGGTGCTGGTGGAGAATTTCGATATCAAGCCCATCGCCACGGCGGAGCAGGACGTGGCCGCCATCGCGGTGGGCCAGTAACGGTTTCCCTGGGGAGCCGGGCGGCGGCCCTGCCTGGCTCCCGTGTTGAGGAGGTGCGCGCATGAGCGAATATATCAATAACCAGACCAAGCGCCAGGAGGCGCTCAAGCAAGTGATCCGCCAGCTCCATGACGGGCGGACGGTGGACGAGGTCAAGGCCCAGTTCGCCGAGTTGCTGGAGGACGTGGGCGCTACCGAGATCGCCCAGTTGGAGCAGGCGCTGATCTCCGAGGGGCTCCCCGAGACCGAGGTGAAGCGGCTCTGCGACGTGCATGTGGCCGTCTTTCGCGAGTCGCTGGAGGCCGAGGCCAAGCCCGAGAGCCTGCCCGGCCACCCGGTGCATACCTTCCTGGCGGAGAACGCCGCCGCGGCCAAGGTGCTGGACGAACTGGGCGCGGCGTTGGAGGCGCTCAAGGCGTCGCCGGGCCTCGCCACGCTGGGCCAGGCGCGGCAAGCCCTGGCCAAGATGCGCGAGTACGAGAAGCATTACCTGCGCAAGGAGAACATCCTCTTTCCCTACCTGGAAAAGCACGACTTTCGCGGCCCCTCCGCGGTGATGTGGGCGATCCACGACGACGTCCGCGCCGATTGGAAGGCGCTGGCGGCGCTCTTGGAGCGCGGCCCGGCCGGCGGGCCCGCGGCGCTCAAGGACGAGGTGAACCGGCTCTACCTCTCCATGTCCACGGCCGTCCGCGAGATGTTCTTCAAGGAGCAGAATATCCTGCATCCTGCGGCGCTGGAAAAGCTGAGCCTGGAGGAATGGGCGGCCGTCCGCGCGCAAGAGGCCGAGATCGGCTA
>JAAYEA010000330.1 GCA_012689325.1 Chloroflexota bacterium
CCCCCTCTCCCGCGCTATACTAGAGATGCGGAACATGCGTGGATCGTCCCTGGAAGTGAGCAAAGGAGCGGTGGATGGGACACTCGCTGACCGGATTCTGCCCCGGGTGTGACGCCCCTTTCTGCCGGCGCTATTACGAGCTCGCCGGCATGGTGCAGCGCCTGCGCGAGCTGGGCGACGCCACGCGCTGGGATCGCGGCGACCTGGACATCGGCAGCCTGGTGGCGGCGCTGGCGCGGCTGGAGCGCCCGCCGGACCGGGCCCCCAGCCTCTTGGAGATGCTGGGGCGCGTCATCCCCTGGATCGCCCCCGGACTGCGCCCCTTTAGCAGGTGATCACGGCCTTGACCTCCTGCCCATTCCGTGCTAAAGTGACCCCATTCGGGGAACACGACTGGGAAAGGACACGATGTCATGGTCAAGCCCGTTCACCAATTTCACGTGCTGCCCTCGCTGCCCCCCAAGTTGCAGCGCCTCCAAGAGCTCGCCTATAACATCTGGTGGAGCTGGAACCTCGACGCCGTCGAGCTCTTCCGCCGCCTGGACCGCGAGCTGTGGGAGACCAGCGGCCACAACCCCGTGCTCATGCTCGGCGCCGTCTCGCAGGACAAGCTGCAAGAGGCCGCCCAAGACGAGGGCTATATCGCCCACCTGGAGCGCGTCGGGCGCAGCTTTGATGGCTACCTGAGCCAGTCCTTCTGGTTCCAGCGCAACCACCCCGATTCCGGGGTCGGGCGCATCGCCTACTTTTCCTCCGAATACGGGCTCACCGAGTGCCTGCCCATCTATAGCGGCGGCCTGGGCGTCCTCTCCGGCGACCACCTCAAGACCTCCAGCGACCTGGGGCTGCCCCTGGCGGCCGTCGGGCTGCTCTATCAGGTCGGCTATGCCGTGCAATACCTGAACGCCGATGGCTGGCAGCAGGAATCCTATCCCCGCAACGATTTCTACAACATGCCCATCTGGCTGCAACGCCGCGAGGACAATACCCCGCTCATGGTCGAGGTGGCCTATCCGGGGCGCGTCGTGCGGGCGCAGATCTGGCGCGTGCAGGTGGGGCGCGTGCCCCTCTACCTGCTGGACACCAACGTGCCGCAGAACAGCGCCGACGACCGCTGGATCACCGGCCAGCTCTATGGCGGCGATACCGAGATGCGCATCCGCCAGGAGATCATGCTGGGCATCGGCGGCATGCGGGCGCTGCACGCCCTCAAGATCGAGCCCACCGTCTGCCACATGAACGAGGGTCATTCCGCCTTTTTGGGGCTGGAGCGCATCCGCGACGTCATGGCCGCCACCAGCGTGCCCTTTGCCGTGGCGCGGGAGGTCACCGCCGCGGGCAACGTCTTTACCACGCATACGCCCGTCCCGGCGGGGATCGACCTCTTCCCGCCCTATCTGATGGACCGCTACTTTGGCGAGTATTGGCCCAGCCTGGGGCTCTCCCGCGACGATTTCCTGGCCCTGGGCCGGGAGAACCGCAACAACCCCAACGAGCCGTTCAGCATGGCGATCCTGGCGCTGCGCCTGAGCGGCCACGCCAACGGCGTCAGCAAGCTGCACGGCGAGGTGGCGCGGCGGATGTGGCAGAGCATCTGGCCGGGGCTGCCGGTGAACGAGGTGCCCATCACCCACGTCACCAACGCCGTGCACTTCAAGTCGTTCATCTCGAGCGACATGAGCGGCCTCTACGACCGCTACCTGGGCCCCCGCTGGGGCGATAGCCCCATGGACGCCAGGATCTGGGAGCACGCCGCCGCCATCCCCGACGAGGAGCTCTGGCGCACCCACGAGCGCCGTCGCGAGCGGCTGGTGGCCTTTGCCCGGCGCCGGCTCGGCGAGCAACTGGCCCACCGCGGCGGGCCGCCCACCGAGATCAGGCAGGCCGGCGAGGTGCTGGACCCCGAGGCGCTGACCATCGGCTTTGCGCGGCGCTTTGCCACCTACAAGCGCGCCAACCTCATCCTGCGCGACCCCGATCGGCTCGCCCGCATCCTGAACAACAAGGACCGGCCGGTGCAGATCATCTTTGCGGGGAAATCGCACCCCGCCGACAACACCGGCAAAGAGTTCATCCGCCAGATCGTGCACCTGGCCCGCCGCGAAGAGTTCCGCCGGCGCATCGTCTTTGTGGAGAATTACGACACCAACACCGCCCGCTACCTGGTGCAGGGCGTGGACATCTGGCTGAACACCCCGCGGCGGCCCAACGAGGCCAGCGGCACCAGCGGCATGAAGGCCGCCGCCAACGGCGCGCTCAACCTGAGCGTCCTCGATGGCTGGTGGGCCGAGGCCTATGACATCACCGCCGGCTGGGCCATCGGCCGCGGCGAGGACTATCAGGACCAGAACTATCAGGACGAGGTCGAATCCAACGCGCTCTATGACATCCTGGAAAAAGAGGTCGTGCCCCTCTTTTACCAGCGCGGCGATGACGGCCTGCCCCGCGGCTGGATCCAGCGCATGAAGAGCTCCCTCGCCACGCTCTGCCCCGTCTTTAACGGGCAGCGGATGCTCATCGACTACCTGGAGCAAGAATACCTGCCCGCCGCCGCGCGCTACCAGACGTTGCAGGCTGACGACCTGCGCCAGGCCCGCGAGTCGGCCCGCTGGAAGGCCCAACTGGCCCAATCCTGGCCCGCCATCCGCGTCTCGGAGGTCCAATCCACCGAGACGGCCGAGTACCGCGTGGGTCGCGAGCTGGAGGTGCGGGCCCGGGTCAACCTCGGCGGGCTCACCCCGCCGGAGGTGGCCGTTCAGCTCTACTATGGCAAGCTGAGCAACGACGGCGACATCGTGGAGGGCCAGGTGGCGCCCATGCAGTCCGCCGGGACGTCCGGCGACGGCAGCTACGAGTTCACCGGCGTCGTCCCCTGCCACGCCAGCGGCCGCTACGGCTATACCCTGCGCATCCTGCCGCAAGACGCCTCCGGGCAGGTCAGCTACCTTCCCGGCTATATCATCTGGGCTTCCTGACCCGCGCCAGGCCGTGAGACAAAAAAACAGCGCGCCCCCTTCTGGGGGGCGCGCTGTCTTATCACTGTTGAGCGCTGAGGCGGCCTATCCGTACATCGTGCGGCGGTGCGCCTCGGCGAGGTCTCCAGTCGGGTGGCTGTGCTCGGCGGCGGCCGTCGCTTCGGTCGTCTCCGGGGCGGCTTCCTCGGACTCGGCCATGGCGCGGCGCAGGGCCTCGGCCATGGCGGTCATCTCCTTGGGCATCTCGTCCTCAAAGAGCCGGGCGCCAGGAGAGCGTCGCGGGCCGGCTGACCGGCGGCGAGGAGCGCCATCGCTGCTGAAGGACCCCGAGCTGCGCGGCGAGGAGCCCTCGCGATCGTCGCGTCGCTCGCGGCGAGGCTGCTGCTGGCGCTGCCCGTAGGACTGCCGATCGCCCTGGCGGTCCTGCTGGTACGACGGTCGCTCTGACTGATAGGAGGGGCGCTCTGACTGATAGGAGGAGCGCTCTTGTTGCCGGCCCATGGCCGCCTCGGCGCCCTTCATGGTCAGGCTGATCCGCTTTTGTTCCAGGTCGATGCTCTTGACCCAGACTTCGACGGTGTCGTTCACGTTCACCACCTGGGAGGGATCGCCCACAAAGCCATCCCGCAGCTCGGAAACGTGGACCAACCCGTCGCGCTCGGAGCCGACCGCCACAAAGACGCCGTACGGCATCACCCGCCGCACCGTGCCTTGCAGCATCTGCCCAAGCTGCAGCGATTCCATCGGCGCGGTCACCTCCACGGCCTCCCTGGGGCGGCGCGGGCCGGCTGAACCGGTCCCTGGCCCAGCAGCAGGCGGCGCGGAACGCCGACGGGGCTGCGATGGCCTGCGGTTAGGCTCGGGACGGTTGCCCTCGCCGCGATAGTAGCGCATGAATCCGGCCCCCCAGCCGAGCACATCCTTCATGGCGTCCATATCGCCCGTCAGACCTCGGAGGTGCGTCTCGCAGGCCTGTTTGAGCGCCTCCGAAACCCGCGACCCCCCCTCCGCGTTGGGTTCAGCGAGATAGGCCAAAAAGGCTTCGCCCCCGGCCTCGCTGTTGTCGCGCAAATAGCTCAGCAGGTTGCCCACCTCATCGGGTTCCACCCGCTGGCGGACCAGCTCCTGAGCCATTTCCTTTGCCGTTAGAAATGCGTTTTCCGCCATCCGAACTCACCTCGAGCGCTTGAATGCAATCGGACAGAGGATATCACAAATGGTCGAAACTGTCAAACCGGGCCCCCTCGCGCCACGATCAGGCGGCTCTTGGTCGCTGGGAACCAACCCACTATCACTGAGCGTAGCACCCATCAGCTCCCTTACAGCGCGCCCGCTTGACGCCCCGCCCGATCGGGCGCATACTGGGCGCAGCCTACCGCACCGCACGAGAGGCTTCCCATGCGCATCGCCGACGAGCTCGTCCCCGCCGCCTTTTTGCGGCGGCCCAACCGCTTCCGTGTGGACGTCCGCCTGGACGGTCGCGAGACCGCCGCCCACCTGGCCGACCCCGGCCGCCTGCAGGAGTTGCTGACGCCCGGCGTCGAGCTGCTCTTGGCCCCTGCTCGCGTGGGCGGCTCGCGCCGCGCCACGGCCTATACCGTCGCCCTGGTGCGCTTCCACGAGCTTTGGGTCTCCATCAATTCCCAAGTGCCCAATCGCCTGGTCGCCGAGGCGCTGGAGCAAGGCCAGGTCGCCCCGTTGCTGGGCTATCCCCAGGTGGAGCGCGAGCGGGCGCATGGCGCGAGCCGCTTCGACTTTCGGCTCGGCGGCGCCGATCGCCCCACCTGTTGGGTGGAGGTCAAGGGGGCCAGCCTGGTGGAGGAGGGGCGCGCGCTCTTTCCCGATGCCCCCACCGCGCGAGGCGCGCGGCACATGGGCGAGCTGGCCGAGTTGGCTCGCGCTGGGGCGCGCGCCGTGGCGCTCTTTGTCATCCAGCGCCCCGACGCCATCTCGTTCTCGCCGCATCCCCAGCGCGATCCCGCCTTTGGCGCCGCGCTGCGGCGGGCTGCCGCCGAGGGCGTCGAGCTCTACGCCTACACCTGCCAGATCGCACCCCCACACATCACCCTCGCGCGCCCCGTCCCCGTCCTGCTGGACCTGGACGCGGAGGAAATGGGACACAGATCGCCAAGCCTGATCCTGTAGCTCTGCGTTCGCCTGCGCCCCACGCCTTTTCGCGTGGGACCTTCCTCTTCTATCCTTTCCTCTCTCCGCGTCCTCTGCGCCTCGGTGGCGCATCCTCTTTTTTGACAGCGCAAGCCAAAATGCGTATAATCAGCGTTTGCGTGCCCATTACGGCGCACTGCACAACAGTGATGCAGCACAGTTGCCTGCACTCTGGCCAGGACGGCACGAGGAGTGCAGGCTTTTTTTCTGCAAGATCAGTTAGGCTCAGGACAAGGAGCGGCAACAATGGCTACCGAGGCAATGGGTTCGGCCAAGGGCCGGGCACAAGGAACAGCGGCGGACCCGCTGACGACACTGCGCAATATCGGCGTCATCGCCCATATCGACGCGGGCAAGACGACCGTGACGGAACGAATCCTCTATCACACGGGGCATATCAATCGGCTGGGCAATGTCGATGACGGGAGCACCGTCACCGACTTTATGCCGCAGGAGCGCGAGCGGGGCATCACGATCCAGTCCGCCGCCGTGACTTCCTCCTGGCGTGACCATCAGATCAACCTCATCGACACCCCCGGCCACATCGACTTTACCGCCGAGGTGCAGCGCTCGCTGCGCGTGCTCGATGGCGGCGTGGTCGTCTTTGACGGTGTCGCCGGCGTGGAGCCGCAATCCGAGACGGTCTGGCACCAGGCCGACCGCTACGAGGTCCCGCGCATCTGTTTCATCAACAAGATGGATCGCCCCGGCGCCTCCTATCCGCAGGCCATGCGCACCATCGCCGACCGCCTGGGCGCCAAGCCGGTGGCGATCCAGCTGCCCGTCGCCGGGCCCGACCGTTTTGATGGGGTCATCGACCTGGTGAGCATGACCGCCTTCCTCTATCCGGCCGACGGCCAGCCCATCATCGGCGGCGAGATCCCCGCCGCGCTCCGCGCCGAGGCCGAGCAGGCGCGCGAGCAGCTCGTCGAGCAGATGGCTGACCTGGACGACGAGATCGCCATGCTCTACCTGGAAGGCGAGCCGGTCTCGGATGCCCAACTGCGCTCGGCGCTCCGCGCCATGACCCTGCGGCGCAGCGGCGTCGCCTGTCTCTGCGGCGTGGCCTTGCGCGACAAGTGCCTCGAGCCGCTGCTGGACGCCATCGTGGACTGTCTCCCCTCGCCGCTGGACGTCCCAGCCATGCCCGGCCATGACGCCGATACCGGCGAGCAGCGGCTTTGCGCCCCGGTCAAGTCGGACCCCCTCGCCGCACTGGTTTTCAAGATCACCACCGACCCTTACGTCGGTCGGCTGGCCTATCTCCGGGTCTACTCGGGCGCGATCCGCCGCAGCGATACCGTCTACAACCCCACCACCGGCAAGCGCGAGCGCGTGGGACGCCTGGTGCGCATGTATGCCGACCGGCGCGAGGACGTGGAAGAGATCTTTGCCGGCGACATCGGCGCGGTCTTGGGGCCCAGGAACACTTCCACCGGCGACACCATCTGCGACCCGGAGCATCCCATCATCCTGGAGAAAATCTCCTTCCCGGCGCCGGTGATGTCCATGTCCATCCACCCTATCTCCAAGGCCGATCAGGACAAGATGTCCGAGGGCCTGCAGCGGCTATCGGAGGAAGACCCCACCCTGGTGGTGCGTTGGAACGACCGCACGGAAGAGACGGTCATCTCGGGCATGGGCGAACTGCACCTGGACGTGGCGGTGGACCGCTTGCTGCGCGAGTTCCGCGTCCACGCCCAGGTTGGCGAGCCCCAGGTGGCCTACTATGAAACCATCACTCGCCCCGTACGCTGCGAGGGGCGCTTGGTGCGCCAGACCGGCGGCCACGGGCAGTTCGCACATGTCGTGCTCGAGTTGGAACCGCTGCCGGCAGGCTCGGGCTTTGTCTTTGAGGACAAGCTGCGCGGCGGGTCCATTCCCCGCCAGTTCGTCTCGGCCATCGAGGCGGGCCTGCGCGACGGCGCCCAGAAGGGCGTGGTGATCGAGGAGCCCCTGGTGGACCTGAAGGTCACCCTGGTGGACGGCTCCTATCACGAGGTGGACTCGTCCGAAATGGCCTTTCGCACCGCCGCTTCCATGGGCCTGCGCGACGGCGCCGCCAAGGCCGCCCCCATCATCCTGGAGCCGATCATGCGCGTGGAGGTCATGACCCCCGACACTTTCACCGGCGATGTGATCGGCGAGCTGAGCGGGCGCGCTGGCAGCATCGGCAGCATGGAGCTCCTCAATAGCAGCACCCAGCGCATCACGGCGGAGGTCCCGCTGGCCCGCATGTTCGGCTTTACCACCGAGCTGCGCTCGCGCACCCAGGGCCGCGGCACCTCGGCCATGGAGTTCGACCACTACGCCAAGGTCCCCGAGGCCACGGCGCTCGAGCTCGTCAAAAAGCGCTCCAAGAGCTAGGCCGCCTTGCATCCAGCATAGACCAGAGGCTTGTGTCCTGTGTGGCACAAGCCTCTGGCTTGTTTCCTCTTGGCACGCAAGCCGGAGGCTTGCGCCACGCCGCTGCCCCATTCGCCCCCTCCACGCGATCCGAGTACAATCCTCCTGAACGAGCCAGTAGAGGCATGGCGATGATTGGCCGGCCTTAGCCCGGCCTCGGCGTTTCACCTTGCAAGGAGGAGATCACATGGACAAGAAGCAGCGCGTGCGAGCCGCCCTGCGCGGCGAACCGGTGGACCAGATCCCGGCGAGCTTTTGGTTCCACTTTCCCCCCGAACGGGCCAGCGGCGCGGCCATGGCCGAGGCCCACCTGGCGTATTACCGACAGGCCGATCCCGATTTCCTCAAAGTGATGAATGACAACGGCTATCCCCCGCCGGAGGGCGGAACGCTCGCGACTCCCGCCGACTGGCGCAAGCTGCGGCTCCCGGCGCCGAGCGCCCCGGCGTTCCAGCGCCAGCTCGATGGCCTCAAGCGCATCATCGATGCCGTGGGAGGGGAGACCCTCATCATCACCACCATCTTTAACCCCTACTCGGTGGGCAGCAACCTGAGCGACCGGCAGCTCACGGCCCACATGGCGCTGGATCCCGACTCGGTCGGCGCCGGCTTGGCCGTCATCGCCCAGGGGCAAGCGCGCTTCGCCCTGGCCTGCCTCGAGGCCGGCGCCGACGGCATCTATTTCAGCGCCCAGGGCGGCGAGGCCGATCGCTTTAGCCTGGAGCTCTTCCGGCGCCACATCAAGGCCAGCGACGTCCAGGTTCTGCAAGCGGTGCGCGACCGGGCCGAGTTCAACCTCTTGCACATCTGCGCCCACGGCGTCCGCCTGGAGGAATACTCCAGCTATCCCGCGCACGCCGTCAACTGGAGCACCCAGTGGGAAAACCTCTCGCTCTCGGAGGGCTGGAAGCTCTTCGATATGGCCCTGGTGGGCGGGATGGACCAACGCGGGCCGCTGGTGGATGGCACAGCCGCGCAGATCGCCGCCGAGGCCGCGGCCGCCGTCGCCGAGGTGGGACGCCGGCGGTTCATCCTCGGGGCGGGGTGTACCCTGCCCAGCGACATCAACGTCAACAA
>JAAYEA010000331.1 GCA_012689325.1 Chloroflexota bacterium
CGCTTTGTCTCGTATGCTAGGGGTAGGTAGCGCCAGTCCCGCTACCGGTTGACAGGTGGGGGGATCCTGGCATCCTGCTACTGGGTGGGGGAGGGTTGCGCGACGCTTTGTCTGTGGCACCGACCGGTGGCCAGCGGCTGCCGGCCGGCGACCTCTTCCGAAGTCAGCGTCCCTCCGCCCGGCGGGTACCTCTCACACGTATGGTGTGCCGCTGGCGGCCCCTCCCGGGCCCGCAGCGCCCGGGTGCATCCGGGGGGCCGGCAAGCTCTGATGGTGGCGAGACTGTGGGTCTCGCCGGGCGGCAGGATCCCCCTCACCTGCTCGTGGTGACGTGTCCGCGCTTCCCCAGGAGGTACGCCTATGCTTGCCGACGTGGTGGTGGGCCTCGATGTCCACCTGAAGACGAACAGTGTCTACGTCCTGGATGCCCAGGGCACCGTCCTCCGCCCCCCGCAGCGCTACCCCAACACCCTCCCCGGTACCCAGCAGCTCATCCAGGACCTCGCCGAGGTGCTGAGCGCGCGAGACGCCCAGCACCTCGCCGTGGGGGCGGAGGCCACCGGCTGGTACTGGTGGCATCCCTTCCGCCTGATCGCCGAGAGCCCCCTCCTCCGGCCCTACACCCCCACCCTCTACCCCTTCAACCCCCGCATCATCAGCGCCTTCCGCCGGACCTTCTCCTCCCCGGACAAGACCGATCGCCTGGACGCCCAGCTCATCGCCGATCGCCTGCGGCTGGGGCGTGACCTCCCGAGCCCCTTCCGATACCGGGAGGTCTACGCCCGCCTCAGGCTGTGGACCCGGCAGCGCTACCACGTCGTCCAGGACCTGGTGCGCGCCAAGGTCCGGGCCATGGCCACCGTCTACCTGAAGGCCAGTGCCCTGCCCATCCTGCAGCCCTTCGGGGTGGCCCTCACCGCCACCAGCCGCGAGATCCTGGCCACCTACTCCCTCCAGGAGCTCGAGGCGCTCCCCCTCAAGGACCTGACCGATCTCCTCGACAACCTCGGCCGCCACGGCTTCCGGGACCCCGAGGCCACGGCGCGGGGGGTGCAGGAGGTGGCCAAGACCTCCTACCCCCTGCCCGAGCCCCTCCGGCTGGAGGTCGAGGGGGTGCTCCGCCAGCACTTGGCGACGGTCCGGCACCTGGAGCGGCAGATCCGGGACTGCGAGAAGGAGATCCGCCGCATCCTGAAGGACTTGCCCCCCCACACCCTGGAGAGCATCCCGGGGATGGGGCCGGTGCTGGCGGCGGGCATCATCAGCGAGCTCGGCGAGCTGGCCGCCTTCGGCTACGACGAGGCCAAGGTGGCCCACTACGCCGGGCTGCACTGGCCCCGGGCCCAGTCCGGGGACCGGGTGCGGGAGGACACCCCGCTGACCCGGCGGGGCAACCGCTACTTGCGCTACTACTTTTGCGAAGCGGCCAACAGCGTCCGGATGCACGACGCCCAGTACGCCGCCTACTACCAGCGCAAGTACGCCGAGGTGCCCACGCACCGGCATCAGCGGGCCGTGGTGTTGACAGCGCGGAAGCTGGTACGCCTGGTCGTGGCCCTGCTGCGCAGCGGCCAAGTGTACGAGCCCAGGAGGACGTAGGCCGACCCATGCCCCCTCCCAGCGGGTGAGCGCCCGCCCATAGCTTCCTCGGGAGCTCCCCTTCTGTCAAGCCAGAAGGCCGGGGTTCTGCCGTCCGCGCCCCCGTATCGGGTGCCAGGCACCGGTATTGCCTCTTGACATCACACCGTATTACTTCGCGCATGCCCAAGCAGACCTGGGCCCGATGCGCGTCTTCTGCCGCTCTATGCGCTGCCCTCTCGGGAGATGCGGAGCCCCGCACGGTCTGCCTCTCACGATGGCAAATGGTAGTGCAGGACCGAAGACGCGCGTCGAGCCGCGCGATAACAA
>JAAYEA010000332.1 GCA_012689325.1 Chloroflexota bacterium
GCCAACCAGGGCGTGCATTATGTCGATCTACTGCAATGGTTCATGGGCCCGGTCAAGTCGGTTTGGGGCCGCAGCGGCACCTTCAACCATGACATCGAGACCGAAGACCAGACCATGGCCATCATCGAGTTCGAGAGCGGCGCCTGGGGCATGTTCCACACCACCACCTGCAGCACCCCCAACCTGGGCACCAAGCTCGAGTTCAACGGTTCCGAGGGCGCGCTCCTCTGGGGCGACCGCGAGATCTCGCTCTTCCACTCCAACGTGGACCCGGATCTGAAGATCGAGAGCATCCCGGTGGACCCCAACCTCCCCGCGAGCATCTTTGCCGACATGGTGGGCGCCGTCCGCGACGGCAAGCCGCTGCAGTGCGACGGCCACGAGGGCCGCAAGTCCGTGGCCATCATCGAAGCCATCTACAAGTCGTCCGCGACCGGCAAGCCGGTCATGATGTCCTAGAGACAGGAGACGCCACATGAGCGACAAGAAACTGGGCTGGGGCATCGTCGGCCTGGGCATGGGCCGCAACCGCGCCATCAAGGCCACGCAAGCGGAAGGCGCCGAGCTGCGCTGCGTCTGCTCCATCGAGCCGGGCAAGGCCGAGCTGGTGGGCAAGGAACTGGGCGCTGACTGGACCATGGACTATGAGGAGATGCTGGATCGCGCCGATATCGACGTGGTCGGCGTGATGTCCCCCAGCGGCCTGCACTGCGATTTCGTCATCCAGGCCCTGGAGGCTGGCAAGCACGTCCACACGACCAAACCGATGGACATCAGCGTGGCCAAGACCGACGCCGCCATCGCCGCCGCCAAAAAGGCGGGCAAGATCCTCGCCGTGGACTTTGACAGCCGCTATAACCCCATCAACCACCAGATCCGCATGGCGCTGCAACAGGGCAAGCTGGGCAAGCTCATCTGCGCCGACCTGATCATGAAGTGGTACCGCGACATGAGCTACTATGGCGGCGGGTCGCCAGCGGGGTGGCGCAGCCGCAAGGCCACCGAGGGCGGCTCCATCGCCAACCAGGGCGTCCACTTTGTGGACCTGCTGCAATGGTTCCTCGGCCCGGTCAAAAGCGTGATGGGGCGCAGCGGCACCTTCAACCACCCCATCGAGACCGAGGACCAGACCATGGCCATGGTCGAGTTTCAGAGCGGGGCCTGGGCGGCGCTGCACACCACCACCTGCAGCACCCCCGACCTGGGCAGCGTGATCGAGATCAACGGCAGCCAGGGCGCGCTGCTCTGGAAGGATAACGACATCACGCTCTACCACTCGGCCGTGGATCCCGACACCAAGCTGGCCGATATCCCGGTGGATCCGAACCTGCCCAGGAATATCATCGAGGACATGGTTTCGGCCATCACCAAGGGGACCAAGGTGCAGTGCGACGGCTACGAGGGCCGCAAATCGGTTCAGATCTTTACCGCCATCTACGAGTCCTCGCGCACCGGCAGCATCATCCCGATCAAGTAGCACCGAACCGGACCCTACAGGTCTGGCACGACCTGTAGGGTCTTTGCTTCCAACATCGCGGGGCTCGCTGGCGCCGGTCGCCATTTGCAGGGTGGCAAGGAAAGCGACATGACCAGAAGCGACAAGCTGGGGATGCTGGCTCTGGCCGGTATCGCCTTGGCGGCGATGATCCTATTGGCGGCGGGCCTCCCCGCGTTGGACCTCAACGCCCCGGCGGGCCCGTTTCCTTTCCGCCTGAACTGGCGCCTCCCGTCGCTTCCAGTACTGCCCCTCCCCGCCGCTGACGGCCGGCCCATTTCGCTGCGCTACGTGGGCCTCGCCCTTCTCATCTTGGTCCCCTTTGTCCTCGTCTATCTGATCATCTCGCCCGAGGCCCGCAAGCGCTTCGTGCGCGACCTCGGCGCGGCCCTCACCCTCTTTTGCCTCTTTTGGGCCATCAGCCGAGTCGCCACGAGGTTTCTCGCCGGAGCGGCTCAGGAGTTGGGGGCGCCCTCTGACACAGGCGAGCTCCCCTCGCTCACCCCGCCCGCCGAGTTCCTGGCCAGCCCGCCTCCCTGGCTGGTCTACGGCATCGCCTCACTGCTGGCGCTGCTGGTGGTCGCCCTGCTGGCCGCGGTGGCGTGGCTCATCCTGCGCCGAAGCGGCCCCGAGGCTCGCCTGTTGGGGCAACTGGGCCAAGAGGCCGAGGCCGCGCGGAGCGCGCTGCTCGCTGGCGACGGCCTGCGCAACGCCGTGCTCCGCTGCTATCAGGGCATGTTGCGCGTGGTGCGAGAGCAGCAAGGGATCGAGCGCTCGCGCGCCATGACGCCGCGCGAGTTCGAGCGCCGGCTGGCGCGCAGCGGCCTGCCGCAGGCCCAGGTCGCGCGCCTCACCCGGCTCTTTGAGCGCGCCCGCTACGGCGCCAGGGCGCCCGGGCCCGATGAGGAGCGCGAGGCGCTGGACTGCCTCGCCGCCATCGCCGCCAGCGCAGGGAGGCGGCCATGAGCAGGCGACGCTGGCTAGGGCTTGCCCTCGTCCTCTCGGCGCTCCTCCTGCTCGCGGCGCTGATCCTCGCCTTTCGCGACATCGCCCGCGCCGTGGTGACGCGCCTGGCTCAGGTCCTTTGGACCGTTCACCTGCTCTTCCAGAGCGTCCCTCGCTGGGCCTGGTGGACGACGCTGCTCGCGGCGGCCCTGTCGCTGGCGGCGCGCAGCCTGGCCCCGCGCCGCCCCAAGCGGCCCGCGGGCGATGAGGAGCCGCTACCTGCCGTGGGGCCCATCACGGCCGAGCTGCGCTATGTGCGTCTGGCGCAGCAGGGCCGCTATGGGCAGTGGCGGCTGGCGCAACGCCTGGCCGAACTGGCCGCGCAGGCGCTGGCCTACCGCGACCGCATCCCCCTGCAAGAGGCCCGGCAACATCTCCGCGCGGGGAACAGTGGCCTGCCCGAAGGGTTCCGGCGCTACCTGCAAGCCGACCTGGGCTCCCTGGGCGAGTCGGCGAGGAAGCGGCTGGCGCTTGTCCGCCGTCGCCCGGACGCTCCGAGGGTGACGGAATCGCGGCCTCAGCCCGACCAGGTCATCGCCTATATCGAGCAACTCCTGGAGGTGGAGAGATGAC
>JAAYEA010000333.1 GCA_012689325.1 Chloroflexota bacterium
AGGTCATCCGTGACAATGTAGGTAGAGCCCTTCGGGGCGTTGAAACGGGTGGGAGGATCCTCCGGAAGGTAGTCAGACTCCGGGTGACAATGTAGGTAGAGCCCTTCGGGGCGTTGAAACACACGACGCTCAGCCATACAGGCATGGATTGTGCACAAGTGACAATGTAGGTAGAGCCCTTCGGGGCGTTGAAACGCTGTCCGTCAAAGACAACGCTCGTGAACCCCTCGGGTGACAATGTAGGTAGAGCCCTTCGGGGCGTTGAAACCATCCACGATGACGATGCTGTCACCGTGGCTCCGCATGGTGACAATGTAGGTAGAGCCCTTCGGGGTGTTGAGGCGAGTAGCTTTTGACTACCCCGTCGCCGAAATCGACCGTGGTAGCAGGGTGGGTAGAGCCCTTCGGGGCGTCCGGGCGCAGACGCTAAAGTCCCAGCAAGGCCTTTAGCGTCTCGCTTTGCCCGGGGTTTGACATCCTCTCCGCTCGCGGCTATAGTGGGGCCATCCGATCGCCGCGCGGAGGGGAGCCATGCCGGAGCACGCCTTGATCGCCACGCTGGGGGCGCAGCCGCAGGTGGTGACGCTGACCCTCGATCTGCTGCGCGCCGCGGGTTATACGGTGTCCCGCGTGGTGGCCATCCACACGCAAGAGGAGGAGGTCCTCGCCTCCCGTGGCCTGCTGGAGGCCCAACTGGCCGAGATGGGCGAGCGCTTCGAGTTCCGCCTGGTGCGCGACGAGGGGCAGCCGGTGGCGCGGGTGCTCCGCGAATCCGAGGTGGCGGCGCTGGCCAGCGCCCTCTCCCGCGCGATCCTCGACGTCAAGGCGCTGGGGCTGGGGGTGCACCTCAGCGTCTCCGGCGGGAGCAAGATCATGGCCGCCGAGGCGGTGGTGGCGGCGCAGTGGCTCTTTGGCGAGGGCGACCGCGTCTGGCACATGCACTCGCCCGGCTGGCGGCGCGGCGGTCGGCGCCGCTGGCGCGTGACCCCCACCTCGCACGATGTGCTCATCCCCGTGCCCCTGCTGCGCTGGGGCAATATCGCCCCCATGCTCCCTCAGGCCGGCCCCTCCGGCGCCGGGCTGACCTCGGCGCAGGCCGGCGACCTGCAGCGCAAGGCCGAGTTCGTGCAGCGCAACCTGACGGCCAAGGAGCGCGAGGTGCTCGAGCTCGCCGCCCAGGGGCTGGACGCCGCCGCCATCGGCCGCCTGCTGAACAAGAGCCCCAAGACGGTGACCAACCAACTCGACAAGATCTATGACAAGTGCAACGCTTGGGAGGGTCTGCCGGAGCACGCCCGCCCCATGCGGCATGTGACCCTGGTGGCCGTCTTTGGCCCCCTCTATCGCCCCTGACCCTCCTCGCATCGCCGCCCCGTGGCGTTTGGGCGCGATTTCCCACGCGCTTGGGCCTCCTCGCCCATGACAGCGCCCCTGCCTCTCGCTACACTGGACAGTGACCGGCCAGGGCCAGGGAGCGGATCCCTGGACGCGGCCGGCCAGCGAGAAGCAGAGGAGGCTACCAATGAACGGTCAAGCGAAACGCAGGTTTGTCTCGTTGGTCTTGTTGATGGTGGTGCTATTGGCCACGCTGCCGGCGGGCCCGGCGGGGGCGGATGCGGAGATCGAGTACGCCGCCTGCCAATGCACCGGCTACGCCTGGTCGCGGCGCCCGGACCTGCCCAGCAGCGGGCTGGGCGATGCCTACCGGTGGAACGATAGCGCTGTGCTGAACCAGGATGGGCGCCGCTATAGCGTGGGCGACCTGCCCAGCCGCAACGCTGTCGTCGTCTTTGAGCCGGGGGAGCAGAGTGCGCACGCCACCCTGGGCCATGTGGCCTATGTGGAGTACGCCGAGTCCGAGAGCAGTTACTATCTTAGCGAGAAGAACTGGTACCCGGGCGACCCGTGCCGCATCCACTACCGCAGCGCCAGCGTCAACTCGGGCCAGGTCTCCTTCATCTATCAGCGCATCGGGATCGGCGAGACGCGCGAGGGCGCCATCGACCGGCCGTCTACCCGCGACCGCTACGGCTTTTGGGGCAACGTCGGGGACGTGGTCACCATCCGGCTGAGCAAGCGGGGCGAGTTCGATCCCTACCTGCATCTCCGCGCGCCCGGTGGCAACGTGGTAGCCTACAACGACGATGGCGGCGGCGACCTGAACAGCCTGATCCTCAACTATCGGCTGACCCAGACCGGCGGCTACACCGTCGAGGCGGGCGGCTATTCCACCAGGACCGGCGGCTATCGCCTGGCGCTGGAGCGCGGCGGGCAGGCTCAGAGCCGCAATGGCAACCTGTCGCTGGGCAGCACGGTCTACGCCTCGTCCATGGAGCGGGCGGCGCTGATGCCGTTCTGGGCCATCGATGGGCGCATGACCAGCCGCTGGTCGTCCCGGCACGGCGGGAGCGGCGAGTGGATCTATGTGGATCTGGGCCAGGCCATGGAAGTGAACCGCGTCCGCGTCCGTTGGGAGACAGCCTACGCCAACCGCTACTGGATCGCCTACTGGAACCCATCGGCCAGCGGCTGGTACGGCTGGCAGATCAGCAGCGATGGCGGGATGGACGACCTCTGGCTGTCCACGCGCCGGTACCAGCACTGGCTGGTCCAGGAGATCAGTCGGCCAGGCTGGTGGGGCAATATCTCGATCTGGGAGTACGAGATCTATAGCCCCGGAGCGCAGCCCACGTCGGCTGGCCGCCAGCTGCTGCCCGGCCTGGGGAACCATCGGGCGGAGAGCGCGGCGGGCGCCGTCGAGCTTGGCGAATCGACGCCCCTGCCGGAGAGCGTGGTAAGGTCCTTTGCCACGCAGGCGGCCGCGCGGTACCCCGAGCTGCGGGCCGAGATGCTCAAGATGCTGGAGAAATAGCCAGCGTCCGCGGGGGAGGGGGGCGGCTTGCTCCCCTCCTCCGCCCAAGGCAGGCCAGGCTCGCCCAGCGAGGTCCCATGAGTGGCCTGGCCTGCCATTTGACACGCCGGGTATTCATGTTATAGTTGTTCCCAAGTTACATCCTCTACCAACCCAGCACCCGATGAGGCGACGCGCACATGAACACCGGCCCAGACCGCATCAATCGGCGCTTCGAGCGGTTCTTCGATCCACGGATTCCCCTTCTATTCCTCTTGGGTCTCGTGCTAACGGCGGTGCTGGGCAACGCGGTCTATGACTGGCTGCTGGACCTGGTCTCGACCCCCTGGCTGTTGGCGGTCCTTGCCCTGGTGGCGCTCGTCTTGCTGGTGCTTGCCTACGCGGCCATCGGGTGGCTGCGGGAGCGGCTGGGCGTGGGCGTCGTCATGTCCGACCGGCAGGTGGATCCCCGGCCCGGGCTGATCGTGCTGGTGAGCCAAGGCGCGCCGGAGACCACCTCGGCGGCGGCGGCCATCCGCTACCACTGCCGTGGCGAGCGCGACGAGCGCGCGGAGCCCACGCTGCGCTACCTCTGGCTGTTGGCCGGCGCGGCCACGGGCCTGGCGGAGGCAGAGACGCCGGAGAGCGCTGCTACCTCCATGGCCAACGCCGAGCGGCTGGCCGCGCAGCATCGCCCCCTATTGCGTCACGCCGAGCTTGTGAGCATCGGCGACATAGATGACCCGCAGCAGACCTTTGAGGCCGTCGAGGGGATCTATCGCGAGGCCAAAGTGCGCTTTGGCCTGCGGGAGCAGGAGATCATCGCCGATTTCACCGGCGGCACCAAGTCCATGACAGCGGGCATGGTATTGGCCTGCACGCCGCGCGAGCGCGACCTGCAATTCATGAAACCGCGGCGATACCTGCCCGATGGCCGGGCCGACCTGGAGGCGGGCTCGGAGCCGCGCTTCGTGGACGTGAGTTTTTCTCTTCGCGGCGGGGAGGATTAGGGCAAGGAGGCCAGGATGGGGCAATGGAGCGCCTATCAAACACAGCATCTGATACTTCTGGTCGGCTCGAATCCGCTGCCCAACTATGTGGCTGGCTTGCTGTTGGCCCAGCAAGGGGCGCGGGTGGCCCTGCTGCACTCTGAGGCGACCGCACAGGTCGCTGACCGGCTACGCGCGGGGCTTCTCCGGCGCCGCGACGATCTGCGCATCTCCCTGTATCAGAGCGATGAGACCGAAGGCTCGCGCATCGCGCGGGAGGTCGACGGCATCCTGCGCGGTGTCCCCCCTGACGCCTTCGTAGGGCTCAACTACACCGGCGGCACCAAGGCCATGGCGGTGCACGCCTATGGCGCTGTCCAGCGGGCCTTTCCCTCGGCGGTGTTCAGCTATCTGCGGGCCAGCGACGTCTCCATGCTGGTACACGCCCACGGCAGCGCGATCCAGGTTCTCCCCGTGGGCGACGATTGTCAGGTGCCCCTGAAGGAGCTGCTGAATCTACACAACTGGCCTATCGCCGAGATCCGCCGGGAGCCGATCCTGCCGGGGGTGCGGGCCAAGCTGATGGCCCTGAGCGAGGATGCCGTGGCGGAATGGCGCGCTTGGTGTAACCAGGCTCGCCGGGACGCGCAGGGCAAGGAGAAGCGCAAGGCCGACGAGTTAAAAGACACCCTCTTGCCCCAATCCGCGCGCCTGCGCGACGTCTTTTCGTCCCTGCCCCCGATCGAGAATCTGGGGGCATTCGCGGCTCTCCAGGGTGGCAGTGTGCACGAGGCGGCCAAGTGGCTGGAGGGGCCCTGGCTGGAGCATGAGGTGTTGCAGCGCATCCTCGACCTCGCGGGGGAATGCCACATCCACGATTGCGGCATGGGCATCAAGTCCACGCGGGGCCGTACCAACTTTGAGTTCGATGTGGCAGCCATGCGCGGCTACCAGTTGTTCGCCCTCTCCTGCACCACCTCCGCGGACAAGGGCCTTAGCAAGTCCAAGCTCCTGGAGATCTATGTGCGGGCGCGGCAGGTGGGCGGCGACGAGGCGCGCGTGGGGCTGATCTGCTGCTACGACAAGCCTGAGGAGCTGCAACAAGAGATCGCGGAGAGCTGGTTCACCGAGGGGCGGGTGTCGGTCTTTGGCCGCCGGCATCTGCCCGACCTGACCGCCTATCTTCGGGAGTGGTTCATGATGACGGATGGCCACTGAGTCAAGGAGGGATGAGATGAGGGAAATGGTCCTGACGGTCCTGGACACGACCGGTATCCAGGACTATGTCTTTGGCACCAACCAGCTGCGCCAGAACGTGGGCGCCTCCTATCTGGTGGACTGTGCCACGCGCCTGTGGGTGGCGGACGCCCTTAAAGGGCGGCACAACGTCACGGATTTGGACTGGCCGCACAAGATGTCGGGCGAGCGGATCGAGGATGGACGGCTGCAGGCCGAGGTGATCTATGCCGGGGGCGGCAACGCGGTGATCCTGTTCGCGGGCCTGCCCGCTGCCCTGGACTTTGCCCAGCGGCTTACCACGAGGACCCTGCTCGATGCCCCTGGCCTGCAACTGGTCCTCTGCCACGTCCCCTTCGACTGGGACGGCGAGGCGCTCGGCGGCCCCCACGGTGTGATGACGCGGGCCTTTGGCGAGCTGGCCGCGCGCAAGGCGGATCGCACCAGGTCGGCGCCGCTCTTGGGCCTGGGCGTCACCGCCGCTTGCCCCTACACCGGGTTGCCGGCCGGCTGGGTGGATCAGCTGGAAGGGCGCGGCGTCTCGACAGAGGTGGCGGCCAAGCTCGCGGCGGTGGACGACGCCAATGACAGGCTCGGGAAGCTCTTCACCTTTGGCCCTTACCAGGTGCCGTACCAGATGGACGACCTGGGCGTCGGCGAGGACAAGGCCGGCTATATCGCCGTGATCCACACCGACGGCAACGGGATGGGCCGCCGCGTGGAGAAGATCAGGGACGCCTTTCCCCAGGCGGCGCAGAACAGGGCCTACGTGGGAGAGATCCGAGCCTTCTCCGACTCGATCCGACAGGCCACCTTGATGGCCCTGCAGGAGACCATCAATGCCCTCGTCGGGTCCATCGACACGGCCGCCCACAGCATCGGCGAGGTCAAGCTATCCGGGGGTTTCCTGCCCTTTCGCCCCCTCGTCTTTGGCGGCGACGATGTCACCTTTATCTGCGACGGGCGCCTGGGCCTGACCCTCGCCGCGACCTATCTGCAGCGGATGGCCAGCAAAAAGCTGTCCGATGGCGGATACCTGCACGGGCGGGCCGGCGTGGCGGTGGTCAAGAAGCACTACCCCTTCGCGCGGGCCTACGATCTGGCCGAAGAACTGTGCAAATCGGCCAAGGAATATATCAAGGAGCAGCGGGACCCGGAAGGGGTCACGGCCATGGACTGGCACTTTGCCGTCAGTGGCCTGGTCGAGTCCCTGAAGGCGGTGCGCGAACGGGAGTACCAAGTGCCCGCCGGGACGCTGATCATGCGGCCGGTCCGGCTGACGGCGCAGGACAGGGATTGGCGCTCCTGGGCGACCTTCGAGCGCATCAGCCGCGAGTTCCGCGACGGGGATGAGTGGAAGGACCGCAGGAACAAGGTCATGGCGCTGCGCGAGACCCTGCGCGAGGGCGTCGAGGCGGTGGGCAACTTTCGCACCCTTTACCGCATGCCCAACCTGCCGGAGGTGCCCCCATACGAGACCCTCAAGACACAGGGCTGGCATGGCGGCAGGTGCGCCTACTTTGATAGCATCGAGGCGTTGGACTTTTACGTGCCGCTGAAAGGGGGCGGGGCCTGATGAGCACATACTATCTCAAGCTCGTGCTGGGGAGCGACGCCGCCTTTGGCCGCGGCGATGGCGTGGCCAGCCTGGTGGATGCCGAGGTGCAGCACGACGAGCTGGGCTGCCCCTACCTGCGCGGGCGCGCGCTCAAGGGCATCCTGGTCAACGAGTGCGCCGAGATCCTGGCCGCGCTGTCGGGGCCAGCCCAGGAGCGTTGGGCTGACTCTGCTCAACGGCTATTCGGCTGTCCTGGAAGCGATGCCCAGGCGGAGGCCAGGTTGGCGGTGGGCGATGCGCGCCTGCCGGAGGATCTGCGGCAAGCCATCGCCCAGGACATCAGGGACGAGCGGCTGACGCGCGCGCAGGTCCTGGAGACGCTAACCACGGTGCGGCACCAGACGGCCATGGAGGCCAGTGGTGTCCCCAGGCCGCACACCCTGAGGGCCATCCGGGTGGTCATCCGCGGGACGTCCTTCTGGGCCAGGCTCGACCTGGCGGACGGAGACCCCAAAAAACGAGCCGACGATCTGGCCCTGCTGGCCGCCTGCGTCAAGGCCTTCCGGCGGGCGGGCACGGGGCGCAACCGCGGCCTGGGCAAGCTATCGGCCGAGCTGCTGGACGAGACGGGGACGGCTCTCCAGCCTGACCCCTTCCAGCTCTTCAGGACGGAGGTGCTGCCATGTACGCCCTGACCTTTGGCCTCTACCTGGAACAGCCGGTGCTCGTCAGCACCCCTCGCCCCGGCGACGAGAACAGCTCGACTGCGTACGGTTACATCCCCGGGAGCGCCATCCGCGGCGCGGTGATCGAGCGCTACCTGGCGCAGCATGTCGCCCCGACGAACGGACTGGCGGCCGATGGCCTGACCCGCCGGCTCTTCTTCGCAGGGAGTGTCTGCTACCTAAACGCCTACCCTGCCGTGGATGGGGCCAAGCGCGCCCTGCCGGCGCCGCTCTCCTGGCGGGTCGCCAAGGATGACAAGGAGGCCTCCGTGGCCGATGCTTGTGATTTCGCCATCGAGATGGACGACGAGCTCGAGAACCCGACGGCGCCCAACTGCCGCTTCGCCTGGCTGGAGGGCGACAGCGCCGCGAAGGTTCGGCCGAAGAGGGACAGCAATGTCCACAACGCCAGCGACGAGCGCGGCGTGAAAAAGAGCGGGAGCGCCAACGTCTATCGCTACGAGGCCCTGGCGGCGGGGCAAGAGTTCGGGGGGGCCATCCTCGCGGAAGAGGAAGGGGACCTGGCGGCCATCCAGCCTCTGCTGGAGGGCGCCACGCTGCGGCTGGGCGGCTCGCGTAACGCGACGTACGGCCGCGTGCGCATCTGCAAGCTGGCCGGCCCGCAGCCGTTCCGCGAGTACCCGGCGAACTGTGGCGCGGGCGCTCGGACCACCGTCACCCTGCTCAGCAACGCCATCTTGCGCGGCGCGCATGGACAGCCGTCGCTGACCCTGGATGACCTGCTCGGCGCCAAGGCGGTGGCTTGCTTCAGGGCCGCCGAGGTGGTAGGCGGGTTCAATCGCACGTGGGGGCTGCCGCTGCCCCAATCGCTGGCGCTGGCGGCGGGCAGCGTCTTTGTCTACGAAGGCCTCAACGCCGAGCAGCGCGCCAAGCTGGACCAGTGGGTCGCCTCCGGCATCGGGGAGCGGCGGGCCGAGGGGTTAGGCCGGATCGCCGTGGGCTGGCAAGCTTCGCCCAAGATCACCCTGACGGACTGGAAGAAACCCAAGGATCCGCCCAAGGCGATCGCGCTATCCGACGCCAGCCACGCGCTGGCCGGGCAGATGGCCAACCGACTGCTCCGCGCCGAGCTGGACAAAAAGCTGACGGAGGCCGTCGCCACGCTCGAGATCACCAACCAGCCGCCCAACACCCAGCTGCAGCGCCTGCGCTCCGCGGTGCTCCGCGCCCAGAAGGCCGGCGACCTGGGGCGCGTGGTCACGCACATGAATGATCTCAAGGGAGCCAAGGCCAAGTTCGAGCAGGCCTGGATCGGTGGAGAGCGTCTGTACAAGTGGGTGGTCGAGGGCATACAGGGCGACGCGCTCTGGAATAAGCACCTCGCCCCCAAGAAGGACGTGGCGCTGGCCGGCGTCTCGGCGGATGTGTCCAAACTCAAGACCGAGTATGTCGCCCGGCTCCTGGACGCCGTGTTGCGACGGGCGGCCAAAGGATCCGAGGACGATCAGCAGAAGGCGCAGGAGGTGCGGCTATGAACGGCGCCCAATATCTCAATGCGCGGGGCATCGTCGAGCGAATCGTGGTGACGGGCGAGCTGGTGCTGGACACGCCGACGCACCTCGGCTCGGGCGACGCTGATGGCCCGCTGGACCTGGCGCTGCTGGTGGACCCGCTGGAGGGGCGGGCCCTGCTGACCGGCGCCTCCTTGGCCGGGGGACTGCGCCATTACGTCGAGCTACACTCCCTCGCGCTGGCCGACGCGCTCTTTGGCCGCGTGTCCAACGCCGCGGGCGAGGAGACGAGCGTGGAGAGCGCGATGATCGTGGACGACGCCCTGGGCGAGGTTCCGGACGTCGAACTGCGCGATGGCGTGGCCATCGATGCCAAGAAGCGCAGCGCTGAGGAGAAAAAAAAGTTCGACATGGAGCTGCTGGCCGAGGGGACCCGCTTCCCGCTCAGCCTGGAACTGCTGGTCCTGAAAGGCCACGAGGAGGAGCTGCGCACGGCCCTGGCGCTGGCCCTGGAGGGTCTGCAGCGGGGCAAAATCCGCCTGGGCAAGCGGAAGCGGCGCGGCCTGGGCCAGTGCCATGTCGCCGAATGGGCCATGACGCGCTACGACGTGACCCAGCCGCAGGGCCTGGTCGCCTGGCTGGAACAGGATCGCTCCGGCGCACAGCCCGTGGCGGACGTGGCCCAGGCCCTGGGGGTGCAACTCCCACAGGCGGCGCGGAGCGCCTGCATCCTGGAGGGCGACTTTGCCATCGTGGACTCGATGCTGATCCGGTCGGGGGCGGGCGAGCCCGACGCGCCCGACATGGTGCATCTGCGCTCCCGGCGCAAAGGCCAGGACGAGCGGATCGTCAGTGGGACGGCTGTGGCCGGCGCGCTGCGGGCCCGGACCGTCAGGATTGGCAACACGCTGGGGCTGAACGGATACGACCTGGCGGACCAGCTCTTTGGCCTGCGGCCGCGCAAGGAGACCAAGGGCCAAGAGCTCACCGCCAGCAAGATCTGGGTGGAGGAGGCGGTGATCGATAACCCCCTGGACCTCGTGCACACGCGCCTCAAGGTCGATCGTTTCACCGGCGGCGCCTATGCCGCTGCGCTCTTTTCGCAAGAGCCCGCCTATGCCCGCGGGGAGACGTCCACCGTGAGGCTGCGGCTGGAGCTCGACGATCCCCAACCCGCCGAGGTCGGGCTGCTCCTGTTATTGCTCAAGGACCTCTGGACCGAGGACCTGCGCATCGGCGGCGAGAGCAACGTGGGGCGAGGCCGTCTCGCCGGGCAGCGGGCGACCCTGGACTACGGCGGGAAGCGTTGGCATTTCATGCGCGTGGGCAAGAAGGGGCTGACCGTGGATGGCGACGGAGCCGCGCTCCAGACCTACGTGGACGCCCTGACGGGAGGTGCATCATGACCTGGCACACCAAACCGGTTCGCGCGGCCCTGCTGGCCGATCCCGAGCTGGACATGGCCGGCTTTGCCGAGGACCCGCGGGGCTGGTTCGCGCGCCAACCGCGCGTCGGCGCGGAGGCGTGGCTGCTGGCCCACGATGACGATGGCGTGGTCTGGGGCAGGGTGCTCCAGATGCCCGATGGGCAAGCCGCACTGGCCCTTTCCAGCGATTTGTTCCGCGAGTTCTCGCCGCCCTTGCGCGCGGAGACCTTGCAGCAGGCGCGGCTCTTTGGCGCGGAGGCGGAGGTCCATGTCTGGCGGGATGGCGATGGCTTCCGAGCCTGCCGCCTGCAGGACGGCGGCGGCGCGGCCTTGGAGTCCTTCGACGAGCGCCAGATCCTCTGGGGGACGCGGGCGGAGGGGCGCGACGGCGGGTTCACCCTGCTGGCCGATGGCCGCCAGGGGCTGCGCCACGCCGTTCCGCTGGACGTCCCCGCGAGCGCCTTTGGCGGCGACGCCTGGCGGCCCATGCGCCTGGTGGTGCGCAACTATGTCCGGCCTGACAGCCAGGGGCAGGCGTATATCGCCTATAGCCGTCTGGCTGGCCTGGAGTATGTGGAGGTGCCGAGATGAACCCCACGCACAAGAACCCCCAGCGCGAGGACCGCAAGTCTACTGCGCCCTACAACTTTGTGCCGCTGCCCGAGCAGGTGGTGCCCGCCGAGGCGCTGCCCGACCAGGACGCGTACCAGGAGGGGCGCTACACGGGCCACATCGACTGCACGCTGGTGACCAAGACGCCGCTTTATACGCGCACGGCGCTGGACCCCGCGTTCTACAGCCGGTGGGGCGACAAGATCCGCGAGATGATGCAGGACGACGCGGCTCGCGCAGACTACGCCCAGTTCTTCCACCGGGAGAACGCCGAGGTGCCCGTGATCCCCGGCAGCAGCCTGCGCGGCATGGTGCGGAACCTGGTCGAGATCATCGCCTTTGCCAAGGTCAAATGGGTGACGGATGAGCAGCTCATCTTTCGCGCCGTCGGCGATGCTTCGTCCTTGGGTGACCACTACCGCGGCAAGCTTCTTGGGCCGAACAAGACCACGTATCCGGACAACCACTACGACTATCCGTCCCCGAACGTGCTAGGCGGATACTTGACGCCCTACCGAGATGGCTGGGCCATCCAGCCTGCCCAGCAGCACCTGGGCGAGACCTTCGTTCACGTAGAGTATGTCGATACAGACGCAATAACGCATCATCGCAACCCATCTCAGGCGGTCTATAGCGTGTTCGTCACGCCGGCGAGCCGCGTCACGTCGAACAGGGGCTACCGAGGGCACGGCAACAACGAGGGCCTGCTTGAGCTTGATCTGGCGCTGACCTCTAGCGTTGCGGCGGCTACGCCAGGTAATCCTCCGCCAGGGATGGTTCGGGCAAAACTTGTGGCCTCTGGGCATATGGGGGGACACGATCACCCAAAACACTGGCACTGCGCCATCTTTGAGCCGGACCAGGGCGCCAAACCGATCCCCATTCCCGAGGAGATGTGGCGCCAATACGAAGAGGACAGAGAGCTGACGCGCAGCACACGCACCCCCACCCGCAAGCTCACGGCCAGCGGCGACCCGCTCTTCTACCTGTTGGACGGCGCGGGCAAGCTGGTCTTCTTCGGGCCAACCATGATGTTCCGGCTGCCTTACGAGCGGGTGCCGCGGGATTTCGTGCCGGAGGCGCTGCGGGGCGACGAGGTGACCGACCTGGCCGAGGCCATCTTTGGCTACGTGCCGGAAAGCAAGGCAGACAAGCGCGCGGCCTACGCCTCGCGGGTGTTCTTCAACGACGCTGTGCTGGTGCCCCAAGAGGGCCACAGGCCTCTGGCGGATGCGCCCATCACGCCCAAGATCCTTTCCGGCCCCAAGCCAACGAGCTTTCAGCACTATCTCACCCAGAGGAATCCGGACAACAGGCATCGCCTGGATCACTACGCCGAGTCGCCGCAGAATACGGCGATCCGCGGCCACAAGCTCTACTGGCACCGCGGCCCGACCTCGCTCGACGATGTGAAGGAGACTGCCCAGGTCAGCTGGCAGGCTGATCCTGACAACCCAAACAGCAGGCCTGACAGCCAGCACACCCAGATTCGCCCGGTGACGGAGGGGACCCAGTTCACCTTCCGCGTGGATTTCGAGAACCTGAGCGAGGTGGAGCTGGGCGCGCTCCTCTGGGCGCTGGAGCCGGCGGGCGCCGAGGGGCAGGAGTTCTGCCACAAGCTGGGCATGGGCAAGCCGCTGGGGATGGGCGCGGTCAAGCTGGAGCCCACGCTCCACCTCTCGACGCGCCAGGACCGCTACCGAACGCTCCTGGATGACGGGGGCTGGAACTTGGCGGAGAAGCCCGAGCCAGACCGCGCCCGCTTTAAGAAGGCCTTCGAGGCCTACATCCTGGCCCGCATCCCCGCCGACCGCAAGGGGGCGCAGGCGCTCAAGGATGTACCGCGCTTGAAGCACCTGCTGGCCATGCTGGCCTGGCCGGGGCCGGACCCGGCCCTGACGCCGTACGCGGGCTATCAGGACCGCACTAGGAAAGTGTTGCCGACCCCGCTGGGGGTGCTCGGGCAGCCGGACGGCGCGCCTGCGCCAGGCGAGGGAGGGCACTCGCCGCAACCCAGCCCGGTCCAGGGGCGGCGCGTTGGCAAGGTCAAACGCTTCGATGCGCAGAAGGGCTACGGCTTTATCACCCAGCCATCCGGCGCGGACATCTTTGTCCATATCTCGGAGGTCGAGGGCGGCGCCCCGTTGGCGGTGGACCAGCGCGTCAGTTACGAGATAGGCTCCTCCCCGAAAGGGCCCAGGGCGGTCCGCGTTTGCCCGGAATAGCAGGTTATCATGCGACAGAGGGAGAGAACATGCCAGAAGCAGCGGCCACCGACCTGGTGGTGCTCAACTATTCCCACCCGCTCACCCAGGCGCAGGTAGCCCAGCTCGCCACCGCGACACATCGGAGCGTTGCGCAGGTGCGGGTGCGCGACATCCCCGCCAACCTCGACCCGCTGCGCCCCTTCGACCAGCAGGCCGTCGAGCTGGCCAACCTGGCCGGGCTGACCGCGCAGGAGTGGCAGGGGCTGCCCATCGTGCTGGTGCCGCCCAGCCTCAACTTTGGCACCGCGGTGCTGCTGGCCGAGCTGGAGGGGCGCATGGGCCACCTACCCGCGATCGTCCGGCGGCGGCCCGTGGCCCGCGGGCCGGTCACCGAGTACGAGATCGCCGAGATCATCAACCTGCAAGAGGCCCGCCTCCGGGCCCGCGCCAGGCGGAACGGCGCATGAGCGACGACCTGCTGGCGCTGGTAGTCGAGCTGGAGCCGGTGCGCCTGCCCCGGGAGCCCCGGCCCCTGGGCGATGCCATCCGCGGCTTTTGGATGGGCGAGCTGGAGCAGGCGGCGGATGCCGCACTGTGGAAGCGGCTCAAGGAGGGGAGCCAGCGGCGCGAATACACCGTCTCCGACCTTTACCAGGTGGAGGGGGAGGCGCGCCACTGGCTCCGCCTGACCAGCCTGACCGCCGAGCTGACCGGCGCGCTGTTGGGCGGCGAGCTGGAGCGGCTGCCGGCCGGGCGGACCGTCCATTTGCACGAGAGCGCCTTTCGCGTGCTGGGCTGCGCCACCCGGCGGGAGGAGCATCCCTGGGCGGGACGGGATAGCTATGCGGGGCTGCTGGGGCGCTATGGCCCGGGCGGGACGCCGCCCCCGCGCCGTCTGCGCGTCGGCTTTGCCTCGGCCACCACCTTTAGCCGCACCAAGCGACGGGAGGGGCCCTTCGAGGTGCCGGCCCAGGACGTGCGCTTCCCACTGCCGGACAAGTTGGCGGAGAGCTGGCGGGCGGCCTGGGACCGCTTTGCGCCGGCGCCTATGGACCCCGACGTGGACCGCTACGCCGCGGCGCTGGCGCTGAAAGAATACCGGCTGGAGACCACCGGCCTGCAGGAATATGGCGGCGTGCCTCGCAACGGTTTTCTAGGAGAGTGCATTTGGGAGGACGAGCTGCGGCGGCCCGAATGGGCGGCGCGGCTCTGGACGCTGGCCGATTACGCCTTTTACTGCGGCACGGGACGGCTCACCACGCGGGGCCTGGGCCTGACCTGGGCCGGGCCGGGGTAGGGAAGGGGCAATGCGGCCGATATATGAGCGGCTATTGGGAAAAACCTGATTTTCGAGCATCTCTGGGTGGCGCCATACCCCCCCAGATGCTCGAAAAAACGAGCGTCATATGCGAGATTTGGTGGGACCATGCTCACAGATGCGCGTGAGGAATGCCCTTCGAAGGAAGCGACAGGGCCAAAGAATCGTTCCTTGGCGGAGCAGAGGCCCAAGCTGACGGAAACGTCCGCCGCTGGCGGCGCAAAGGAGGCGATTTGTCAGCAAGCGACAGCCCCCGAGGCGGACTTTCGAGCATCCCCCCCATTGGCGAGGGATAGGAGATGCTCGAAAGTCACAGAGGAATGTTGAAAAGGGGGCAAAAGGCCGGATGGAGGGTCGGTTTGGGAGTCCATGTCAGCTTGAGAGCGCAAGCTGACAGAAATGTCAGAAAAAAGTGGAGTGGAAAAGGGAGTAGAGCCCTTCGGGGTGTTGAAACGCTGAAAATCCATCGGTTTGCACCGATCCGGCTGTAGGTGGAAAAGGGAGTAGAGCCCTTCGGGGTGTTGAAACTCGTCGGCGTTTCCGTAGGCGCATCGAGCGTGGCCTCCGTGGAAAAGGGAGTAGAGCCCTTCGGGGTGTTGAAACTTGATCCACATGGCCTTCAGCTGCGACTTGCGGCTGATTCGTGGAAAAGGGAGTAGAGCCCTTCGGGGTGTTGAAACCGCCAATTGACCGACAAGCCAGTGACCTGGACCTGGGTGGAAAAGGGAGTAGAGCCCTTCGGGGTGTTGAAACTGATACGGGCGAGGCGGCCTTTGGGCTCCTCGTCCTTGGGTGGAAAAGGGAGTAGAGCCCTTCGGGGTGTTGAAACGATAGAACAGATGATCCCAAAGGGTTTCGGCTGCATCGGGTGGAAAAGGGAGTAGAGCCCTTCGGGGTGTTGAAACTATAGCGTCCAGAAAGCCGCGCAATATGCCGCGGTTCCAGTGGAAAAGGGAGTAGAGCCCTTCGGGGTGTTGAAACCTCCGTTGTTTCCGCTGGGCCACCAAGCCAAGCCGGTGTTCTGAGTGGAAAAGGGAGTAGAGCCCTTCGGGGTGTTGAAACTTTTGAGGCGCAAGATGCGCTTGGTGCCGGAATTGACCGGTGGAAAAGGGAGTAGAGCCCTTCGGGGTGTTGAAACCCAAGATCGCGACCACGAAAAGAATCGTGGCCAGAAGTGGAAAAGGGAGTAGAGCCCTTCGGGGTGTTGAAACCCGTCAGCAACATCCCGCTGGCGTAGGCGGTGAGATAGCTGGTGGAAAAGGGAGTAGAGCCCTTCGGGGTGTTGAAACGGGAGCGACCTCGATTAGGTTTTCCCCATCCTGGAAAGTGGAAAAGGGAGTAGAGCCCTTCGGGGTGTTGAAACCTTTTCGGCGGTTTTGGCCGCTTCCCAGGCGGCCTTCAGGTTGGTGGAAAAGGGAGTAGAGCCCTTCGGGGTGTTGAAACGATCAGCGCTTGCAGATCTGCGCCATGCCGTCCGTGTGGAAAAGGGAGTAGAGCCCTTCGGGGTGTTGAAACCCTGGTCGTCGTTATTGAGATACGACGCCAGCACCAGTGGAAAAGGGAGTAGAGCCCTTCGGGGTGTTGAAACCCCGCTCGATAGCGCGATACATATCGAGACGCGTGCGCTCTAGGTGGAAAAGGGAGTAGAGCCCTTCGGGGTGTTGAAACCAGCGACCATTTGCCGGTCCCGCCGTTACAACACTTGCCGCGTGGAAAAGGGAGTAGAGCCCTTCGGGGTGTTGAAACCTCTCCTCCCTCGTAAGACCACCGAATGTCCTGGTACTGGTGGAAAAGGGAGTAGAGCCCTTCGGGGTGTTGAAACGATGGGCGGGCAAGGATCTGCCGCCGACGCTTGGGTGGAAAAGGGAGTAGAGCCCTTCGGGGTGTTGAAACCGTTGGCGTTGGCTGCGGGGCGCGGGGCCGGATCGGGTGGAAAAGGGAGTAGAGCCCTTCGGGGTGTTGAAACACGTCGCACTCGGCGTCAAGGTTGACTATCACGCGGGTGGAAAAGGGAGTAGAGCCCTTCGGGGTGTTGAAACGAGAATCTGTGCGGCGTCGGTCATACGCGCCCCTTTCTTAGTGGAAAAGGGAGTAGAGCCCTTCGGGGTGTTGAAACCCCTCGATGTACTCGCACCAGAGATACATCTGGGCGATGGTGGAAAAGGGAGTAGAGCCCTTCGGGGTGTTGAAACCCGGCGAGATCGGCCAACAACTCGCGTTGCCCGCACAATGTGGAAAAGGGAGTAGAGCCCTTCGGGGTGTTGAAACGCAGTTGGCGGGCGTTGACGCTGTCACTCGCCATGTGGAAAAGGGAGTAGAGCCCTTCGGGGTGTTGAAACGCGTCGAACACTATAATGTCGTGGGGGGTCAGATTGGTGGAAAAGGGAGTAGAGCCCTTCGGGGTGTTGAAACGCTTGTCACGCTCGATAGCAAGATACATCTCCATCCGCGTGGTGGAAAAGGGAGTAGAGCCCTTCGGGGTGTTGAAACGCAGTTGGCGGGCGTTGACGCTGTCACTCGCCATGTGGAAAAGGGAGTAGAGCCCTTCGGGGTGTTCAAATGTGAGAGACGCGACGTGCCGCGTCTCTGCCAGCGACGTAACGGAGGAAAGCCAAAGATGAGTGAGCGCGTGCAGGAATGGGCGGCCTGGTCCGAGGAGGGCGATCGGGTGAGGATCGCCTTTACCCCCCATCCCAAAAGGTACTGGCCGACCACGGTCCTCTCGGACCAGCCGTTGCCGCTGGCGCGGTGCGCCGGGCGGGCGGTGCGGGTGGAGGGGGCCGGGGCGATGTGGATGTACGCCCACGTGGTCATGGGCGCGGTGGCCGCCGGGGCCGTCAGCGTGGAGGTGTTCCAGCCCCAGGCCGGCTGGGTGCGCATCTATCCTCTGGACCAGCCGCCGGGTGGCGGGCCGTGTCCCTGGTATCGGGTGCGGGCCCTCTCCGGCGCGGGGCTGGAGGTGGAGCTCTTGCGCCGGGAGGACGACCAGGACTGGGACCCCGCGCTGGTCTCGGGCGCGGTGGGGGTGCTGGGCGAGGCGTCGCCCTGGGCGGTCTATCTCACCGGCCGCGGGGCCAACTGGATGTACGGCGCGGTGGCGGCCCAGGTGGCGGCGCGGGGGGAGGGGATCTTGACGGCCTGCTTCCTGCCGCGCGTTCACCCCAGCCAGGCGGTCATCGTCCACGGTCGGGAGGAGGCGGGGCTGCTCTTCCCCCTGCCGCCGGCGCTGGTGCAGGGCCGGCCGGGGCTGGTGCTGGGCGTGGTGGGCGACCCGGGTTCGGGCAAGTCGGTGCTGGCCAAGGTGCTCAACCGGCTGCGCAGCGAGACGGGGGCGGACGGTTGGGTGATGGATTGCGATGCGGCCTCGCCGACGCAGAACTGGTTCGTGCAGATGTGCCAGCAGGGACAGATGGCCGAAGGGCGGGCCATCCGCGAGCCGCAGAAGCGTCACTGGGACCACGCCATGGAGCTGCAAGTGGCGCAGCAACTCGCCAACCTGCGGCTGCGCCACGACTTGGTGATCGCCGACCTGCCAGGGGGGCGGTTCACCGTGCAGCCGCCGCTGCGCATCCCTCCGGGGCGCGAGGTGATCATGTTCGCGGTGGACCGCTTTATCGTGCTGGGGCGCTATGGCGAGGAGACGGCCGCCGCATGGGAGGCCGAGCTAGCCAAGTGGGACCTGGCGGACCGGATCATCGCCGTGCTGCAATCGCGAGACCCGGGCGCCCCGCCCAGGGCGGAGGTGGTCAAGGAGGGCGGGCGCTACGTGGGCGCGGTCACCGGCCTGGATCGCGCCCAGTCCCCGCAGGCGCTGGCGGATGGGCTGCGGCTGGGGCTGCTGCCACTGATCAAGGAACTGGTCCCAGCGCGGGATGAGGGGCGCGGTGGATAAGATTGCCAAACGATCCCTGGTGCAGGCGGCGCTGCGCGGTATGGGGCAAGCGTTCCTGACCTCGCCGGAGGGGACGCGATACGGGGCCGCGGCGCTGACCGCCGGCGGGGCCACGTACAGCGCTGGACACTATGCCTCGTTCAATCATATCACGAACATTCACGCCGAAATGAGCGCCATCCTGCTGGCGACGATGGCCGGAGACGCGGACGTGATCGCCTTGGCCCTGGTCTCCTCCAGGTCGGGGAGCGCGCCCTGCCGGCCTTGCGGCGTCTGCCGGCAGTTCATGGCGGAGCACGGGCAGCGAACAGGCAAGGACATCCTCGTGTTGATGGCTCGGCTGGACGGCAGCTATGAGGAGCAGCCCATCTCGGCGCTCCTGCCCGCTGGCTGGCAGCCGACGTCCGATGGCAAGCTGGTGCTGCGGGACAAGGCGCCTCGCTGGCAACAGCCGGGCGCCGAAGGCATTCCCTTTGGCGCCGCCGTGCGTATTGGCGAGAGCGAGGCCATCGTATGGGACGCTGACTTTCATGCCGGGCGCCTGCTCGTCAAGTGGCGCTATCGTGCGGAAGGCCAGGGCAGGGCCAAGCTGCCCCACTCCACGGACGAATACGGCCTTTACGAGAGCTGGGTAGGGCAGGCGGGATTGCTGGCGGAGCTGCCCACCGGAGGGCTAGGCTCACTGTTGGACCCCGGCGCCGTTGGCGGCGTGGTGCACCCGATCTCCGCCCCGCCCGAGATGCTTGCGCGGCTGGAGCCGCTCCTGGCGGCGGGCGGGTTGGCTCCCGATGCTGTGCGCGTCTTTGGCTCGCGCGCTGCCGGGACGGAAAGGCCGACCTCCGATTGGGATCTGATCGTACTGGCTGCACCGGAGCGGATCGCAGCGTTCCGCCTGGGGCTGTCAGAGGCCTCGCGGCTGGGCAAGCTTCAGCCGACTCCGGGCTCGCACACCCTCGCCCTGATGGACCGCTGGGTCCAGGGAGGCCACCGCCGGCTCTTCCAGGAGGGCCGCTACAATGAGACCTTTGTCCTGGGTGGCCTCAGCTTTTCCCTGGCATACCAGCCAATGGATCCCAGTCCCGCGTTCGTGGGGATGCTATCGCCGCGCGGTTTTGCCGTCCTGGCGGGGTGCGTTAGCGATGCGCGACAGGCAGCGTACAAGCCCGGCCGCTGTGTGGTGGAGACGGGCGATGGCGCGCAGGTCACGCTACTCAGCTATACCAAGCTGATCACGGCGCTGCGCGAGGGCGATCGGGTGCTGGCGCGCGGGTGGCTGGTAGAGGATGCGCAGAGGCTCAAGCTATTGCAGCTGAACCCGGAGCGGGAGACGCTGGACATTCTCCCATAGAGCAGCGGCCGCGAGACACCTCAAGGAGGGGAGCGATACAGCCATGCAGACCATGCGCTGGAAGGGTCACGTCATTCAGCCTGGCGTGTTCGAGGGACGTATCCATCGGGTGCGGGAGCAGTCGGATCTCCGGAATATCGATTCGAGCACGCTGGCCATACTCGACAGCTGTCCGAAGCACACCGCGGCGCTGGCCATTAACCAGGCAGGCGCCGTGATCAACATCACCAACAGCCTGACCGCGCACCTTCTGTTGGGCTTGCCCCCGAACAAGCCTTTCGCCGTCTGCACCGAGTTGCCGGCGACTATCCCTGAGGGCGAGGTGGCCGTGATCCGGTGGGACGAGGCGCCAGTCGGTACTCAGAGCGAACTGCCCTTCGTTCCATCTCGTGTGGTGCCGGGCGCGGAGCGATGGGGGCCCAAGGCCGCGCGACTGGCCTGGCTTGCCCAACGCGGTTATCGAGTACCTGCCCTGGTGGTCGTGCCCTTACAGGATGTCGCCACTTGGCTTGATGAGGCGTTGCCCATGTACCGGTGGGAGGAAGCAATCCGGGCTCTCCGCGAGACAGAGCCTGGGCAGCGCCCGGTCATGGCCGCACAGGTGGCGCAGCGCCTGCGTGAGGCCACGGATCAGTCGTTGCTGCGGGTGAGGGCGGCGACCTGGCTTGAGGAGCATCCCGTGCCTTTCGAGGCCCCGTGGGCGGTGCGGTCCAGCGGCGCTGGAGAGGATTCGGCAGATGATGCTATGGCCGGCAGTTACTCCACCGTGCTCAACGTGAGGCCAGATGGAGGGCCAGATGCCATCGCCCAGGTCATACTGAGCGGCCTCAACCCCGAGCTTGTCCTAGGCCTGCCCCCTCGACCGAACCCGCCAGCGGTTCTTGTGCAGCCCATGGTGAAGCGCCCCTGGATGTCCGGCGCGCTCTTTGTCAAGGCGCCAGGTCAGTTGGGGGGGATGATCATGGAAGGAACCTATGGTGGCTACGCGGATCGGCTGATGGATGGAACGGGCGAAGCCGACCTACAGGCCTTCGCCTCGTACGACCTGCGAGAGATCAATCTGACACGGTGGCCAGCCGCGGAAGATCGCGTCGAGATCCTGCAGATAGTTCGTCATGCTTTCGAGCGTGCTCTGGAGATCTATCAGGAAACAGGCTGGGGAGATCTGGAATACGTCATCGACCAAGGCCGCGAGCTTGTGTGGGTTCAGGCGAGACCACTGCCTCGCCCCAAAGAGGAAGGCGTGGTGGAGCGGGTTGACCGCGTGGGCTTCCACCCGTGGGTGATTCACTTCTACAAACAGATCGCCTTTCGTATCCCCGAGGCCAACTGCACCTCAGCGCCGCCATTCCGTCTGGTCGTCTTTGGTCCGGGGGACTTTGGGTACACGGCCGGCATTCGCCAACGCGATGAGACTTTCCACGAGAGGACTCGCCAAAACCCCGCGCTCTTGGACCGCGTCACCGATTTCGGATGGGACGTCGAGCACCGCATGGCCCAAATGGTCGCGGCTCCCGGCTCAGTGGAGCCAGCGCAACTGCTGGACCAGCTGACGCTGCACGCGGCGGTTCAGGCACCATTCTCTATGCCGGTCGGACGGCGGCTCCATGCCAGGTACAACAGCGTGCCCTTGGATGGCTACAACCCCAGCGCCTGGTTCCTCGAGTTTTTCGGAACGCTTCCGCAAGAGCTGACGGACGGGCAAAAGGCTCAGCAGATCGCGCAGCTCCTCTATGTGCCGGTGGCTACCCTGTCGATTCTGGAGGCACTTCGCCGCAAGCTAGCCGTGGCTGCGCGGCAGGGCCCGTTACTGCTCTCCGATGCGGAGCCTATCCTGGCCTGCGAGACGCGCGATATTCTCGTGCCTGGTACACCCAAGTACGAGCTGGCGTGTCGCCCGGTCCTGGAAGAACTGGAGCAGATGCGCCGAGATCGGCGAATGATCACCATGCTAGAGAGCACGATAGCAAGATTCGATGAGGCGCGTCGGGCGCGTCATATGCGCGCGGACGAGTTCCTTCGTCGCGCCAGTGTGCTGCTGGACGAGCCGACATGGGCATGTCTGAGGCCGATCGGGTCATACCTTGCCATGAAGGCGGAGACCAACGAGACTCACTCGATCTATCGTGGCACGATCTTTCTGCACCTAGGCAAGCTGGACTTGCCCGAGCTATCGCCAGAGGCTGCGTAGAAGTCGCGACGGCTAGCGAGGCTCGGTATCCTCTGTCCCTTCGTACTGGTGCAGTCTACCACGAGGACTTCGCCGAACCGGGGAGAGCGTATGCGCGAAACGCCAAACTGGGTAGAACAGCCGCCTATGCCCAGCGTAGCAGGACGTCGGGATGGGGGCGCGGGCCGCTCCGCCAGGGCCGCCCGATGAGGAGCGCCCGCTCAGTGATGAGTAACATGGCGCAGTAGGGACTCGGTGTGAAAACACTGGCTTGACGCACTCTGCCCTTGAGCCATTTGACAACTCCCCTGCTGCTGGTATCATCACCCAGGAAAACATACCCTGTGGTCGCGGTTTGGTTCTTAGCGCGACGTTCCTTGACGCGCC
>JAAYEA010000334.1 GCA_012689325.1 Chloroflexota bacterium
GCGTGGGCATGGCAGCCTGCAGGGTCACCTGCGGGTCATCGAAATACAGGTTCACCGCCCGCACGTTGCGCACCCCGGCCAAAAGCTCCGCGACGTGCAGGGAGCCGATGTGCAGGTGCAACACGCCATAGGGCAGCCAGGACATCTGCTGCAGGGCGTCCAGGAAGAACTGGCGATAGTGGTCCGCCGACATCATGCTCGACGTATCGTCTTGCAGCCAGACCGCGCGCTCCGGCGCCCACAGGCCGAACTGCCGCACGCCATACCCGCCGCGAAAAGCGGGCACCACGCGCAGTTCGGCCTCGACCACCTGCCGCCAGAGGTCGGCGGCCTGGCGAGCCAGCCGCTGGACCCGCGCCGGGTCCTCGTACAGGAGCACGAAGAACTGCGTCGAGCCGTGCAGCGCGACCAGGACATCGGCCGGACCGCGCAGGTGGCTCAGACTGACGGCATAGCGTCCCGCCGCGTGCTCGACCACGGCCTGGAGCAGCTCCAGCAGCTTGAGCAGCCAGGGGTCCTCCGGATCGCTCACGATCTCGCCGACCGCGGCGTCCGGCTGCGCAGGCCAGACGCTCTTGCCGTCGGCGACCATGACCGGACAGCCGGCCAGGGCCTCCATCCAGGGGATGCCGAGCAGCGGCTCGGCCACCGCGATGGCGTCATCGCCGATCGCCGCCCGCGCTCGCGCCATCTGGTCATAGACGGGCAGGATCGGGGCCGGGTCGATGCGCTCCGGCGTGACCTGGCCCGCGCCCAGCATCGCGGCGACCAACTCGGTATCCTGGTAGGCGTCATGGATCACCTGGATCAGCGGCCGGTCAACCGGAGCGCTGCTCCAGAAGGCCCGGTGCCGCCCGGCCAACGCTTGCCAATCGCGCGAATCGATGGTCATGTCTGACCCTTCCCCTGGCCGATCTGCTCGTCCTCATAGACCAGCAACTCTCGATACAGCCGCGCGAACGCCTCGGCGTTCCCCGGCCTGGGGTTGCCGCCCCCGCGATACATGATGATCCCAGGATACTGGGCGTGCAGCTCTCTCAACTTGGCCATCTCGACGCGGATGTCCTCCACCGTGCCCAGGTCGATGTTGCGCGAGTCGGTCTTGAGCATGTACAGCTTGTCCCGCCCGGCGCGCTGCATAAAGGTCTCGGGGTCCATCGAGGAGGTCTCGATATAGAGCCCATCGGCGCCCGTCGCCACAAGGTCGTCCAGTACCTGAAAGGTGTTGCCGTCCGAGATATAGAGCACCTTGCGCCCCTGCGCGTGGATAGCGTCAAAGATGCGGCGGTACCACGGGAACACGTACGTCCGATACCACTCGGGCCGCATCAGGATTCCCCGCGTGCCGGCGATGTCGTCGTGGATCACGATCAGCTCGATGCCCTCGGTCTGCGCCCAGCCGCGGGCCACCGAGAGCGAAGCAGCGCCGAAGCGATCCAGGATCGCGCCCAGCCGGACCGGATCGACGGCCGCCGCCATCAAGAAAGGCTCCCAACCGAACTCGAGCACGGCGCGGGTCACCAGGGTGCCATAGTGCCAGGGCACGGGGAAGCAGGTGCGCGCCTTGTCGGCATAGAGCCGCGCCATCTCGTCGAGCATCGCCGGACCGACCTGCTCGACCTCGAAGCGCTCCGGGTCGACGCGGAGCACGTCGTCGTAATCGCGGTACTGCTCGTGGTCGCCGACGGCCCACACGCCGCCGTCCAGCGTGTACCGGCGCCGGCCATCATTGGAGACCACCACCTGTCCCAACTCGGACACCAACTCGGGCTCGCCCAGGTGGTAGACCTCTTTGCGGTACTCGATATTGCCCCAGTCGCCGGAATAGGGCATGCGATCCGGCCGCTCTAGGTGGATAGCCTTGCGCATGCGGGCATACTTGCGCGTCAGTTCATCCGTCACTCGTCGTTTCCTTTCCTGTATCAGCTCACGCGGGCACACGCAGATCAGCCAGCCACTCGGGGGTGACGCGCTTGCCCAACAAGAAGAACTTGCGCTCGGGGTGCCACAGCACATTGTTGCCCCCGCGGGTGGTAAAGCTGGGGTAGACGCCGATGTCGATCCCTTGCCGCGGCCCCAGCTTGACGCCGTCGTTGTCCATAAAGACCTTGGACTCGCTGAACCAGATCGGCTGCTCGGCCCCCGGCCGGAACTCGCCCAGGGCGGCCGAGGAGGGCCGGCGGTGCACGTAGCTATCCTCGGGCTCGCAGCCGTTGACGCGGCCGCTGTTGTCGTTGTGAAACAGGATGTATCGCCCATCCGCCATCTGGTAGATGGGGGTGCAGCAGATGGGCGCCATCACGGGCAGCCCGTGGTCGCGGCGCAAGAGCGGGCGCGGGCTGCACCAGGTGTAGCCGTCGTCGCTGGACAGGCTATACCAGATGTAGCCGCTGATCGTGCGCATCACGCAAAAGAGCCGCTCGTCAGGGAGGCGCACCAGGCTTGGCTCTTGGGCCACGCTCAACAGCGGGTCGCTATAGTGGGGGACGCGCAGCGCCTGGTCGCCCCAGGCCGACCAGGTGATCTCGATCTGGCCTGGCTCGGGGTTGTCGTCGATGTTCTCGAAGCGCATGAACTCGACGACGCTCTCCGCGGCCCAGCTCCGCTTGTGCGGCACGCGGCGCACCGCCACGCTCAGCCACCGGGAAAAGCCGGTAAACCAGCGGCCCTGCAGGTCGCGGATCGGCCGCTGCCAGACGATCCAGTTCGAGCCGACGCGCGGATCCCAGTGGTCGTGCGGGCTGCGCTTCATCGGGATGGTGGCCGGCTTGGACCAGGTCGCGCCCATGTCGTCGCTGTAGAGGCAGTCCATCGTGCCGGTGAACTGGTCGGCCACGTCGATGGGGCCCTGGTATTGGTTATAGATTACATAGATGCGTCCCGACTTGGAGAACACCGGAAACCCCCAACTGGCGATCCGGCCATCACCGACCCAGCGGGGGCCCACCAGGCGCTTGGGTGGGGCCCAGGTTTGGCCATCGTCATCGGAGCGGGAAAACATGATCCGGTGATCCCCCGCCCCCTCCCTGGTGCTCTGGGTCCAGACCGCCATAAAGGACCCGTCGGGGGCGTCAAAGACCAAAAAGTGCTCGTTGCCGGTATCGAACGTGGACCCGTCGATGCTGCCGGGCCGATAAACCACATAGTCCGGCTTGCTGCGCTGCATCTCTTTTTCCAGGATCGCCCTGACGTCTTCTTGCATGATCTTCGCCTCCCCTGAGAAATAGTACCCGGATGCCACGGATTTCGCGGATTAGGACATCAGATCAGAAATCGGGATCCCCATCTTGTTTCATCCGCCGTCTTGGCCTTCCAGCGGCTCGCGCAGCGCCTCCACGTAGGCGTAGAGGTTCTCCATCGGCGTATCGGGCAGGATGGCGTTGCCCGCCGCCAGGATGAGGCCGCCTTCGGGCCGGTTGAAGGTGCGGATGCGCTCGCGCACGTGGGCGCGAACCTCGGCCGGGGTGCCGGAGGGGATGATGTGCTGCACGTCCATGCCGATCCAGAAGGCGATGCGCCCCCCATACTGCTTGGCAATCGCCAAGTCATCCATCGTCCCCACCTGGATCGGATGCACGGCGTCCACCCCGCAGGCGATGAGGTCATCCATCAACTTGGTCACGTTGCCGCAGGTGTGCAGCCAAAAGTCGAGCCCGTTCCGGTGCAGCGTATCCGCCAGCGCCTCATAGTATGGCGCGTACAGCGAGCGAAAGGTCTCCGGCCGCATGAACAGGCTGAGCTGCTGCCCCAGGTCGTCGCCGCCCCAGACGCCGTCCGCGCCCGCCTCGGCTGCGCGCCGGGCCCACACGCGGTAGAGGTCGAGCAGCCGATCCATCACCACTCGGAGCTCGTCCACGGCGTCATAAAAGTCGTACATCAGCGGCTGGATGCCGCGGATGTAGGCCAGCCGCTGGTGGAAATAGTGCCCCCAGCTCACCAGGATGTAGCGGTCGGGATGGGCCTGCCGGGCGGACCGCACCCCGTTGGCCGCGTTGGGCCGCTCGGCGGTGGGGAACTCGGCGAGAAAGCGGTCGAGCTCGGACCAGTCGTCGATGACCGGGTAGGCGAACGATGGGATCTCGTCCGGCTTGACCTTGTCCCCAAAGGCATAGCGGTAGGTCGGGTCGTCCGCGGGCGCCTGCCAATAGTCGATGGTCATGCCGGTGTTGATCGTGTCATCGGGATAGTGGTCGAGCAGCGCGCGAAAGGCGTCGCCGTGCGCCTCCAAGGTGGCCGGGTTGTGCCAGAGCGAATAGGCCAGCGGAGGCCGCGGCGGCCGGCCGAAATGGATCGCGGCGCGGACCTGCTCTCGGGTCAGTGGTTCCCTCATCAGTCGTCGTCTCCCTCGTCCATCAGCGGGTGGGCACGGTCAGGCCGGCCAGCAGGTCCGCGGTGATCCGTTTGCCCAGCAAAAAGAACTTGGA
>JAAYEA010000335.1 GCA_012689325.1 Chloroflexota bacterium
CGCCTGACCAACGAGCCGGCGGCGGATGTGGCGCCCTGCTGGTCGCCGGACGGCCAGCGGATCGCCTTTGCCTCCTATCGCGACGGCAACTGGGAGCTGTACCTGATGGACCGCGACGGCGCCAACCAGCAGCGGTTGACGCAGAACGACGCCACCGACTATGCGCCGGATTGGTCGTCGGGGGGGGACCTCATCGCCTTCGAGACCTATCGCGACGGGAACATGGAGGTTTACGTGGTGGCGCCGGACGGGACCGGCCTGCGGAACCTGACGCAGACGCCGGCCGCGAACGATCACGGGCCGGCTTGGTCAGCGGCGGGGGATCGCCTGCTCTACTATTCCAACCTGGACGGGGGCTGGGACATCTTTGTCATCGGGCTGGATGGCTCCGGGAAGAAGAACCTGACCCGCAGCAAGGCGCTGGAGCGCGAGCCGAGCTGGCAGCCGTAGGGGTACAGCCAGAGGATAGCCCGCCTCAATGATCACAACATCCAGTCGCTGATACGAGTCCTGCCAACCCCTATGACTGGCATGAGGCATTATACAGTGGCAGCAGAGCGTCATACACATTCGTCGCCAGTGCCGCGATTGTTGTGCTCTTGTTGACCGCTTCGCTCTTTGCCATGTGAGCGCACAGGTACAAATCACACCACTCATTCGGCTCAGTGGCCTTGAGCTTGTCAACGAACTCGGACCAGGTAATGATTTCGGGCTTGTTCCGGTTCTCCCATTCCCACCGCAGCCCATCCTGCACAAGATCCACTTGGGCTATCAGAGGTTTGTCTGCCCAGACACAAACGTCCCAATGCAGATGCCACTGCTGCATTGCAACCTGGACCTTGCGCTGCAGCTCAGCCTCGCTCCTGAGCGCATCTACAAAGCCAGGCCAATGCCACGTTTCGTCCATAGGTCCCCTGTTTCTCTCGATATAGAATCCGAAGGTAGCCCCCTCGGAGTCTAGTTGAAAGAGAAACTTGGCCTTCCGTTTCCGCGCCTTCTCCGTTTTCGCACCCGTGACCCCAACTTCCTTGTTTGTAGGTGGCTCCCGGTAATGCACAGGCTGAGCAACATGCAACTCCGCCCTGCGGTAGATCGCATATGACTCAAAAAGACGATCCGCTGCTTTCGACATAAGCTGAGCAAGCAAGCCCCCCAGACTTGATCGGCGTCGCCATGATGTATCCGCAACCCCCTTCTTGAAATCCGCCTCCAATAGGCCTCGGAAGTCGCTCCCCCTGGCATCCCGGTCGTAGCCTGCCTGGGGTGTCTTGTGGTCATCCTTGACGTCGCTTTTCTGCCTTCTCTCATCCTGAATACGATTCCAGGCCTTTTCCTGCACCGCAATGTCTGCCGTGATCTCGTGGCCACCAGCATACCGGATCACCATCTGGGGATCTGCCAGCTTGATGACCTCGTATTCACCGTCATTGTTGCAGTATTTCCCACCCACACAAAAAGGATGGCTCATCTTGTCCTCCGAAGCCAGAACCGCTCATGGCCGTGCTAGCCGAGAGTGGGGTTCACATCTTCACCCAGGCGGCGCAAGATTTGCAGCAGGTGCCGGGCAGATTTCTCCGTGAAGGAATCGTCTATCGTGATAGAGGCGCCCGAGTTCTGGGGGGTGAATTGCGGGATTCTCGCCACTGCCTGCTCGTAAGCCCGCCGAGGTTCCAGGAGATTCTCGAAATAGTAGGAAAGCGGGTAGTAGAGCCAGATGTACGCAGGTTTCTTCTGGCTCGGAGCCCAGAGGCTGCAGAGCGCAAAAGTGTGCGAGTAGACAGATAGCCGCAAGGCAACGCTATTCAGTGTCTTGGTGTAGAGCTTTTGGCCCGCATCGTGCCAACCCTGTATCAGAAGGGTATAGACCTTGAGCACCTCAGGCGAGCAAGCCTCCAATAAGGCATCAATACCGCGTTGCGTCGCACCGCCTACGGAGACCTTCAAGCCCCACCGTTCAGCGAGATCTGGAACTTGAATGTCCGGCGGCACGGCCCTCTTCATCGCCTTGTCCAGCATGGTGAGCGCATCCAGAAACTGGTCGGCCACGGCCTCTGTGAAGCTGCCATCCACCGGTAGGTGCGCAGAACTTGCCGTGATCTCGAAGCGCAGAGGTCGGGGCACTGCCTTTTTGAAAGCGGCCTCATCTGCTGGCCGCAACCCCTGCCGCGCCAGCGAATTCCAGCCAACAGTGACAATGGGGCCTGCGGAAGCGCCTCCAACAAGAGCCGCCAGGGTCTTGCCTGCAGGGGCCCTGGAGTCCAGGCCAATGGTATGCCTTCCGGTCGTGACACGGCCCTTACGCGACACCCAGCCCTCCATGAGGTAACTGAACATACGCTGGGCGTTCGGATCACACAGGCGAAGCACATCTCGAATCGTTTCCCAGGTGGGTCTGTCCATCTCGATATTTGGCATTGCAACCTTGAAACTTTCCTGTAGCGGCTCATCCAGCCTATCCGCCGCTTCCAAGACTGTGCGGATAGCATCGAGGATGTGATCGGCCTCCAAACCCGCGATCGGACGTACAACCGAGATAACTACCAGATCGCCTTCGAGAACCGAAATCCGTGCCTGCCCGATAGCGCGGTGATTTAGGCGCAAGAGGTTCTCGAATAACTCGGCTCGCAGCCTGGTATCTTGAGGCGCTCTCAAGATAGGTGCCCAGACGGCTAAGGAGTACTCACCAGGTCCCCACTCCAGGACATTGACCATGGCATGCGCCGTCCCTAAGCCCAAATGACGCCAACCATCCTCGTCGATCGCCTCCTGGGGATCGATGCCGAGGCTAGCGAGGACGCGATCCACCATAGACTGAGCCTCTGCAGGCGACATAGCCGCTTTGCTTGGCTCCTGTCTGCCATAGAGAGTCTCGAACCAATCCAACCTGCCATTAGGTTTCTCTGCCATAGAGCTGTCCTCCTGCATGGTTGTCGCTTGCTGCGACTGGTAGTTTGGCTATAAAGCCAAACCCCGATCGGTGGAATGGAACGCTAGCCTAGCACAAGACGCAAAGGCACATGCATACAACACTACCAAGGTGCCAGCAAAAAGATGATCTGCTCCCAATAGACGCCAGACCGATATATGCCTGCTTGCTTGCCAGTATATTCATCTGAGCCAAGAAGTCAATGGATCGCCGACACAATCACAACTTGGCTGAGTTCATGTAATCTGACGCTTCACAATGAGCCCCGTGGTCGTGCTCCTCATCTAGCGGCCCGGGCAGCCAGCGCGTCTGGTTCTTGCCAGCATGTCTGCTCTAAGGTCCGCCGCGTCTGCCTCGCCTCGCGGATACATTCCGCCACCTCGGCCTCGATCACCTCAGGTGGGATATCCTGGTTGCGCTCCCTGACCTCGTCGATCATGGCAAAGAACTCGGCTCGCCTACACGACATCTCTCACCAGCCTCTCCCGCACCGCCTCCAGCGACAGCCCCGCCACCGCCACCACCTTGCGCCGCGAGGTCTCGCCTGCGACGATGGTCACCTGCCGCGCGGGCACGCCCAGCACCTCCGCCAGGAACTTGATCAGGTGGGCGTTGGCCGCGCCCTCCACTGGCGGCGCGGTGATGCGCACCTTGATGGCGTCGCCATGCGCCCCACCGATCTCGTCCTTGCGGGCGCGCGGGGTCACGTGCACGGCAAAAGTCACGCCGCGCTCGCTCTCGTGCAGCATCCCCATCCCCTGCTCCGCGCCCTAATAAGCCGCCGCAGTCAGCAAGGACAGGATAATCCGCTGCAACATAGCCAGCAAGAACAGGGCCACGATGGGGGTGATGTCCAGCGGCCCCACCATGGGCACGATCCGGCGCAACGGCTCCAAGATCGGGTTCGTGATCTGATAGATCAACGAGACCAGGGGATTGGGGTTGTAGGGGTTGGGGTTCAGCCAGGAAAGCACCACCCGCAAGAAAACTGCCAGGTTCATCAGCCAGAACAAGACGTTGACGAAACTGATCAGCAGCGACATGTGTTGTTGGATCCTCCCGCTATAGTATGGCGCGCCATCGCTGGGCGCCGCCAGCGCTTATCAAGCCGGTCGCGGGCCAAAGATCGCCCGTCCCAGGCGCACCATCGTGGCCCCTTCAGCGATGGCTACCTCGAAATCGTCGCTCATGCCCATGGAGAGCTGGTCCCAGCCGCAGCCGGGGAACTCGCGAGCCAGCCGGTCCCGCCAGGCCCGCAGCCGCTGAAAGTAGGGCCTCGCCTGCTCGGGGTCCTCGCCCAGCGGCGCCACGGTCATCAGCCCGCGCACCCGCACCCCCGGCAGCGCCGCGATCTCGGCCACGGCCTGCAGCAGGGCCGCCTCGTGCCCCGCCGCCGAGGCGGGAAAGCCGTACTTGGACTCCTCGCCGGAGACGTTGAGCTCCAACAGCACGGGCGCCACGCGCCCCAGCTCGCCGGCCTGCCGGCTGAGCCGCTGCGCCAGGTGGACGCTATCCACCGAGTGGATGAGGTCGAACAGCTCTAGCGCCCGCGCCGACTTGCGGCTCTGCAGGTGGCCGATCAGGTGCCACTCCGGCGCCGGCCCGCCGCGCCCGGCGATGGTCTGGGCGAGCTGCGGCAGCTTCTCCTCCGCCTCTTCCACGCGGTTCTCGCCAAAGACGCGTTGCCCCAGCTCGTAGGCCGCCAGGATGCGCGCTGGCTCCACCGTCTTGCTCACCGCCACCAGGGTGATCTCGGCGGGGTCGCGCCCGGCCCCTTGCGCCGCCCGGACGATCCGCTCGCGCACCGCCTCCAGGTTCGCCGCGATCATCTCGCGTATCTCGCGCTCTGACATGGTTGCCCCCATCTACTCGGCCAACCCCAACAAGACGGCAAAGCGACCAGTCCGCCCCGCCTCGGCGCGGTGCGAATAGAACTCGCCCACGTCGCACGCGGTGCAGAGCGGGGCGGCCTCGCAGCGAGCCACGCCCGCCCGGCGCAGTTGCCACCGGTTGGCCCCGATCAGGTCGAAATGCGTGGAGCCGTCCGCCTGCCGCCGCAACACCCCTGCCGAGGCGGGAAAGGCTGCAGCCGCCGCCCGGATGACCTCCTCGCCCACTTGGTAGCAGCAAGGCCCAATCCCCGGCCCCAGCGCCGCCACCAAGTCTGCGGGGTCGCTGCCAAAGGCGGCCTGCATGGCGCGCACCGTGTGGCCCGCCACGTCCGCCATGGTGCCGCGCCACCCCGCGTGGGCCAGCCCCACCGCCCGCCGCCGCTCATCATATAATAACACCGGCAGGCAGTCGGCGAAGCGCATCATCAGCAGCAGCCCCGGCTCGGCCGTGGCCAGCCCGTCGGTGACGGGGACCACGCTCCCGCCCTCTAGCCCGCTCACCACCGCGACGTGATGGCCGTGCACCTGGTGGGCCGTCACCACCCGCCGCGGCTCCACCCCGAGCGCCGCATAGACGAGCGCGTGGTTGGCCTCCACCGCGTCGTGGTCGTCGCCCACGGTGTGCCCCACGTTCA
>JAAYEA010000336.1 GCA_012689325.1 Chloroflexota bacterium
AGGCCGAGCGGCAACAACAAGCGGCCGAGGCCCACGCAGCGGAACTGGATGCCCGCTGCAAGGAACTGATCGCCAACCTGGACGCGGAACGGGCCGAACACGCTGGCGCGATCGAGGAATGGCGCGGGCGCTTCGACGCCGAGCATCGCGCCAAGGAGAAGGTGACCGAGCAGTACTGGGATCTGAACGCCAAGTTGGATGACGCCCGGATGACGACTGAAACCCAAGAGCTGGAGATCATGCGGTTGAAAGCTCGCCTGTATGACCTGCTGATCGCAGGGAAGGAGATGTAGAGATGGCGACTTTGAGGAAAAGTGAGCAACGGGCGCTGCTGGACTGGATGCGGGACACCGCAACCAGCATCCGCTACATCCAGCTATCCGTGACCCCCGGCCTGACCGGCGCGGAAGCCTTGCGCGTCAATCAGCGGCTGACCAATCTTGCCAAGGCCCTGGACGACGAGGCCTTCCGCGTCCAGATCAAGCTGGATGACCTGGCCGGCTGATCGTCCCCGTCCGTCCCGCCTTCCTGAAAACGCAAGGCGGGATCACGGAGCTGATCAGCTCCCGCGATGAAAGGAGGGATCACGATGCCCAAGTATCCGCAGGTCAAGGTCAAGCTGGTCGGCGAGGACGGCAACGCCTTCACCATCCTCGGACGGGTCAGCCGGGCGCTCCGCCAGGGCGGGGTGGGGAAGGAGGAGGTTGACGCCTTCCTGCACGAGGCCATGAGCGGCGACTACGATCACCTGCTCGGGACGGTGATGGACTGGGTGGACGTGGACGAGCCCGACGACGAGGACGAGAACACGCCCACCTGGGAGGAATGACAGGACGGGGGCGGCGGGACGGCTTCCCATGCCGCGGCCGCTCCCCGCAAGGAGGGATCGCGATGGACAAGATCGAGTTCGACGAGATCATCCGGCGCTGGATGCGGGGGCTCTACACCTTGACCGACGCGGTGGACCGGCTGCTCAGGCTGGAGCTGACCGCGGAGCAACGGCATACCCTGGCGACCGAGCAGGGCTGGCTGTTCGGCGCATATGCATACGCCAGAGATGTTCAGGAGCGCGGCGGCGACCTCAAGTTTCCCCGCCTGTGCGGTTGACCCATCCGATCCGAGGGGGCTACCCGACCCCGCCACAGGCGGGGTAGCCCTTTCCATCGGGCGGATCAGCCCGAGGACAAGGAAAGGAGAAAGGAGCATGAACGGACAGGTGCAACGGGTGCGGGACGGGGCGCTGGAGCTGATGCGCTCCGACCGCTGGCAGGAATGGCTCAAGGTGCAGGCGCGTTTTCACCGCTACAGCTTCTACAACTCGATGCTGATCTACCTGCAACGGCCCGAGGCAACCCGCGTCGCCGGCTACCGGACGTGGCAATCGCTGGGGCGGCAGGTGCGGCGGGGCGAGAAGGGGATCAGCATCCTGGCGCCCGTCCCGTTCCGCAAGGTGCGGGACGACGGCGAGGAGATCGGCGGGATCTGGTTCAAGACCGTCTACGTCTTCGACGTCGCGCAGACCGACGGCGACCCCTTGCCCGAGGTGATCCAACTGCTGCAAGGCGACGATCACCTGGCCCACTACGCCCGGCTGATCGCGCTGGCGCAGGGGCAAGGTTACCGCCTCCGCGAGGTGGAGGCGCTGGGGGCCAACGGAGCGACCAACCGCGAGGGCGCCATCCTGATCAAGGCGGGCCTGAGCCCCAACCAGAAGGTCAAGACGCTGCTGCACGAGCTGGCCCATCAAGCCCTGGGCCACCCTCAGGAGGAGGACGGCGACCGGGCCGTGCAGGAGTTGGAGGCCGAGAGCGTGGCCTACATCCTGTCCGAGCAGTTGGGCCTGGATTCGTCGGGCTACAGCTTCGGCTACCTCGCCCATTGGTCGGAGGATCCCCAGGTGCTGGCCGACGTGCTGACCGCCAGCGGGACGCGGATCGCCAACTGCGCCAAAGCCCTCCTGGATCAGGTGGGCTTGGCCGAGCGGCCCGTCGCGCTCCTTGAGGAACGGGTTAACGTATGATACAATGCCACGGAAGGAGGCAAGATGCCTAGACCGATCATGTACGAGCAGAAGATGATCCGCAGCACGATCACGCTGCCGCTCGAGCTCGACGCCCTCCTATTGGAACTGGGGCAGGGCAACCGCAGCGCGGGGATCCGGGCGTTGTGGGAGGCGCGGCCGGCGGTCGGCCTGCTGGCCTCGTTGCGGCGCTGGCTGATCGAGCGGCGGGACCAGGGCCACCTGGATGCGCGCGGGGAGGATACCGAGGAGGCGGCGCAGTTCCACGAAGGGATCGCCTACGCCTACGACGACGTGCTGGACTGGCTGGATGCGCGGGCGGCCGACGAGCCCTCCCCCTAGAGCCGCCAGCGGTCCACCGGCGAGGCGGTGTGATGGGCGTTGGCGACGTCTTGCACGGCGATGGAGAGGTAGCGGTTGACCATGGTCAAGGTGCTGTGGCCGAGCATCCGTTGCAGGGTGAAGACGTCGCCGCCGTTGCGCAGCCATTGGATGGCGAACGTGTGGCGCATCCGGTGGGGATGGGACTTCTGGACCTTGGCCTTCCGCCCCAACGCGGCGAAGAGCAGCCGCACCGTGTTCACCGTCATGGGCTGCTTGTCGCGAGTCAGGAAGAGCCAGTCGGTGGGCAGGTCCATGCGATCCCCCAGGTACAGGAGCAGCGACTTCAAAGTGGGGGCGCTGAGCCAGACGTGCCGCGACTTGGTCTTGCGGCCGCTGCCGAACGGGGCGACGAACACCTCGCCCGTTTCCTGGTTGACGTCCTGGACGCGCAGCCGGCAGAGCTCCCCGGCCCGCAGCCCCGTATCCAGCAGCACCAGCAGGATGGCGTAGTCGCGGCGGTAGGTGAAGCGCTGCATTCGGAACGGCTTGCGGCGGCTGCTGTGGGCGTAGCGGGAGTGGGAGGTCGCGGCCAGTAACGCCCGCACGTCCTCCTCGCTGAACGGCAGCACCTCGGCGGAAGTGCGCCTCGGCTGTCGCCAGAGCCCGTCCGGGCGATGGGCGACGAGCTTGTTCTCCTCCGCCCAGGTGAAGAAGGCGCGGACGGAGCACCAGGCGTTGAGGATGCTGGAGGTGGAGAGGGGGGAGGGGTCCTTGGACATCCGAACGGGGCGGTAGCCGTCCCGCAGCCACTTTGCATAACGGAGGACGTCGGCGCCGTCCACGTGGGCGACCTCGGGATCCTCGAGCAGCTTGACCATGAGGCCGAGCTTGTGGCGATAGATGTTGACGGTGTTCTCGGACTTGCCGTCCGCTCGCATCCAGGCCAGGAACGCCTTGACTGCAACTGAAAACCGCATGGATAATCCCTCCTGCTATGTGATCTGAGGTGGCTAGACTTGCTACCTCAGATCGCATAGATCATCCAGGGACCACCCATGCGGTCTGTAGTGGGCGAGAGAGGGCTCGAACCTCCGACCTTGCGGATGTGAACCGCACGCTCTGACCAACTGAGCCACTCGCCCAACAGCCGGGATTATACCACAACCTGGCGGAAATGCAAAATCGCTAGAGCCCCTCGCCATAGGCGCGGATGGCCTGCTGAATGAAGGCCTCGTCCACTTGACCCAGCGTGGAAGGCGTCTCCAGGATGCGCTGAGGGATGCGCAGTTGGGAGAGGTCAAAGCCCTCCCGCTCCTTGAAGGCGTATTTCTGGCGGAGGATCTCCGCCCCCAGGCGGTTCAGCGCCTCGCCGTTGAGGTCAAAGCCCGCGCTGGCCAGGGCGCGGGTCACCACCTCGGGCGTATAGACGCCGCGGGCAAAGAAGCAGACCACCAGGCTGGAGAGCACCTGCCGCCAGCGCTCCTCCTCCAGCAGCGCCCGCCCCGTCTCCTCGGCGACCAGGGGTTTCCCGCTGCGCGCGGCCTTTTGGTCCAGGCTATATCCCGCGCTGTCCAGATGGCTATGGCGGGCGCCGGTAAGAAAGTTGATATGCCCAGCGGGGCCGGTGTGATAGCCGGGCATCTCGTTGCCGCCGAAGGCCAGCGCGAACTCGCTCCCGCCATAGATGGACGCGGCATGGTCCACACCACGCGCCAGGGCCCGATAAAAATCGGTGGGCTGCGCGACGATCTTGAGCGCTGCCTCACGATAGGTGACGGCGTCGCCCCAGGCGAGCGCCAGCCCATCGGTCTCACGCTCGGAGATCAGGCCGCGCTCCAGCGCTTCGGTGGCCCAGGCCAGCACGACGCCCGCGCTCATGGCGTCCAGGCCCAGCACCTCCACCTCGTCCATCAACTGCAGCATGCCGCTCACGTCCGAGATGCCCAGCATGGTCCCCAGGGCATAGATCGGCTCATAGTCATAGCCGAGCATCAGCGTCTTGTAGAAATAGGGTTGGGGCGGGTAGGGGATGCGCAGGGCGGCCAGGTGGACGCAGGCGACGGGACAGTGGGCGCACGCCACGCGGCGGCCCAAGTACTGCTCGGCGAGGCGCTCGCCCGAGATGCTCTCGGCGTGCTCGAAGCGGGCTTGTTGCAGGTTGCGCGTGGGCAGCCCGCCGATCTCGTTCAGGGGCAGCACGTTCATCGGCGTGCCCAGCTCGTGGTACTTTAGCATCAGCGGCGAGCGCGTGGCGGCGTCAAAGATGGCGTCGTAGGTCTCGCGGTAGGCGCGACGGTCGGCGACGGGGATGGCGCGCTGGCCGGAGACGACGATCCCCTTGAGCAGCTTGCTGCCAAAGACGGCGCCCAGCCCTAAACGTCCAAAGTGGCGGTAGGTCTCGGTGATGACGCAGGCATAGCTGACGCCCTGCTCGCCGGCGCGGCCGATGCGCATGATGGTGCGCAAGCCTGAGCCGCCCTCGCGCTGGCGGATCACCGAGCCCACGGTGTAGCTGCTGCGGACTCCCCACAGCGCCGAGGCGTCGCGAAAGTGCACCATGCCGTCCTCGATGGCGAGATATACGGGGCTGGCGCTGCGGCCGCGAATGACGATGGCCCCATAGCCCGCCATGCGGATGGCGACGGCGCTGCGGCCGCCGGCATGGCTCTCGCCGAGGTTGCCGGTGTGCGGTGACTTGAACATGGCGACCGTCTTGGAGGCGATGGGAAAGAGGCCGACCAGCGGGCCCACGGCGAAAATGATGGGGTTATCCGGCCCCATCGGATCGGCGCCCTTTGGGCAGGTCTCCTCCAGCAGGCGAATGGCTGCGCCAGCCCCGCCTAGCCCCGCCTCGAAGAGCTCCGGGCGCTCCTGGATCTCGTAGCGACGCTTGTCCAGATCGATGGTCAGGACACGGCTGAGCGGATCATGGGGCAACATCGCGCACCTCCTCGAGCTCTTCCAGCTTGATCACGTCGTACGGGCAGTAGGGGGCGCAATAGCCGCAATAGATGCAGATCTGAGGCTTGTTCTGGCGCGGATCCCAAAAGGCGGCGCCAAAAGGACAGGCCGCGACGCAGTTGCCGCAGCCGATGCAGAGGGTCTGCTTGAGCCGGACGCCGCCGCCTTCCCGGGGCGCGAGCGCGTCGGTGGGGCAGACGCGGGCGCAGGGCGGGTCCGGGCAGGCGCGGCAGACGACGACCACAAAGCCGTTGCCGATGCCGCCAGCCGAGTGCACGCCGATGCATGAGCCTTCCAGCCCGCCGTGGCCCTGGCGGCGGGCGCAGGCGAACATGCAGGACTGGCAGCCGACGCAGCGGTCGGCATCGAGAACCGAGAGCCTTTTGGCCAT
>JAAYEA010000337.1 GCA_012689325.1 Chloroflexota bacterium
CCAGGAGGGGCGGCCACGAGGGGCCTGCTCCCAGGAGGGCGGCCACGGGGGGCCTGCTCCCAGGAGGGCGGCCACGGGGGGCCTGCTCCCAGGAGGGCGGCCACGGGGGGCCTGCTCCCAGGAGGGCGGCCACGGGGGGCCTGCTCCCAGGAGGGCGGCCACGGGGGGCCGCCCCTACGATTCTGTTCCCAACATGTGCGCGATGTTGCCGCCCATGACGTTGGCGCGTTCCGCGGGCGAGAGGTCCTGGTACACCACCCCGCGCAGGCCGAACTCGAAGCGCATCGGGCAAAAGGGCGTGTCGCTGCCATAGCAGATGCGGTCGGCGCCCAGGGCCTGCACCGCCGCCAAGACCTGGCGGTAGTCGGCCTCCGAGTCGATGAGGTACCAGGTGGGGTGCTCGCGAGCCAGGTCGATGACGGCGTCAGTGATGGAAGGTCGCCCCGAGCCGCCCATGTGCACGATCATGATGGGGAGGTCGGGATGGCGCCGGGAGATCTTGGCGATGCGGTAGGGATGGGTGCGCTCGAAATCGTTGGAGCCGCAATGAAAGGCCAGCGCGATCCCCGCCTCCGCGATCATGTCCACCAGGGGCAGGGAGAGCTTGGGGTCGTCGATATAGTAGCCGTCGCGCGCGCCGTTGAGCTTGACGCCCTTGACGCCATAGACCTCGATGCAGCGCTTCAGCTCATCTTGGGCTTCTTGCAGCCCCAGCTTGGGGTTGACCCCGCCGAAGGGGATGACCCGGTCGGGGTGGCGCTGGGCGCCGTCATAGATGGTGCGCATGTCGCTGGCCATCTCGCGGTCGTAGGCCACCATAGGCCAGCAGACCGCGCGGTCCACGCCCAGGGCATCCATCTGGCGCAGCAGGTCGTCCACGCCCATCTGGCCAGGGGCCTGGCGCGACGAGATGTGGCAATCCGCGTCTATGATCACAGAATCCTCCTTGTCTCTACGCCATGCTCGTCTTTTCCCAGGCGCCGCTCTTGGCCGAGCGCAGGATGGCCTCCAGCACGGCCTGGGTCTTGGCGCCGTCGGCGAAATCGGGGCTGGCCTTGCCCCCTTCGGCGATGGCTTTGCAGAGATCGGCCACGGCGTGGGTGAAGGTGTGCTCGTAGCCGAGGCCGTGCCCGGCGGGCCACCACGCGGAGACGTAGGGATGGCTGGGCTCGGTGGCCTGGATGGTGCGCCAGCCCTGGCGCCCTGCCGGGTCGTCGTGGCGGTAGAACTCGAGCTCGTTCATGCGCTCAAAGTTAAAGCCGAGGCTGCCCTTGCTGCCGCTGATCTCAAAGTGGTTGTAGTTGCGGCGGCCGGGGGCCATGCGCGTGGCCTCGAAGGTGCCGATGGCGCCGCCAGCGAACTTGGCCAGCCAGATGGCGGCGTCGTCCACCGTGACCGGGCCGCGGGTGCTGCCGCCAGTGGCGGAGAGGCCGGTGGTGGCGGTGGCCAGCGGGCGCTCGGTGATAAAGGTCTTGGTCAGGCTGGTGACGGCTTCGATCTCGCCCACCAGGTAGCGGGCCAGGTCGAGGCTGTGGGCGCCGATATCGCCCAGCGCGCCCGAGCCCGAGATGGCGCTCTGCAGCCGCCAGACCAGGGGAAACGCGGGGTCGATGATCCAGTCCTGTAGGTAGGCGCTGCGCCACTGACGAATTTCGCCGATCTCGCCGGCCTCGATCATCTGCTTGGCCAGGGCCACGGCGGGGGTGCGGCGATAGTTAAAGTTGACCATGTTGACGACGTTGGCTTCCTCGGCGGCGTACCACATGGCCTTGGCCTCTTCCAGGGTGTTGGCCAGCGGCTTTTCGCAGAGGATGTGCTTGCCGCACTGGGCGGCGGCCAGGGCGATATCCCGGTGGGTTTTGCCCGGCGAGGCGATATCGATCAGGTCGACGTCGCAGCGCTCCACCACCTGGCGCCAGTCCGTGGCGACCTCTTCCCAGCCGAACTGGTCGGCCACCTGCTGCGCGGCGGCCTGGTCGCGGCCGACGAGGACCTTGAGCACCGGCTTGGCGGGCAGGTCGAAAAAGGCCGCCGCCTGGCGGTAGGCGTTGGAGTGGGCGCGGCCCATGAATTTATAGCCGATAAGCGCGACGTTGATGGTTTTCATGTGTGGGTCTCCGTTTGGTTGCTTTCGTCCTGTAGGGGCAACCCTCTGTGGTCGCCCTGCTCCGATGCCGGGCCAAGAGGGCAGGCACGGGGGCCTGCCCCTACTTGACTATAACACGAACTGGCTCAGGTAGCGCTGGCCTAGCACCAGGCCGCCCTTGACCTTTTCCTCGGTCCCTTCCCAGATGGGGTCCTCGTGCTCGATGCTGATCACGTCATCATAGCCGGACTCGATCAGGCGCGAGATGAACGGGCCCCATTCCACGTCGCCCCAGCCGGGCATGCGGTAGCGCCACCAGCCGGTGAGGGTGCCGATGCTCTTGTAGGCCAGGTCGTCATCCAGGATCTCGGTGTCCTTGGCGTGGACGTGAAAGATGCGGTCGGCGTACTCGGGCACCAGGCCGAGGTAATCGACGCCCAGCCACAGAAGGTGCGAGGGATCCAGGTTCAGGCCCAAGTGGGCATGGGGCAGCAGGCCAAAGAGCTCGTCCCAGAGGGCGGGGGAGTAGGCGACGTTGCCGGCCAGCCCCTCGAACTGCCAGCCGGGCATGGGGCAGTTCTCGATGCCCAGGCGGACGCCCTTGGCCCCGGCGTGCTCCAGGATGGGGGTAAAGACCTCTTTGGCCAGTTGCAGGTTCTCGGCCAGGGTCAGCCCCGGATTGCGGCCGATAAAGTGACTGACGGTCTTGACCCCCAGCAGCTCGGCGGCGTCGATGACCTTGAGCAGGTGCTGGGTATAGCCCTGGCCGCGCTGCGGGTGGAGGTGGTTCTCGCAATAGGTGAGGCACGAGATAGCCATGCCGTGCTGGGCAAAGAGCGACTTGACCTCGTCGGCCTTGGCGGCGGTCAGGTGGGCGACGTCGAGGTGGACCCCGGCATAGTCGCGGGTGTTATCGGGCGGCCAGCAACTCACCTCCAGGGCGCGAAAGCCGTGCGCGGCGGCCCAGGACACCAGCTCGGCCAGGGAGAGGCGAGGCAGGCAGGCGGTGAGAAAGCCGATTTTCATCTGGATTCCTCCTTGGGTAGTGCTCGGAAGCTGCGCCATGATAGCATACTTGGCGCCGGGCGGCAAGTTGGGAAAGGGGGAAGCGGATCGAGGGGATCACACGGATTCGGGGCGCGAGGCTTGACAAGAGGGCCATTCGACGCTATACTATCAGAACAAATGTGCTATCCGGCCTGGCGCGATGCGCACAAGGGGCAATCTATTGGAGGAAGGCCATGCATGAGCAGGGGCTTTATGGCCGGGCGACGCTGTACCTGGCGCCGGGGGCGGGTGTCTATTGCGTGCTTGCCACCCTCGACGAGATGGCCGCGAGGCGGGAGGCTGCGGCGTCGCTTGGGGACGTCGCAGAGCTTGGCGTCGAACTGGGACGGCCGCTGCGCCGCTACCAACTGCCGATTGTCCGTGCCATCTGCCACAGCGTGCTGGAGGGGCTGGGGCTCACCTTTGTGGTGGCGATGCCCCGGCAGTCGGGCAAGAACGAGGTCAGCGCGCAGTTGGAGGCCCATCTGCTGGATCGCTACCAGGAGCGCGGCGGGCAGATGGTCAAGGTGGCGCCGACGCTGCGCCCGCAAGCGGCCAACAGCATGATGCGGCTGGCCGCTTACCTGGATGCCCGGCCGGGGCGGGGCCGCTGGCGCCGGCCCTACCCCCACGCC
>JAAYEA010000338.1 GCA_012689325.1 Chloroflexota bacterium
AGCGGAAACTTGCGGACCGAGTACGAGGTCACGCCCAGCTTGAGCCGCTTGTCTTTCATGTCTCAGCCTCCTTGTGAGATGTGGGCGTCCTGCCGTCAGGATCTGGCTGCACTATAACACGTTCTGCTAGGAGTGTCAACGTGACGAGTTCCGGGGCTACTTCCGGATTTGGCGTTGACAACAGCTTGTCTCGAGGCTATAATCTAAGCGTAGGAGGGGACTAACAGTAGAGGAGGGCAAAGCAATGAATCGCAATCGGCTATCGCGTCGAGATTTTCTGCGGGCATCCGCACTGACAGCCGTCGGCATCGCGGCCGCGAGCTGCGCCCAACCCACACCGCAGATCATCGAAAAACAAGTACCGGTGGAAAAAATCGTCAAAGAGACCGTGGTGGTGCAGAAAGAGGTGGCGGTGGAAAAGGTGGTCACCGCCACGCCAGTCGCCATGAAGTACAAAGAGGCCCCCATGCTGGCCGGCCTGGTCCAATCGGGCCAACTGCCCCCCGTGGATGAGCGGCTGCCGGAACAGCCCATGATCATCACTCCTCGGGAGGAAATCGGGCAATATGGCGGCACCTGGCACCGCTTGGCCGTCAGCGCTGGTGATATCCAGATCACAGGCCGCCTATCGTACGAGAACCTGGTCCGCTTCGACATCAACGGCGCGGAGGTGGTGCCGAACATCTGCCCGAGTTGGCAGATCTCTCCTGACGGCAAGGTTTTTACCTTCAAGCTGCGCAAGGGCATGAAGTGGTCCGATGGCCATCCCTTCACCGCCGACGACATCATGTTCTACCTAAATGACCATATGGGGAACAAGGAATTGACCACCACACTGCCCGGCTGGCTCACGCCCGGCAAGCAACCTTACACGGCGGAAAAGGTGGACGACTATACCTGGAAGATCACCTTTGGCGCGCCGGGAGGCCTGTTCATGCTCATGCTGGCCTCTAACTATGGGATGAGCTTTAGCAACTTTCCCAGGCACTTTTGCGAGCAGTATCACGTCGGCTATGTAGACAAGGCCACGCTGGAAAAGAAGGCCAAGGACGCCGGGTTCGAGTTCTGGTATCAGCTCTACAACAACAGAAGAGCCCAGGGCGCCAGCGGCACCGGCGAGGTTCCCGTGATCTTTGCCTGGATGATCACCGTGCCCGCGCCTAAGCAACCGGTGGTCGCGGAGCGCAACCCCTACTACTGGAAGGTGGATACGGAAGGGAACCAACTGCCCTACATCGACCGCATCGAGCACATGATCGTTCAGGATGCGGCCCAGGTTAACTTGCGGGCCGTCGCTGGCGAGGTAGACATGCAGTTCCGGCACATGACCTTCGACAACTATCCGCTCTTCCAGGAGAACAAGGACAAAGGCGGGTACCGTATCCTACAGTGGCAGCGGGGCTATATCACCGATAGCATGCTGCAGCCCAGCATCTGCGCCAAGGACCCCGTGCTGCGCAAGGTCATGGAGGACAAACGCTTCCGCTACGCCCTCTCGCTGGGTATCAAGCGCCAGGAGATCATTGACGCGGTCTTTTTGGGCATCACCGAACCAACGCAGATCTGCCCGCTTCCCTCTTCGCCCTACTATTGGGAAGAGCAGGCTAAGAACATGCTCGAATACGACCCAGTCCAGGCCAACAAGTACTTGGATGAGCTGGGCCTCACGCAAAAAGACAGCGAAGGCTATCGCCTGCGCCCGGACGGCAAGCGCCTGGCTCCCACCTTTGAGTACGCCCCCAACTTTGGCGCCTGGCGCAGCATCGCCGAGCTGCTGCGTGCGCAATGGAGAGATCTGGGCGTCGACTTGGTCGTCAAAGAAGTCAGCCGAGACCTGTGGAACGAGCACCGCGTGGCCAACGACCTGGAGATAACCATGTGGACCAGCAATGCCGAGTTCAACCCGCTGGTTGATCCCCGCACGCTGATCAACTTTCAGGGTGGGCGGCTGTTCGAGATGTGGCGCGATTCCGGCGGCAAGGAAGGCGAGGAGCCGCCAGAGTGGATGAAAAAGCAGTACGAGCTCTACGACACCATCGCCGTGACCATCGACCCCGAGGAGCAGAAAAAGATGATGCGCCAGATCCTCGAAATCCACAAGGAGCAGATGGTCACCATCGGTATCTGCACCGCGCCGCCAGAGGTCGTGGTGGTCAAGAACAACTTCCGCAACGTGCCGGAAAAAGCCATCTCGGACTGGCCGCTGCTGAGCCCCGGCAACACCACCGTCGAGCAGTATTTCATCAAGCCAAGCTAGCCAATTCAGCGGCACAAGAGGGAGCCCCGATCGGAGGCTCCCTCTCTTTGCCTCCTGGAAAACAGGCCCATAATGACCCGCGTCGCCTGCGGCAATGACGGCATCCATCTGGGAGACAACGCGATGACCTATAGCGACCGTTACCTCGCCTTCATGGGCTTGGCCCCGCACCGCCTCCCGCACTGGGAGCACTGGTCCTGCCCCGACGCCGAGACCTACCTGACCGGCATCGACTATTACGAGCATCCCCGGCTCTGCCGCGAGCGGCTGCGCGAGCTGTACCCACAACTCAACCTCGCCATCCCCGAGTCGGACGCCTCCATCCCCCGGCCAGAGCTGGATCTGCGGGGGCAGAGCATGACCACCGACGAGGAAGGCCGGCGGCATGTGCGCTGGGGCGACAAGGTGACGGGGCACTGGGACTGGGGCAAACAGTTTCACAGCGTGGAGGAGGTGCTGGCCTTCTCGCCGCTGGAGAACGCCGACTTTACCAATTTCCCCATCGTCGCCGACGGCAAGCAAGACCTCCGCAGCGAGGAGACGATCTATCAACGCTACCGCCCGCGCTGGCCCGCCGAATGGGGCGACCGCGCCCCCGCGGGCGAGGCCAACAGCGTGGGGTTCTACAACACCATGTTCATGTGGCCTCTGCTCACCTTTGGCTGGGAGCTGTTCCTGGAGTCCTGCCTGGACCCGCGCTTTGAGCGGGTCATGGACGAGTTTGCCGAGCTCAACCGGCGGCTCTTTCGCGCCTTTGCCCGCTTGCCCGTCAATTTCGTCGTCTGCCATGACGACATTGTCAACTCGCGTGGGCCGGTCTGCTCCCCCAAGTGGATGCACAAGTACATCTTTCCTCGCTACGAAGAGTTCTGGGGGATCGTCCGGGCGGCGGGCAAAGAGGTCATCTTTATGACCGATGGCCGCGCCGACGCCTACGCCGACGACGTTTTTGCCTGCGGCGCGCGCGGCATCATCACCGAGCCTTACACCGATTTCAAGACCATCGCGCGACAGCACCAGGACTGCTTCCTGGC
>JAAYEA010000040.1 GCA_012689325.1 Chloroflexota bacterium
CGCGATGAACCGGCAGCCCCGCGTAGGCGTCATCTTCCGCGGCCAATTCGCGCTCGGGGCGCCCCTCCTCCCGGCAATAGAGGGCCACCTCGTGGCGCTGCGCCAGCTCCCGCGCGAGCTGGTAGGTGTAGACCTCGCTGCCGGCGGTGTGGCGAGGCAGGAACCAGTGCACGACCTGCAGGATGCGCATCTAGCCGCCGCCTCCCGCCAGCTCCCGATAGAGCTCCTCCAACTGCGCCGCCGCCCGCTCCCAGGTGAAGCGCTCGCGCACCTTGCGCTGCCCCGCCGCGCCCATGCGCTGGGCCAACGCGGGATCGTCCAGCAGCCGCGCGATGGCGGCGGCCAGCGCCGGCGCGTCGCCAAAGGGAACCAACAGCCCGTCTACCCCGTCCTCCACGACTGCGGGCACGGCCCCCGCCCGCGCGCCGATGACGGGCTTGCCCGCCGCCCAGGCCTCCAGATACACCAGGCCGAACGACTCGGTGCGGGAGGGAAGCGCCAGCATCGCGCAGGCGGCCAGCGCGTCCGCCTTGTCCTCCTCGCTGACCGCGCCCAGGAGGTGGCAATGGGCGCGCCATCCCTCGGGCAGGGAGTCGTAGAACCGCTGAAAGTGGGCCATGGGCTGGCCGAGCATCACCAGGTCGCCGTCGTAGCCGCGCTGCCGCAGCTCGCCCAGGGCTTGCACGAGGTAGGTGGCCCCTTTGTGCTCGTTGAGCGCGCCGATATAGAGGACGAAGGGAGGGGCGATGCCGTGGCGGGCACGGAAGCGCGCCGCGTCGCCGCGGCCGAGGGCCGCCGCATCGACGCCGCCGCCGACGATGCGCACCCGCTCGGCGGCGACGCCCTGCGACACCAAATAGTCGGCCTCGATGGCGGTCAGGGCGATGACGGCGTCGCTCCCGCGGATCAGCGACATCTGGTGGCGCATGGTGTAAAGCTGGCGCACCCGTTGGTCGCCCGCCCCGCCCAGGTGCACCAGCGGCGTGAGGACAAACGGGATCCCGGCGCGCCGGGCGCAGCGCCAGGCCGGGCCCAGCAGCGACTCGAAGGGGATGTTCCAGCCGTGCACCAAATCAAAGGGCATATCCTGTGAATCGAAGGATCGCTCCAGCGAGGGGAGCCACGGGGTGTAGCGGGCCATCCGCCACAGCGCCGCCTCGCTGACCCCGGCGCGCTGCGAGCCCATTACCGCCAGCCGGCGCAGCGCGTGATACGAATAGGGCAGCGCCGGCAGGTGGCGCACCGCAAACCGCCGGACGACGACGCCCTCGTCTTGCTCCTGCCCCACGGGGAGACGGCCCTTCCTGTGCGACCAGAGGTGATCGACCTCCAGCGCGTCGCTGACCCAGGCTTCCACCCGATGGCCGCGCTGCGCCAGCCGCCGGGCGACCTGCTGCACAAAGACCTGCGCGCCGCCGATAAAGGGCGGGTAGCCGATATTGACGTGCAGGATCCTCACCGAGCTCGCCCCTCCCCGCTCATTTGACGGCGCAGGCCACGCAATCCTGGTCGCCAAAGAGGAGGCCATTCACCCGCTGCAGGTCGCGGTTCAGGGTCAGCGCCCACTGCCGCTGCGCCTCGTCGGCGGCCAGCTCCACGTCCAGCAGGTCGAGCTTGAGTTCCTCCGGCATGGGCGAAAGGGAGCTGAGCTCCACCCTACGGAAGCCGTTGGCCTCCAACAGGAACTGCAGCGCCTGCGGGTGGATGGGCTTGTTGTGGGTCAGGTCCTTGTAAAAGGTGTGGTAAAAGATACTCAAGCTCGCGGCGTTGGGCGTGACCAGGACCAACGGCCCGCCGTAGAGCAGCTTGCGGTGGCAGAGCTGCGCGAACTCCCACAGCCGCGGGGCGGGCAGGTGTTCCACCACGTGAGCGGCATAAATGCCCCCCAGCGACTTGTCGGGCACGGCGGCCAGGTGGGCCAGCAGGTCCTCCTGGCGCACGTCGAGCCCCTTCTTGCGGCAGAGCAGCACCGAGTCCTCGTCCAGGTCCACACCATAGCTGGGGATGCCCGCCTCGCGGAGCAGCTCCAAAAAGATGCCGGGCCCGCATCCCAGGTCCACCACCCCCGGTGCGTGGCGGAAGCGCTCCACCAGCGGCGCATAGACCTGCCGCACGATATCGGGCCGTCCGCCCACCGCGTCGGCGTGCAGGAAATAGTTGAACCCGCCCTCGATCTGCCCTGAGGGCGCCAGCAACGTGGAGAGCTGCTCGAGGCGCTGCGACATCTCGTCCGACAGGCCCCCGAGCGCCTCGCGCACCGCCTTGACGTCGCGGCGCACCGCTTCCGGATTCTCGTCCAGCAACTGCCTCAGGTCGGCCAGTTGCTGGGCCAGCACCTCCTGGCGTTGGGTCAGCGCGTCGTGGGCCGCGCGCAATTGCTCCCATTGCGCCCACAAGGCGGCGTCCCGGGAGGCGCGGGCCTTGTCCGCCTGTTCCCAGGCGGCGGCGCGTGTCTCGTGCTCTTGTTGCAGGGCGGCGGTGCGCGTCTCGACCTCTCGTTGCCAGCCGGCGGCGCGCGCCTCGAACGCCTCAATAGCAGCCGAGGCCTGGTTCATGTGGGCCATCTCAGCCGCTGCCGAGCTGAGCGTTTGCGCCAGGTCCGTCTCCAGCGCCTCGGAGAGGGCCTGAATCCGGGCCTGCAACTGCTCTTGCTGCGCCTGGTGCGGGGCCATCCAGGACTCGAACTGCTGGCGGAGCTGGCCGAGATGCTCGCGCCAGCCCTCGCTGGCGGCCGCCGCCGTGCGCACCTGCCCATCGAGGGCGCGTAGCTCCCAGATCACCCGGCGGTTCACCTGCACCTGCCGCTCGATGATCGGGTCCACGTACGGCTCTTTCAGGTGGGAGGTCAGGTTGCGGCGTATCCAGGCGATGATGGGGCCGATGACCGGCTTGTCGGAGCGCACCGTGTAGCTGCGCAGGGCGATATCCCCCGCGGCCTCCAGCTCGCGGTAGTGGTTCTCGCGGTCGGGCGCGGGCGCCGGGATCGCCGGGGCTGCCGCCGGCGCCATCGTCGGAGGCTCGCTGGCTGCCGGCGCGGCGGGCTCGGCGGGCGTGCGCGCCTCGCTGAGGCCCGCCTGATAGCGCATCGCCTGCTCCAGCACCGCGTCCCAATGTTGGTGGAAGGCCTCCAGCGAGTAGGCGGCGGCGCGCTCCAGGCCGCGCTGGCGCAGCGTCTCGGCCAGCGCGGGATCACGGAAGAGGGACAGCACTTGCTCGGCCAGCCCCTCCACATCCTCCGGCGCGAAGGTCAGCCCCGCATCGCCCAGGGTATGGGGGATGGCGGTCGAGTTGGTCCCCACCACCGGCAGGCCGCTGGCCATGGCCTCGATCAGCGGGACGCAAAAGCCCTCGTGCAGGCTGCTGGTGACATAGACGTCGGCCAGGCGGTAATAGGGCGGCAGGTGAGGCACTGGCCCGGTGAAAACCACCCGCTTCTCCACGCCCAGCTCGCGGGCCAGCCGCTTGACGTCCGCCACCAGGGGAGCGTAGGCGGAGGAGCGATCGTCGCCCACCAGGAGGAGCATCGTCTCGGGGTACTCTTGGCGGATCAGCGGCAGCGCGCGCACCAGCAGGTCGACGCGCTTGTTGCCCGCCATCCTCCCCACGTAGAGCAGCACCCGCTGGCCCGCCAGCCCGTAGCGGCGGACCATCTCGGGGTCGCGCTCACCGGGGGAGAAATCCTCCAGCGGCACCGCGTAAGGGAACATGAAGGCGCGATCGGCGCGGAATCCATAGCGCTCCACCAGCTCGCCGTGGGTAAAGGCGCTGTGCCCGATGGCGTAATCGGCGTGCGAGAGCAGGTCGGGCAGCTCGTCCAGGGAGCGCCGCAACATGCCCAGCGCTTCCTCGCTGCCCCACAGCTCGGGCGGGGTCACGCCGTGATAGTCGAACACCACTACGCCGCGGTCCACCTCGCGGATGCTCTCCACCAGCTCGTACCAGTTGGGATAGTCATAGACATATAGGTCGCTGGCGAAAAAGTGCTCGCGCTGCCCGGCGGGCCAGTTGTCGCCGCCCACTAGCTGGGCCAGGTTGCAGGTCACGCACAGGGCGCGCACGTCTCCCGGCACGTCGTCGGCGATGCTCTGCACGTAAACGCGAACCTCGTCGCCGCGGTCGCGAAAATAGCGGGCCTTGTCCATCAGGCTGCGGCCGATGGCGTCCTTGGCGATCAGGTTCAGGTTGATCAGGCTGACTCTCATCTCGGTCCCCTCTTGCTTTGCGCCAGCTCGGCATAGAGCGCTTCCACCTGGTCGGTGACCCGCTCCACCGTGTACCGGCTCATCACCTTGTCGTATCCCCGCTGGCCCAGCGCCTGGCGCAGCGCCGGGGCATCGCGCAGCGCCTGCAGCCGGGCCGCCAGTTCGTCGGCGTCGCCGGGCTGGACCAGAAAACCGTCCTCGCCATCGGCGATCATGTCCGCCAGGGCGCCGGCCCGCGCGCCGATCACCGGCTTGCCCAGGGCCCAGGCCTCGCAAAAGACGATGCCAAAGGACTCGCCGGTGGAGGGCAAAACCAGCGCATCGCAGACGCCCAACAGCTTGGCCTTGTCCTCGTCGCTCACCGTGCCCAGGTCGATGAGGCCCGGGATATCGGGATAGCGAGCGCGCAACTCGGCCCAATACGGCTCCGTTGGCCCCGCCAGCACCAGCGTCGCGTCGGGGCGTTGGGCGCGCAGGCGCAAATGCGCCTCCAGGAGCGTGTCCAGCCCCTTGTAGATGGCGCGACGCCCCACAAAGAGCACCGCAAAGGCCCCCTCCGGGATGCCGAACTGGGCGCGCGTCCCGCCCACCGCGGCCTGCTGGATCTCCTCCGGCTTGAGCCCCACGCCGCCCATGACGATGCGGGCCGGGTCCACAAAGCGCTGCGCGAGATAGTCGCGCTCCACTTGGGTCATCACCACCACCCGGTCGGCGGAGCGCATGGCGGCGTTGAACCACTCCACGTCAAAGATCTCGGCCTGCTGGGTGTGCAGGAATGGCGTGATCACCAATGGGGCGCCGATGGCCTTGGCCGCCAGCGCCGTGTACCACAGGTGGCTATAGGGCAGGGTATTGACGTGGATCACGTCGAAACCGCGCCCGCGCAATAGCACGTTCAGGAACAGCCCCGGCGAGAGCGGCCCGCTGCCGAACATGATAAAGGGCTGATAGCGGATGCGCCGCTCCTTGCGATAGTTGATATAGCCGTAATCCAGCACGTGCCAGGTGTAGGCCCGGCGGCGGAGGCTGCCGAAGCGGCGCACGTCGACGCCGTCCAGCACCTCATGGCGGGGCAGCTCGTTACGCCAGGTGCGATAGTCCACCGAGCGGGTGGTGAAAACCTGGACCTGGTGGCCGCGCCGGGCCAGCGCCTCCGAGGTATTGATGATATGCTGCTCGGAGCCGCCGATGGCGGGGCGGTATTGATGGGTGATGTGCAGGATGCGCAGCGGTTTCAGGGCGTCGCCTCCGCAGAGCAGTTTGACATATCACACGCTCGCTCAGGATTATATGCGCGTCGCTTCATTCGAGCCAATCCCTAACCCAGCGCCTCGCGGTAGACCTCCAGCACGTCGTCCACGTGGCGCTCCAGCGTCAGGTTCTTTTGCGCATACTCGGCGCAGCGCTGGCGCATGGCGCGCCGCTCCCTGGCTGGCCGGTCGAAATGCGCGATGGCCTTGGCCGCCAGCTCGTCGGCGTCGCCGGGGGTAAAGAGGTAGCCGGTCTCCTCCTCATGCACCAGCTCGGGGATGCCACCGATGCGCGCGCCCAGGGCGGGCGTGCCCATCAGCAGGCTCTCATAGAGCACGATGGGCGAATTGTCGTACCAGATCGAGGGAACGGTGGTCAGCTTGCTGACGGCATAGACCGGGCGCAGCTCGTAGAAGGGGAGCTTGCCCAGGTAGCGCACCGCGCCGGGGGCCTGCTCCGCCAGGCCGTCCACCAACCCCTGCTCCCCCGCCCCCGCCACCAACAGGCGGAAATCCTTGATGTGGCGCTGCATGGCGGGCAGGGCCTTGGCCAGCACCTCCAGCCCCTTGATGCGCACGATGTGCCCCGCGAAGAGCATGGTGTTGTAGGCGGCGTTCTCCTGGATCACCTGCCGCACGGTGGGCGAGGTGGGGGCCTGGAAGAGGCTCATGTCGATGCCGTATTTGAGCACACGAAAGCGCGCCGGGTCGTACCCCGCCTGCGCGTGCAGGTCCGCCAGCCGTTGGCTGGGCGAGATAAAGAATCGCACGTCGCCCACCAGCCCCTGGATGATCTGCCGGCGCAGCGGGACGTTGCCCCAGAAATCGTAGCGGCGGTAGCAGTCGCGGCACCAGGCCGGCGAGGTCGCCGGGTCGCAGAGGCTGGTATCGGATCTCAGCAGCATGTTGTTGGGGCAGATCATCCAATAGTCGTGCAGCGTCACCACCACGGGGAGGCCCAACAGCCGGCAGGCGAGAAAGGGGGCCAGCGAGGCGCCCGAGACGTTGTGGATGTGCACCAGGTCGGGCTTGATCTCCTCGATCTCGCGGCGGACATGGCGGTACACCACCGGGTCCAGGATGCGGGTGGCCTCCACCCCGGCGCGGTGGTCGAAGGTCAGCTTGCGCACCGGCAGGCCCTTAAAGGCGTATTCCTCCCGGCCCTCGTGGTCGGCGCGGGCAAAGGCGACCAGCACCTGGACGTCGTGGCCGCGGTTCTTGAGCCCGTAGGCCGTGTAGAAGGCGCTGACCTCGGCCCCGCCGACGTATTCGGGAGGAAAAAAGTTGGTGATGACCAATATCCGCATGTCGCCCATCCTCCAGGGCACAAGGTTTCTGCTGCGGCCCCCAGAACGCCATAGGCCGAAGGATCAGGCGCGGCTATGGCAGTATCAGCTCTTGATCCCCAACGCGCGCCACCGTGCGGTCCCGAATTGGCCGATTCGGGGCCGAAGGAGCTCGACCTATCCGTCCGCCATATCAAGTTGCTCCGCAGCCAGGCTGCGATACAGCCAGGCTGGACGCAGTACAGGGCATTCGCCATGTTTGGTTGCTAGGCAAAAGAGGTTATCCTCATGAAAGCGAGCGGGCTTGAGCTTGGTGACAATCCACATGCGCAGATCAGCTAGCGTCCTGTGTGTGTGTGTGTGAATGCGTCGCGCTTCCAGGCGATCTATCGCGAATCCTTGTCTGCTAATGAGCCGTTGCAGTTCGGGGTAGGTGTATTCCCGGTTATGCCTCCCATAAGCTCCGTAGCCGCTATACTGATCGCTCGGATTTTGGGCCAGCCACAGCTTGACGATATTCCCATACCGGGCGAGGTTTGGGGTTGTCACGAGCAGCCACCCGCCTGGTCTCAAGACACGATGGATTTCCGCTAGCGCAGCCACTGGATCGCTGGTCAGGTGCTCCAGGATTTCGCAAAACAGCACGCCGTCGAAATGCCCGTCTGGATAGGGAAATCGCTGTGTCTCTACATTGAACTCGCGGTATCGAAATACATGAGTCTCACTGTACTTCTGATTGACCAGTACTTGCTCGTGAACGCATAGGGTATCCTCGTTTTCATGGAAATAATTGGCCAACTCGAGTTCATACGGAAGCAATTTCTTCATCAGCACGGTCAAGTAGTAGGGATTGGCTCCCAGTTCGAGCACACGCCCCGGATGGTTAGGAAGATACTCGAGTGTCGTCATAAACCTGGGGAAGGCATAGTCAACATAGAAAGCGAGGTCGCGTCGTCCCGTCTCACTTGCATCAGTCAGACAGCAGTTTCTCAGGTAGTCGTGCCAAGTCTGTGCTTCCTCTGTTTGCATGATTTCCCTCTGTGCGGGGTCATGTCACGAGATGCTCCACGGCATCTCTCGTAGCGAGTGCTCAAAACGATTGATCCGAGGTTCCACAAGTCGGTAACTTGCCTCTATTCATCTCCTAGCAACCCGCCGAGCCGCTGGAACTCGATGCGGTCCAGCCAGATGTCGGCTGCATCCGCAAAGTATAGCCTAAAGACGAGTTTCTGCCACTTTAGGTTGCTGAATTCCAGGACCAATTCTTCGTACTGCTCGGGCTGCGGCAGGTCGTCCACGGTGATCTCGATCCGGCCCATGATGACCTCCGCGGGCACGTCGGTGATCTCGGCCCAAGCGATGAGCGGCCGGGTCGCCTGCGCGCCGCGCTTGAGGGTGAAACGGATCCGGTAGCGCCCCTCTTTGAATGGCTCATAGGGCCCGTAGGCCAGCCAGCCCGCGTCGTGCGCCGCCGTCAGCCCGACGATGGCCTCCCCGCCGGAGGCGTCACGATCCGCCAGCGCCTGGCCGGTCTGGGTCAGCAGCGCCTCGCCCTCGTAGCGTTGGGGACCAAGCAAGGCCAGGGCGTGGCGCGCCAGCAGGCCCGTGATTGCCAGGACGGCGAGGAGGGCGAGCACCCTGGTCGCCGAAATCGCCGCCGGCGAGAGCGGGCCCTCAGGGAGCGGCTCCGTCCCGCGCCGTCGCTCCCACCAGATCGCGACAAGCAGCGTGGCCGCCAAGAGCCCCCCGAGCCACGCCAGCGCCAGCCACCGGGCGCCCCAGGCCCCGCCTGGCTGCAAGGTCGCATAATCCGCCAGCAGAACGGCCGCACCCGTGGGCTCGAGGGAACACGTCACCTGGGCTCGCTCGGCCAGCGTCCAGCCGACCGTGACCTCGCGGTATTCGCCCAGCGGCGCCAGGTCGCTCGACGTGA
>JAAYEA010000339.1 GCA_012689325.1 Chloroflexota bacterium
CGCGGAATATGACGGCCAGGGCTGGACGGCCTACACCGTCCAGGATGGCCTCGCCAGCGACGGCGTCGTCGCCATCGCCACCGACCCCGCAGGCCAGCGCTGGTTTGGCACCGCGGGCGGGGGCATCAGCCGCTTCCACGGGGCGACGTGGGAGACCTGGTTCGCCGCCGATGGGCCGCCCCACAACACCATCCAGGCCGTCGCGACGCGGGGAGTACAGGTCTGGTTCGGGACCTTGGGCGGGGCCAGCCGGTATGACGGGGCGACCTGGCGGACCTATCGCGCCTCGGCCAATGGCGCCGGCTTGATCAACGATAGCGTGCGCGGCATCGCCCTCGACGGGCCGGAGCGTGTCTGGTTCGCCACCGCCGGGGGGATCAGCCTGCTGGAGCAAGGGTCTTGGCGCGCCTACACCACGACCCACGGACTGCCCACCCTGGACGTCCGCGCGGTGGTCGTGGACCGGCTGGGCTACGCCTGGGCCGCCACCAGCGCGGGGATCGCCGCCTTTGATGGCAAGCGCTGGCACGCCTACGGCGCCGCCGACGCCCAGGCCATCGCCGTGGATGGGCGCAACCGCAAGTGGTTCGGCGCCAGCGCGGGGCTGATCGCCTACGACGGCTCGGCGTGGCAGACGCGCACCGTCGCCGAGGGACTGCCGCACAACCAGGTCTGGGCCGTGCTGGTGGACCAGGAGGAGCGGGTGTGGGTGGGCACCGAGGGCGGCGTCGGGCGGTGGGATGGGGTCGCCTGGCGCGCCTGGACCGCCGCCGATGGCCTGGCCAGCAACTCGGTGCATGCCCTGGCGCTGGACGGCCAAGGGCGCCTCTGGGCAGGCACACGGGAGGGGTTGAGCGTGTACGATGGGCAGCGCTGGCGGTCGTTCGCCGTCGCCGATGGCCTGGCCGCGCCCTGGGTCAAAGCGCTGGCCGCGGGCGACGAGGGCGCGCTCTGGATCGGCACCTGGGGTGGGGGGATCAGCCGCTACGCTGGGCCTTGCCGGGTCCGGCTGCCGCTGCTGCTGCGCTGACCCGGCCGCCCTGCAACAGTCGCGCTAGCGCCCCGGGCCAATGGGCAGCGGGCGCGGCCGCTTTCGGTCCCTGGTTGCGCTCGGGCGGCGCGGCTTGCGGCGGCAGCGCCACGGGCTGCTCTGTCTCTTTCAAGAGCTCGGTCAGGGGTTGCCCCTCGCAGCGCGCCAGGGCGCCGCGCAACCAGGCCAGCCCCTTACCCAGGGGGATGCTCGCCAGCGATTGCAGCCGGTCGAGCAGGCCCCTGATCTGGAGAGCCTCCAGGCGCTCCAGCTTGGCGCCCTCCAGGCCGCCCGCCGCGTGCAGCGTTTCCAGGAGCGGGACCAAGACCCGCGCCGCCTGCTCCCGCAGGTCGGGATGCTCCCGGAGGATGCGCCATAGCTCGGCGCTGTGCCGCTGCAACAAGGCCAGCACCTTGGCCGCCGCCTCGGAACCGCGCAGCGCTTCGGCCAGCCGGGAGAGGTCCTCGCACCGCCCTTGCCAAGGGGTGTCGCGCAGCGCCTCGTCCAGCGGGCTCACCAGCCCCACCTCTAGCAGGTTGAACACGTGCTGGATGTGGTTGCCCAGGGAAAAGGCGCCGCTGGCATTCCCCGCGAAAAGCAGGCCCATCACCTTGGGGTCGGCCTCCTCGGTCAGCAGCAGCGAGCCCGAGTCGCCCGGCTGGGAGAACCCTTCCGGGCCCAGCACGATCAGGGCGTCGCGGAACCAGGCCACCCGCGAGCCGGTATAGCTATAGTCCACGCGGAACGTCGCATCGATGGAGGCCACCCGCCCGCCGGTGGTTCGCTCGGTGGAGCGGCCGCTCTTTTGCACCGCCATGCCCACCTGCGCCGCCGTCGCCGCGTTGGGGCCCGCCCCCAGCCCGAGGATCGCCAGCTCCACCGCCGAAAGCATCACGGGCCGCGCCACCGCCGCATCCACCAGGTTCGAGCCGTTGGGCGCAAAGTCCAGCGGCACCCAGCGCTCCAGCCGCGCCAATACGTCGGGCTCCAGCCCCCCATCCAGCGGGCCCTGCTGCAGGATCGGGTCGCCCGCCTGGCAAGCGTTCTGTCCGGCGATGACGTGGTTATTGCTGAGGAGAAGCACCTCGCCGGTGCGCTGATCCAGCACATAGCCGCCCAGCGTCCCGGCGGTGGCCGTGGGGTGGCCGATGCTCACGCCGCCTGGCGCGGGGCGATAGCGCCCGGTGTGCGCATAGGCGAAAATCCGCCCCACCTCCACCACGTCGGTGGCGACAGTGAGGTTCACTGCTTCCAGGGGATGGTAAAAGGTTAGCGCGCGGGGCAAGAGACGGTCGGCGCTCAGGCGGCGGACGGGGACCTTGGTGGCGACATAGGCCACCAGCGCAGGCTCATCGGTCAGCTCGCCGTCGCGACGCCGGTAGCCGCTGCCCAAGCCCACGATGTTTGGATCCTGGAACAGCCGGCCCTCGTATAGCCGCCTGGCGGCAGCGATCGCGGCAAAGACTTGCGCGATGGATCGGGCCATGCCCCCCTCCTTGGCATTTTCAAGCAACCATCGCGTATATTATACATCAGTTTGTTGAAGAATGGCAAATCGCCTTTCTGGCGGCGCACGCGCAAAAAGAGGCCGGCGCGCGCCCTGGCGGGGCGTTGCGCCGGCCTCTTGTACGACGTGTTCCCGCTGCTGGCGATTACGGCTCCAGACGGTCCAGCAGCCGCGGGAAGGGGATGGTCTCGCGGATGTGGCCCAGCCCGCAGATCCAGGCCACGGTGCGCTCGATGCCCAGCCCAAAGCCGGCGTGGGGCACCGAGCCATATTTGCGCAGGTCCAGGTACCAGCCGTAGGCCTCGCGGCGCAGCTTGTGCTCCTGAATGCGCCGCTCCATCAGCTCCAGGCTGTCGGTGCGCTGCCCGCCGCCGATAATCTCGCCAAAGCCCTCCGGCGCGATCAGGTCCACGGACAGGGACAACTCGGGGTTCTCCGGGTCCACTTCCATGTAGAAGGCCTTGCAGCGCGCGGGGTAACGGTGCACGAACACCGGCCGGTTAAAGTGCTCGCCCAGCGCCGTCTCGTGGGGCGCGCCGAAATCCTCGCCGAAGGGGAGTTCCAGCCCCTCCTCGCGGAGGATGCCCAGCGCCTCGCTATAGGCGATGCGCGGGAAAGGCGGCTCGATCCGCTCCAGCGGCGCCAGGTCGCGCCCGATCTCGAGCAGCTCGGCCCGCCGGTTCTTGAGCACCGAGCGAACGATGTGCGAGACGAACTGCTCCTCCACCCGCATGACCTCGTCCAGGTCGGCCCAGGCCATCTCGGGCTCCACCATCCAGAACTCGGTCAGGTGGCGGCGGGTCTTGGACTTTTCGGCGCGGAAGGTGGGGCCAAAGCAATAGACCCGGCCCATGGCCATGGCCGTGGCCTCGTTATAAAGCTGGCCGGACTGGGTCAGGTAGGCCGGCCGCCCGAAATAGTCGGTCTCGAAGAGCGAGGTGGTGTCCTCGCACGAGGTCGGGGTGAGGATCGGCGTGTCCACGCCCACAAAGCCGTTGCCATCCAGCCACTCGCGCACGGCGCGGATGATCTCGGCGCGGACCAGCAGGATGGCGTGTTGCTGGGACGAACGCAGCCAGAGGTGGCGGTTCTCCATCAGGAACTCGATGCCGTGTTCCTTGGGCGAGATCGGATACTCTTCGGCCAGTTGGTAGATCTTGAAGTCGCTGACGCTCAGCTCAAAGCCGCCGGGGGTGCCCGGGGCGCGCTCGTCCTGCCGCACCGTGCCGGTGACGATCACCGATGACTCTTGGGTGACGCGCCGGGCATCCTCCATCATCTCGGGCGTCACGTCGCGCTTGAACACCACCGCTTGCACGACGCCCGTGCCGTCGCGCACCAGGAGAAACTGCAGCCGCCCCTTGTCGGTGCGGTTATAGATCCAGCCCTTGATGGTCACCTGCTCGCCCACATGGGCGGCGATGTCCTTGATATAGATCCGCTCGCTCATCATGCTCCTCCTCAATGCCCCCTCCGCCGTTGGATGCGAGGCGCTAGATGGGGGAATTATAGCACAGCCGCGCGGATGCGTCCAAGAAGGATTTGACAGGCCCGGCAGGGCGGCTACACTGGGCGCAACACCAGCGCAAACGCCCAAGGAGATCGCCATCATGACCAAGAACGCGCCCCGCTACCTGACTCCCCTGTTCGAGGTGGAAACCATCGAGGACATCGCCTTCGCCCAGGTAACCAATGCCCAGGGCCAGCCCGAGACCCTGCGCCTGGACCTCTATCAGCCAGCGGGCGACACGCTGGCGGCCCGCCCGGCCATCCTCTGGTTCCACGGCGGCGGCTTCCGCCCCGGCAACGACCGGCGCCAGCGTTACATTCCCTGGTTCGCCAAGGCTTTTGCCGCGCGCGGCTATGTCTGCCTCGCGCCTGACTATCGCGTGCGCGCCGACCCCTCCCCGGACATGCCCGGCACGCTGCGCGACGCGGTCGCCGATGGCCGCGCGGCGCTGGAGTGGGCCCGCGCCCATGGCGCCGAGTATCGGATCGACGCCCGCCATATCGCCCTGGGGGGCGGCTCCGCCGGCGGGATGCTCGTGCTGCACCTGGTCCACGACGTGGCCCAGCCGGTGGATGCCCAGCGCGATGGGCTCTTGGCCGTGCTGGACATGTGGGGCTCGCCGGCCGCCACCTGGCGCACCTTCCCGCGCGTGAACCCGAAAAGCCCGCCCACGTTGCTGGTGCATGGCACCGCCGATGCCCTCGTCCCCTACCAGGGCGCCGTGGACCTGGCCGCCGAGCTGACGGCAGCGGGCGTACCCAATCACTTGCTCACCCTGCCGGACGCGCCACACACGCCCATGCAGCACATGGAACAGACCATCATCCCGACGACGGCGCGGTTTTTGGGGGATCTGCTGGCGCTGCGCGGGGTGGATTTCGGGGTCTCGCAGGTCGATCCGCACCGGTAGAGCAGCTACCGGCGGAAACGCTGCAAGCGCTCGATGCACGCTCGCTCACGCGCCAGCTCCTGCTTGCGCGCCGCTTCCAGCTCGGCCTGCAGGTCTTGATCCGCGCATCGGGAGTCCTGGCCCAAAGCCCAAACTCTTGCTTGACACGCATCGTCGCTGTGCGTATAATCTAGACAGACTAGACAGGAGGTTGCCCATGAGACGAGTGTGGCAAGTCCAGGAAGCGAAGAACAAGCTTAGCCAGGTCATCGAGGAAGCCATCGAGAGCGGTCCCCAGGTGATCACCAGAAGAGGAGCCGAGACCGCTGTGGTGATCTCGTATGACGAGTACCGCAAGCTAGTGCTGGCACAACAGAGAGTATCCGAGTTCTTTCGCGGTTCGCCGCTCGTTGATGCTGGACTAGACCTGACCCGAGACAGGAGCCCGATCCGCGCCGAGTTTGAGCCGGCATGAACTATCTCCTTGATACTTGTGTCATCTCCGAGTTGGTAGCCAAGCGGCCTGATCCGAACGTGCTCCGGTGGATCGACAGCATTGATGAGCAGAGCCTCTATCTGAACGTGATCACCATAGGCGAGATCAGGAAGGGGATCGAGAGACTGGCCGATGAGCCGAAAAAGCTATCCCTGCACGATTGGCTGCAGAGTCAACTGCTCGTGCGCTTTGCCGGGCGAGTTCAGGGCATAGATACCGAGGTCATGCTGATCTGGGGAACGCTCGTCAGCGCTCTGGAGAAAGCGGGCACGCCCATGCCCGCTCTGGATTCGCTGATCGCCGCGATCGCCGTCAAAGGCGATTTCACCCTGGTGACTCGCAACCAGCAAGATTTCCAACATAGCGGGGCGACAGTCTTTAACCCCTGGCAGCATACCGGAGCGTGAAGCTCTCTAGCCCAATCCGCTAGCTGCTAGACCGGCCCTCCGGCCCTCCGGCGTCTCTTCGCTTCACCAATCCGCGCAGGAGCGCCCGCTCCTGCTCGCCAAAGGTGCCCAGCGCCACCAGCAGCCCCGCGTAGACGAGCAGCCCCAGCGGCAGGGTCCAGACCAGGCTGCCGTTCCTCAACACCAGCAGGACCGCCGCCATCGCGGCGCCCGCCACCACCGGCTGCCAGGTCAGCGCCAGCCAGGGCACGCTGCCCAGGTGCTTGCGAATGCCATAATAGAAGGGGATCATCAGCGCGACCTCGGCGAAGATGTGGATGATCGCCGAAGCCTGGTAGCTGAAACGGGGAATAAAGATCAGGTTGGCCAGCAGGTTGAAGGCGAACCCGATCAGGAAAGCCTTGGTCAAAAAGCGCTGCTGCTCCAGGGCAATCAGCACATATTGGGTCACGCCGTTGATAAAGCTGAACGGCAGAAAGCCAATGAGCAGCCGCAGGGCCATCATGGAATCGGGGAGGTAGCCGGAGCCGCCCAACAGGTAGATCAGCGGCTCGGCGGCGAAAAAGACCGTGATGGCGATGGGCACGGCCAGCAAGAGCAGGAAGCGCACCGCCACCTGGTAGGCGCGCATCAGCGAGTCGCGGGCCGAGGTGGCAAAGCGGGCCATGATCGGAAACACGGCCATGGTGAAATACGAGGGGATGATGGTCAGCGCGTCGATGGGCTTGTAGGCCGCGCCATAATACCCCACCGCCACATTGCCCTTCATCGCCTGCAGCAGCGTGACGTCCACCTTGAAAAAGAGCGTCGCCAGCAGGTGGTTAAGCATCAGGGGATAGGCTTCCACAAACATCTGCTTTTGCAGCTTGCGGTCGAACTCGAGCCGGAGCGGGCAGCAGATGCGCGACACCGCCACCAGCAGGATCAGCATGGTCAGCAGGCTCACCACGATCGAGACGCCCGCCAGCCCGACGAACCCCCACCCCAGGAGCAGCACCACGGTCCCCCCCGCCACCTTCAGGAACGTGGTCAGCGTGGAGATCATGGCCGGGTATTCCATCTTTTCGTAGGCGTTAAAGACGGCGGAGAGCCCGGCGGAGACGCCGCTGGGGAAGAGGCTGACGAACCAGAGCAGGATGGCGATGATGGTATCCGTGGTCAGCCCAAAGGCGGCGCGCCAGCCCAGGCTGACCAGCACCACCAGGGGCAGGGCGATGGTGCACAGGCCCAGCCGCATGGAGGTGGTGTTCGCCAGGTAGCGGCTGGCGTGCAGCCGGTCCCGGGCCACGTCGCGCGTCAGCAAGGTGTTCAGCCCAAAGTTGGTGAGGATCTCGAACCAGGTCACCAGGACGATGGCAAAGGTCTGCTTGCCGGCGTTCTCCGGGCCCAGGATGCGCAGCATGAACATGGCGAAGGCCATGTCCACCGCGCGGTTGAGCAAGGTCAGCAGCACCGACGCGCCGGTGTTCTTGGCCACCCGCCGCACCATGTCGCCACCGTCTTCCTCGTGGTAATAGCGCTGCCAGGCCCAGGTGATGGCCAGCAACAGCAGCATCGCGGCGCAGATAAAGCTCACGAACAGGCCGAACTTGAGCGACATGGGCGTGTAGCGCACGCGCAGGTGGTGCTCGCCGGGCGGCAGCACGAACCCCCGGAAGTTGCCATCCACGCGATAGATGCCGACCTCGCGCTCCTCCTCGGCCCCCGGCGTCGTGTCGTAGGCTTTCCAGCCCTGGAAGGCCTTGGACCAATCGGGGAAGTGGCTGTCGGCCAGCACCACCACGCCGGTGACGGGCAAGGTCACGTCCAGCTCGACCTCGTTGAGCCCATAGGAAGCGATCGAGACCGAGCCCGTGGCCGCGCCGCCGGGCGCCTGGCCCAGGGCCAGCTCGGGCGCTTGCTCGAACAGCGCCACCCGCCGCGGGTCAAAAGCGCGCAGCCGCGCAAAGAGGCTTGGCTCATCGGGCAGCACCTCGGCCTCATAGACGATAAAGGCGCGCGGCATATAGTCGTCGTTGCGATAGACGCGCAGCTCGCCATCATAGACCAGGGTATAGCCCGACCGGTCGATGGTCTCCGCCGTGATCACATACTTGACGTTGAGCAGGTCCAGCAGCGGCGAATCCAGCGACTCCGGGTAGCGGAGCCGCGCCACGCGGTTGTAGAGCAGCTCGCCCTGCTCCTCGATCAGCCCCATATAGTCGGTGTAGCGCTTGGGGATGATGGAGTCGTAGCCGCGGATGTCCTGCAGGTCATAGTACATGCCCACGTTGGCGATGAAAGGCTTGGCGCTCCGCGTGTCAAAGACCGTGATCCGGTACGGCTCGGGGTCGCTCTGCAGGAACTCGACCAGCGGGTGCTCGATCTCCAGGATCGCCGGGTCGGCGGCCGTGTTAAAACCGTGGCCCACCCACCAAAGGTCCGCCACCAGCAACAGGGCCGCCAGCGCCTGCCAGGGGGCCAGGCCGCCCCACCGCCGAGTTGAAGCCGCCCCCCGCGCCAGCAACAGCACGGCCCCCGTGGCCACCAACAGCACACCCAGGACCGCCAGATTGCCGAACTGGTAACTATAAAAGACCCGCCCATCGGCAAAGGCTTGCGGCGCCTGCGCCAGGCGGAGCATGACCCGCTCCGCCAGGGGGATGACCCGTTCCGCCGCCAGCAGGCTGGCGCCCAGCCCCGCCAAAAGCGCCGCGCCTCCCAGCGTCGCAACCCAGCCCAACGCTCGCCGCAGGCGGGCCACCCGCCGCGCCGCGCTGGAAAGGTACCAGGCGCCGCAGCCGGCAAGCACGCTCAGGCTGAAGGTCAGGGGAAAGACCCAGCGGAAGGGCGAATGGGACTGGCTGAGCCCCGGCAAGTGATAGATCAGGGCATACAGCGGGGTGCCAAAGACCAATAACAGCGAGAAGGCCGACAGGGCCGCATAGAACCCCACATAGGTCCGGCCGCCGGGACGCTCGACAGCGGGCGCCTCCGCCCGGCGCTTCCCCCAGGGCCACCCCCACCCCGCCATCCCGATAAGCGCCAAGAACAACGGCAGGATGCCGACGTAGACGGCGCCCTCCACATAGTTCTTGATCCCCCAATCGATGGTGGTGATGGGGTCGCCGGCAACGTTGCGCGTCACCGGCACAAAGACGCGCCGCAGGACATCGAAATAGGTGTGGTGGGTGGGGTTGCCGTAGAAATCGGGCATGAACCAGGCCAGCAGCCGGCGCTTGGGGTAAGCCCAGCCCAACACCTGGTCCAGGCTGGCCGAGCCCTGCCGGAAACTGGTGCGCACCAGCTCGTACAGCGGCACCACCTGGATCGCCGCCAGCCCCGTGCCCAGTAGCACCATCGTCAGGAGCGAGAGACCCGTCCGCACCGCCCGGAGCCAGCTCACCTTGGGGCCATGCTCCCGGCGCAGGCGCCAGCCCTCCCCGGCCAGCCGCCAGGCCGAATACAACGCCAGCACGATGAGCACGAAATAGGTGATCTCGACGTGCCCCGCCAGCCACTCGCAGCCCAGGGCCAGCGCCCCCAACAGCACATAAGGGGCTGGCGAGCGCGCCGGCGCCGCGCACTGCCGCCGCACGATCATCTCGATGGCGGTCAGCAGCAGCGGCAGCCAGGCCGCGGCGGCGATGATCATCGGGAACACGGCCTGCACGATCATGAACAGGCTAAAGGTGTAGGTGATGGCCGCGATCACCGCGCCAAAGCGGTTCAGGCCGATGACGCGCCCATAGATAAAGGCGAACACACCGGTCAAGAAGAGCTGGATGACGGTGAACCAGCCATAGGCCTGCGCCAGCGGAAGGATATAGTAGAGGACGCTCAGCGGATAGAGAGCCGAATGCTGGCCAGCCGCCAGGAAGGGCACGCCGCCGAACAGGTAGGGGTTCCACAGGGGCAGGTCGCCCCCCTGCAACGACTCGAGGATGAAACGCTTCCAGGCATAGTTTTCCAGGACCAGGTCGCTGAGCAGGCCGTTGTGCGGGATCGTGACGCCGAACTCGGCCGCGCGCGCCGCCCAGGGCTCCCAGGCAAAGAGGTTATCCAGCGGCAGGAGCGTCTTGCCGCCCAGGGTCACGGGCCAGAAGAAGAGCAGGGGCAAGAGAAGCAGGCCCAGGATGATGAGGACATCCTGCAGCGCGATGTTGCGCTTGGCGAGGAAACCCTTTAGTAGCGCCATCGCATCTGCCAGACCCGCCACATCGCCTCCAGGATAATCTTGGACGACATCTTGGAGCGGCCCATCACCCGGTCCTCGAACGTGATAGGCTCCTCGTGGATACGACGGCCCGCCCGGTAGCAGGCATAGTTGACCTCGATCTGGAAAGCGTAACCGCTGGAGGAGATGTGATCCAGGTCCAGCCCAGCCAGCGTCTCTCGGGTGAAACACTTGAACCCCGAGGTCACGTCACGGAGGGGCAGGCCCGTGACCAGGGTGGCATAGCGATTGCCAAAGCCGCTCAAGAAGCGCCTCCACCACCCCCACGCGGCGTCCAGCTTGCCGCTGGGGACGTAGCGAGAACCGATGATCACATCATAGCCCTGCTCATCCATCAGCCGCATAAAGACGGGCAGGCAGGCGGGGTCATGCGAAAAGTCGGCATCCATCTGCGCGATGCGCTGGGCGCCGTGCCTCAGCGCGTACTTGAAGCCAGCGACATAGGCGGGGCCCAGGCCCATCTTGCCGGAGCGATGGAGGACGTGCACCGTCTCAGGGTGGCGGGCCTTGAGCCCCTCCGCCAGCTTGCCCGTGCCATCGGGGGAATTGTCGTCCACCACGAGGACGGCGAGCCCCTCCACCCCGCAAGACCGCAACGCCTCCACCATCTTGGGCAGGTTCTCGGCCTCGTTGTATGTCGGCAAAACGACCATCAGTCTCACAGGAAACTGTCTCCTCGCGCCTGCTCGAGACGGGCTGATCCGCTTGGCAGCCCCGGCTCGGACGCCGAATTATACCCTGGGACCAGCCAAAGGTCAATTGTGGAGGGCACCGCCGCGGCCTGCTTCCCGGACGCGCCAGCAGTCCGGGAGTGGATTTGACAAAGGGCCGCAGCCCGGTATAGTAGATAGCACACGTATGTCAAGCACGCCCAAGGCAAGAGAGCGCACCATGGTGGAGATTGGCGAGACGATAGCAGGCCGCTACCAGCTCAGGCGGCGCTTGGGGCAAGGCCCGCTGGCCGAGGTCTTTTTGGCCTATGACGAGCGGCTCCACAGCCTCTTCGCCCTCAAGCTCTTGCGCCAGGACCTGGCCGCTGACCCGGCCTTCCTCAAGCGTTTCCGCCAGATGCTTGCCGCCACCCCAGCGCTGGAACACGCCCACCTGGTCGGCTGCCACGGCCTGGAGCAAACCCGCGACCACGCTTTTCTGATCATGGATTATGTTGCCGGCCTCGATCTGGGCGCCTACCTACAGCAACACCCCGGCCCAGCGCCCTACCCCGAGGCCATGCTGATTTGGCGCGCCGCCTCCGCGGCCGTGCAGCACCTCCACACGCGCGGCGCCTGGCATGGGCATCTCGTGCCCGCCAATGTCCTTTTGGGCCAAGAAGGCCAGGTGCGGGTCAGCGACGCGGGGATCGCCCTGCTCGCCCAACAGGCAACCGACAGCGCCCCCGCGCCCAAGCCCACGGCCCGCCAGGATGATATCCGTGACCTGGCCGCCCTGCTCTACTTGTTGCTGACGGGGTCGGCGCCGCAAGCCACCGCCGCGCCTCCCTCCGCCGTGCAATCGCTCCTGGACCTCTCGCCGCAGGCGGAGGCCGCGCTGATGCGAGGGCTCTCGCCGGACCCGACGCAGCGCCCGGCCACGGCCCAGCAGCTCTATAGCCAGGTTCTCGCCCGCGAGCTGGAGGAGGAATACCCCCCCAGCCCCATGATCGCTGCCCTGGTCCGGCCCGATCAGGCCAGCGAGTCCAGCTCGCCCAGCGATCTGCGCGGCGCCGCGAAAAAGATCCTCGCCTTCCTGGCGGCCGATGTGGCGAGGGAGCCGCCGCCCCCTCCCGCCGAGCCCACGCCGCCGCCTGCCGCGCCCGCGGTCCCGCCGCCAACCCAGCCCGCCCGCCAATACACCGTGGGCTGGTCCCAGTTGGCCGAGGAAAAGGAGCGGCTCCAGGCGCGGCTGCGCGAGGCCGGCGCGGCGCTGGTGGAAGGGCGCTGGCAGGCCGCGCTGGATATCTGCGAGGAGATCCTGAGCCGGTTTCCCGGCCACATCGCAGCGCAGACGTTGGCCGCCGAAGCCGCCGCGGCCAGGGCCCTCGCTGACCGCGAGAGCCCGCCGCCCGAGCAGGGTAGCGTCCCCTGACCCCTCGCCCAGACAACGCAAAAGGGCCTGGCGCAAAGCCAGGCCCCTTATTTTGCGAATCTGCCGGTCGCCTAGCGGCGGCGACGTCCCCCGGTGAGGATGAGCACATAGTAGAGCAGCGTGGAAAGGGCCTGCGCCACCGCGGCCACATAGGTCCATGCCGCGGCGCTGAGCACGCTGGAGACACCGGCCTTTTCCTCGGCGGTCGTCACCAGCCCATTGGTCGTCAAGAGCTGCATGGCTCGACGGCTGGCATCCAGCTCGACCGGCAGGGTGACCAGGGCAAACACCGCGCTCAACGAGAAGAGCAGCACCCCCACCCAGGCTACGTTGGTGGTGGGCAACAGCAACACGCCCACCATAAAGATGATAGGGCCCAGCCAGGAGCCCAGGTTCACCGCCGGCACCAGCCCCGAGCGGATCCGCAACGGCAGGTAGCCGGTGTGGTCCTGCAGGGCATGGCCGACCTCGTGGGCCACCACGCCGATGGCCGCCACCGAAGGCCGCTGCGCCACGTCGGGCGAGAGCCGCAGCCGCTTGCTGCGAGGGTCGTAATGGTCGGCCAGCATGCCCTGGGCGCCCTCGACGTCGACGTTGCCCAGCCCGCTGGCGGAGAGCAGCACCTGCGCCGCCTGAAAACCCGAGATCCGGCGGGCGTTGGGCACCCCCGAAAACTTGGTAAAGGCCGACTTGACTTTCGCCTGAGCATAAAGCGCCAAAAGCAGCGCTGGCAAAGCAAAGATAAAGTAGGTCAGATTGCCGTACACCGAGATCACCTCTCTGCGATCAGCACGCTATCGATGCGTCCCCTACCATCATTATACACCGATATCGTGGATTCCTGGAATTCGCTCCGGCAGGCCTGGCCGCCGACGTGCTAGCCGCGTCTCCGCTTGCTGAGCATCGCCGTCCCCGCCCAGAGCGCCACCGTGGCCACCAGCAGCACCCACATCAGCCCCTCCAGGATGGGCCGCAGCAACTCGTTGCGCCTGGCGGTTCCTCGCTCCAGGTCGTCGCCCACGCCATAGGTCGATGCCGCGCTCCCTGCCGCCCCGTCCGCTGTGGCCGCGGGGGTGTCGGCGGCCTTGAGCGCCAGCACGGCAGCAGCCGTCGGCTCCGAGACCGCCTTGGCAGAAACAGGCTCGGACGTGGCCGCGGGCTCCGGCGTCGTCTCGGCGCGCGCCAGGGACACCATCTCGGCCTGCGGGGTGCTCGGCGCCTCCGCCATGATGCGCGGCGCCTCCCTGGATAGGAGCGCCGTCTCCGCCGTCGCAGGGGCCGCCTCGCCGCTCGGCGGCGTGGTGACATCCTCCGCGCCCGCGGCCTTCATCATCGTCTCCTCGGTGACGGCAGCCTGAGGGGCCGCGGCAACCTGCACCGCTTCCACCTCGCGCGCCACGGCCACCTCTTTTTCCACCACCACGGTCTCCATCACGGTAACCGGTTGCTCGATGGCCTGGGGCGCGGGCGCAAACGCGGCCTGCCTGGGCTCCAACTGCAGCCAGAGGCGGCCCGAAAGCGCGATCACGAAAAGAAAGGTGGCCATGACCGAGGCGAGCCGCATCGCGGCAAAGGCGGGCGGGCGCTGCTGCGCCGTCGCCAACCGCCCCTCCGTCACGGGCACGAGGAAGGACCGGGGCAGGGAGACTTCCGGCAGCAAATGGAGCAAGTCGACCGTACGGCGCAGGGTCTCCAACTCGGCGCGGCAAGCTGGGCAAGCGCGCAGATGCCGCTCCACCCTGGCGCGGTCCTTGGCGGCCAACTCGTTATCGAGATAGGCCGACAGGTCCTCTTGCGCCAGGTCGTGTTCTGTTCTGAAGAGACGTCGGGTCAGGCTGCTCATGCTATTCTTGCTCCACCAATGCCACGTTTACTCACTTGCTAGACGATAGGCTGCTGGCAAAAGTTCCCCCTGGCCCGACAGATAATCGCGCAGCGCCGCCCGGCCGCGGCTGATGCGTGACTTGACCGTGCCCAAGGCCACCCCCATCACCTCGGCGATCTCTTCATAGCTAAACCCTTGCACGTCCGAGAGCACCACCGCCAGGCGCTGCTCTTCGGGCAGCGTGCCCAGGCCGCGCTGCAGGGTCGCGCCCAGCTCGCGGCGCAAAGCGTGCTCCTCCGGCAGCTCCTGGTCGTCCGCCATCATGTCCGAGTGGTCGGGGTTTTCCGCCAGCAAGTCGTCCAGCGAGTCCTCCTGCCGGCGTTTTTTCTTGCGCAGCTCGTCGTAACAGGCGTTGGTCACGATCCGCAGGATCCAGGCGCGGAACGAGCCGTCCCGGAACTGGCGTATCGCGCGGTAGGCGGAGACAAAGGCCTCCTGAGTCGCGTCAGCGGCGCTCTCGGGGTCAGATAGAACGCGATAGGCTACGTTGTAGGCCAGTCTCTGATAGCTGCGCACCAGGGTATTGAAGGCGTGCACATCGCCTTTTTTGGCCGCAGCGATCAAGGCCGATTCATCCATGATCCTTGTCCCACCTTATGCCATGGCCAGACTGATCCATGAACCAGGGCCGCGAGGGCAGCCCCCCTGCTCCGATAGATTTGACGGAAATCGGTTATTGGACTATACTTGTCTTCATTGCCGAAGTGGCGGAACCGGCAGACGCGCTCGCCTCAAAAGTGAGTGGAGGTTGCTCCATGTGGGTTCGACTCCCACCTTCGGCATCTTTGTCCTGAGCGATCATACCGCAAACCAGACCTTTTGGCAAGTGTGCAGCCCACAAAAATGGGC
>JAAYEA010000340.1 GCA_012689325.1 Chloroflexota bacterium
AGCAATGCCGCGGGCAGATCGAGCTGCGTTCTGATGTCTATGCGCTGGCGGCCACCTTTTATCACCTGCTCACCGACGACGACCCGCGCGACCATCCGGGGAGCTTTCCCCGGTTGAGCACGTTGCGCCCGGATTTGCGCTCGGCGCTGGAACAGGCGCTGCGCCCGGACCCGGCGAGCCGGTCGTCGGCGCGGCAACTGCGCGAGCACCTGGAAGCGATCCTGACGCCGCAGCGGGCGGTGGGCAGCTTTGCCTTCCCCGGCGGTGAGCGCATCTCGAGCCCGGGCGCCCTCCCGGCCATGTGCGACAAGCACTGGGACGCGGCCCGGGGGTATCTTTACCACGGGGATTTCGAGCGCTGGCTGCGCGACTTGAACCGCCTGGACCTGGTGGACGTCGCCGCCTGGGCGCGCAAGCGCCGCGATCAGGACGCCGGGCTCGAGGCCTTTTTGCGGCGGCTGGACCCGGGCCTGGCGCGCCCCCAGGTCGCGGTGGAGCCCGCGACGCTGGACGTGGGGCGCGTGGCGCGGCAGGGCACGCTGACCCAACTCTTGTGCTTGCGCAACACCGGGCGGGGGTATGCCAAGGCCCACCTGGCCTCCCAGGCGCCCTGGCTCCAGCCGCGCCCAGACGAGATCGGCCTGCTGGCGGGCCAGCCGCCCAGCGAGGTGACGATCCTGGTGCATACGCAGGACTTGCCGCTGCGCGGCGTCCAGCAGGGGACGGTGGAGGTCCGCGCCGCCCATGCTGGCCGGATCGCGGTGCCGGTCACGGTGCAGCTATCGCTGCCGTTGGAGATCTGGCGCAACGTGGGGCGCGGCTGGCGTGGCGCCCTTCCGGCGGCGCGCGCCCGGACCCGGGCCGTGGTGGCAGCCTGGCGACGGTCGGTTGGGCGTGTCTGCAAGTCGGTGCGCCGCGGCTGGCGCTGGTGGCTGGCGGCCTGGGCCATACTGGCTGCCGCCGTCGGCGTGGGCTATTGGGAATGGCGGCCTGACGCCGCGTGGGAGACCTGTGTGCTCTGGGGCCTCCTGGCGCCGCTGGGCCTGGTGGTTGCTGTGGCGTTTATTCTGCCTCTGCTTGCCCTGCTGGTCGCGGCCTTGGCGGGCGCGATCCAGGGCCTTGGACGAACCTTTGGGAAGTGAAGATGCGTTGCACCGTTTGTGGCCAAGATAACCGTCCCAGCGCTCGCTTTTGCAGCCAGTGTCGCGCGCCCCTGCCCGGCGCCGCCGATTCGGCGCTGCTCCCCGGCCAGACCATGAACAACGGCCAATACCGCGTGGTGCGCAAGCTGGGCAAGGGCGGCATGGGCGCGATCTATTTGGCGGCCAACACCCAGGCCTTCGACCGGCTGGCGGTGGTCAAAGAGATGCTGGCCTATTACGAGCCGGGGCAAGAGGCGCAGGCCCGAGAACGCTTCGAGCGCGAGGCGCGCACCCTGGCCGCCCTCAAGCACCCGGGCATCCCCGATATGTACGGCTTTTTCTCCGAGCGCGGGCACAACTATATCGTCATGGAGTACATCGAGGGGGAGGACCTGGCCGAACACCTCTCCGAGACCGACGACCAGGGCAACGTGATCCATGGCAAGGCGCTGGCCCTGGAGGACGTGCTGCGCTATGGCGTGGAGATCTGCCGCGTGCTCGAGTACCTGAGCAGCGTCCAGCCCGAGCCGGTGGTGCACAACGACATCAAGCCCGCCAACATCATCATTGATCGCAACAGCAACCAGGCGGTGCTGGTGGATTTCGGCACGGCCAAAACGCGCTACATGGTGGACCCTGGCGGCAAGGTCGGCCGCCGCCAGTCGGATACCTACGGCACGGTGGGCTATGCCCCGCCGGAGCAATACCAGGGGCGCACGGTCCCCAAGTCCGACGTCTATGCCCTGGCCGCCACGCTCTATCACCTGCTCACCGACGACGACCCGCGCGATCACCCGCACCAGTTCCCGCGCCTGGCCGATACCCCTGCCGGGCTGCGGCTGGTGTTGGAAAGGGCCCTGGCCAACGAGGTGGATCAGCGGCTGGATGCCACCGAGTTCCGCCGCCAGTTGGAGGCGGTGCGCGCTTCCCTCTCGGGCACCACGCAGCCGATCGCTTTCCCCGGCGGCGATGTGGCCACCACCGTCACCGGCATGCTCGACCTTTCGCTCAAGCACTGGGACTATGCCCGGCAGCGCCTGTACGATGGCAGCCTGGACGGCTGGCTGCGCGGGGCCATTTATAACCCCATCGCCGCCGATCAGGCCAAACAGGCGGTGCTGCGCTACCCGGAGGAGTCGGACGCCGGGCTGGACGTCTTTTTGCGGGCGCTGAACCCGCGCCTGCCCGCGCCCAAGTTGCAGGTCATCGACCGCACGCTGGATTTTGGGGCCATCGAGCCGGGGGAGAGCGCCACGGTCACGCTATCGCTGGTGAACCTCAGCCCCGCGGGGGCGCACGGCGAGCTCTCTTCTTCCGAGCCCTGGCTGCGCGTCAATGGCCCGGCCTTTGGCCTGCCGCCCCAGGGGCGCCGGGATATCGCGGTGGAGGTGACGGGGACCGGCGCGCTGCTCCCTGGGCAGCGCTACCGGGGCGCCCTGACCCTGCGCCCGGAGGGAGGCGCGCCGGTGGCCGTGGAGGTGGCTGGCCGCGTGGTGGAGCACATCCCCACGCAAGCGTTGCGCCCGCCGGCGGCCGCGCCCCAAGCCCAGCCCAAGCCTCGCCCCCAACCGCGCCCCCAGGCCAAGCCCCAGGCGCAGCCCAAGCGGCGCAGCGGCGCGCTGTGGATCGTGCTGGCGCTGTTGGTCCTGGCCGCGGGGGGCTATTGGCTGTGGAACAACACCCCTCTCGGCTCCGCCGACGTCGCAGGCGGGCTGGAGGCTTTGCGCGCCGAGGATTGGCCCCGCGCCCAGCGGCTGCTGCGGGATGTGGACCCCGCCGACGCCGAGGCGGTGGATCTGCTGGGGCGGGCGCTGGACTTGCAGGTGGTCGAGGTGGTGGGCGGGGAGCTGCTCATGGGCCGGGAGGAGGGCCAGGCTGACGAGCGCCCCGAGCACCTGGTGGCCGTCGCCAGCTTCCGCATCTCCCGCTTCGAGGTGACCAACGCGCAGTATCAGCGCTTCGTGGCGGCCACGGGCCACGCCGCGCCCCGCGGGTGGGCCAATGGCCGGTACCCCCAGAGCCAGGCGCTCTGGCCCGTGGTCGGCGTGAGCTGGGAGGACGCGCGGGATTATGGCGCGTGGCTGGGCAGCACGCTGGGCGCCGATATCCGCTTGCCCAGCGAGGCCGAATGGGAGTGGGCTGCCCGCGGCGCGGAGGGGCGGCTGTACCCTTGGGGCGACGAGGATCGCCCCGACTGCCGCAATGCGGGACGGGGTGAGGGCGGCCCCGTGGCCGTGGGCTCCTATCCTTGCGGGGCCAGCATCTTTGGCTTGCAGGACCTGGCGGGCAACGTCCGCGAGTGGGTGGCCGACGCCTACGCCCCCTATCGCGATCCGCATGACCCTCCCGCCAGCGGCAGCCGCCGGGTCATCCGCGGCGGCTCTTGGAGCGGCTATAACGTCACCAGCACGGCCCGCGAGCATGCGCCGGCGGGGGAGAAGGCGGACGACCTGGGGTTCCGGGTGGCCTGGACCGCGCCCTAGATTTGTGCCCTATACGTTAGTCGCATACAATATATGGTGGTCACCGTCCGGTCACGGGCGCACAGGCCATGCGGCCACCAGGCCAGGGACCTGCACCCCCCAAGACGGCGAGAGCCGGGCTTGCGGGGGTGTTGTTCGGTAGGGCGTCAAGCAGGGGATGTCGGCGGCTTATCTTGGTCCAGACGGTAGTCTAGCAGAAGGAGTGTCGTATGGGCGTCATCGAAGTCAACAACCTGACCAAGTATTACGGCAAGGCCCGGGGCATCATCGATGTCTCATTCCAAGTGGGCGAGGGCGAGATTTTCGGCTTTATCGGCCCGAACGGGGCGGGCAAGTCGACCACCATCCGCTTGCTCCTCTCCCTGATCCACCCCACCAGCGGGAGCGCCACCATTTTCGGCAAGGACTGCTTCCTGCACGGGCCCGAGCTGAGACGCGACATCGGCTACCTGCCTTCCGAGGTCTTTTATTACGAGCGGATGAAGGTCATCGACCTGCTCAAATACTCGGCCAGCTTTTACGAGCGGGACTGCACCCAGCGGATGAACGAGCTGGCCGAGCTGATGGAGCTCGAGATGAACCGCCGCATCGAGGACCTCTCCTACGGCAACCGGAAAAAGGTGGGCATCGTGCAAGGGCTCTTGCATCAGCCCAAGCTGCTCTTCCTCGACGAACCGACCGCTGGCCTCGACCCGCTGATGCAAGCCAAGTTTTTCCAGCTCATCCGGGAGGAGAACCAGCGCGGCGTGACGGTGTTCTTTTCCTCCCATATCCTGGGCGAAGTGCAACGGATGTGCAACCGCGTGGGCATCATCAAGGAAGGCCGGCTCATCGAGATCGCGGACATTCGGACCTTGCAGCAGAACAACTATAAAAAGGTCCGCGTGACGGCTGACGGCCTCGACGCCGCGTTCCTTGACCTCCCCGGCGTAACCAACCTGGAGCAACAGAACGGGGCGATCCGCTTCTTTTACAAGGGCGATATCAATGCGATCTTGCACAAGATCGGCGCCGTGACGGTCTCGGACGTGACCATCGAGGAGCCGACCTTGGAAGAGATCTTTATGCATTACTACGAGTAGGTGATGACCATGCGCATGAACATCTTGCACCAAGAGTTCGGGATGCGGCGGCAGTCGGTGATCATCTGGTCGCTGGCGATCGCCGCGCTGATCCTGCTGTACCTTTCGCTCTTTTCTTCGTTCGCCGCGGACGCGGCGCTGCTGAACGAGATGATGTCCCAGTTCCCCAAGGAGCTGCTCACCGCCTTTGGCATGAACGACACGGACCTTTCGACGGTGTTGGGCTACTTTGGCCTGGCCTTCCTCTTTGTGCAGATCTGCCTGGCGATCCAGGCGGCGAGCTATGGCTTTGCGCTGGTTTCCATCGAGGAGCGGGAATGGACCGCCGATTTCCTGCTGGCCAAGCCGGTGGGGCGGGCCCAGATCCTCACCAGCAAGCTGCTTGCTGTGCTGGCGGGATTGGCCATCACCGATGCCGTCGTCTGGGGCGCCAGCTTGCTCGCGCTCGCCATGTTCACGGGGGGCCAATCCTTCGAAACCAAACCGTTGTGGCTGCTCTTGCTGAGCGTCGTGCCCTTCCAGCTCTTTTTCCTGTCGGTGGGGCTGGTGGTGTCGCTCTTGGTCAAGCGGATCAGGAGCGTGACGCCCTACGCCATGGCGCTGGGGTTTGGGATGTACGTGCTGAGCGCCTTTGGCGACCTGCTCGGCGAGAGCGCGCTGGAAAAGATCACCCCCTTCCAGCACTTTGACCCGCACTATATCGTCCAGCACGCGGCCTATGACGCCCCGCTGGCGGCGCTCAGCCTCGCGGTGATCGTGGTCTCCCTGGTCGCGAGCTATGTTCTCTACCGCCGGCGAGACATCCCGGCGGTGGTGTGAGGAGCCAGAGATGAACATCTTTGTGAGGGAAGTGAAGGGAAACCTAAAGTCGCTCCTCATCTGGAGCGTCATCGTGGCCCTGTTCGTGACCATCGGAACGGCCAAGTTCTCGGCGTATTTCGAGAACCCCGAGATGCTCAAGGTGCTGGACGCCATGCCGCCGGCGCTGCTGGCCGCGTTCAGCATGGAAGGCTTTAACCTGACCACGGTCTCGGGCTTTGTGGGACTCATGTTCGCCTACTATGTGCTCATGCTGGGCATCGCCGCGGCCATGTGGGGCAGCGAGATCATCTCCAAGGAGGAGCGGGACAAGACCGTCGAGTTTGCCCTGACGTTGCCCGTCACCCGCAGCCGCGTGGTGACCGCCAAGGCCCTGGCGGCGCTGTTCAACTGCGTCGCCTTGCTGCTGGTCACCTGGGGGATCTCCATCGTCACCGCGAGGCCGTATTCGCCCGATGCGGCTTTCTATCGGTTCCTGGCCCTGCTCATGCTGGCGCTGTTCCTCCTGCAATTGGTCTTCCTGGCCATCGGCCTCCTTTTGGGGTGCGCCATGAAGCAGTACCGGCGGGCCAGCTCGCTGGCGGTGTCGGTCCTGCTGGGGACCTATTTCCTCTCCATCATCACCGCCCTGAGCGCCAAGCTCGACTTTCTCAAGTACCTAACGCCGTTCAAGTACTTTGACGCGGTCAAGATCCTGAACGAATCGCGGCTGGACGGAGGTTTCGTGGCGCTGTCGCTGGCGATCGTGGTCGTGAGCATGGTCGGCGCGTACGTGACGTACGCCAGGAGGGATTTGTATATCTAGCGGGATGACGCGCTGGGTTGCGAGAATGACACGACGGCCACGGAAACGTGGCCGTCGTGTGTTTCTATCGCCCGTCGCCCCGAGCCCTTACCGGCAACCAGGTTGGTCAGCGAGGGCTTGTTCGATCTGCCTCTTGGCGACCCCGGCCAGCCCCGGATTGGTGTCGATATAGTAGGGCAGGGCGACCAGCCCGATGGACAGCGCCCAGCCGCGGCCGCGCGCCCAGGCGGCGTCGTCCACCGCCAGCGCCGCGCGGAAGGCCTCGCGGCTGGCGCCGGAGAAAAAGCCCCAGGCGATGATCAGGTCGCAGGCCGGGTCGCCGACGCCCAGCGCGCCAAAGTCGATGATGGCGCTCAGGCGGCCTCGCACGAAGAGCAGGTTCCCCGGCATCAGGTCGCCGTGGAACCAGGCCGGCGGGCGGTCCCAGGCGGGCGCCCGCAGGGCCGCCTCCCACGCCGCGGTCGCGGCCTGGGCGTCCACCAGGCCGCGCGCCGCCGAGGCGGCGATCGCCTCGCGGGTGTGGCGGTCCCGCGCGGCCAGCGGCTTGCCGCGATAGACGTCATCCGGCCCGCCTGTGGGGTCGAGCCGTCGCAGGGCCAGGATGAACCTCGCCAGGTCCCTCGCCGCTTGCGCGGGGTCGGCGAGATCGTCAACCGTGGCATTTTCCCCCTCCAGCCACCGGTGGATGGCCCAGCGATAGGGGTACCCTGCGCCGGGCTCGCCCACCGCCAGCGGCGCGGGGATGGCCAGGGGCAGATGGGGGGCGATCCTCGGCAGCCAGTGGTGGTCTTTATCCACCTGCCCGGCGGCCCAGTGGATGCGGGGCAGCCGCGCCACCAAGCCCTCGCCGAGCCGGTAGAGGGCGTTATCGGTGCCAGAGGAAGGGACGCGCCGGATGGGCAGGCCCGCCCACTGGGGGAATTGGGCCGCCAGCAAGCGGGCCACCAGCGTTTCGTCGGTATCTATCTCGTCGGCGTGCATTCGAACGGGGGTCATGAGCGCCTTTCGCTTGTGGTGGAAATGGGAAGCATAATGGTCGCGGTCATGGCGTCGCTTCGAACCGATCGTACTCGGCGGGCAGCGCCAGGCCAAAGCGCTGGCAGAGCGACTTGACGTCGTGATAGTCGTCCTCGTCGAGCAGGTAGCCGGTGTGGAACTTGACCATCCACTCTGGCGTGATGCAGGTCACCGGGTGGCCGTTGATGGACCCCCTCCCCAGGAGCGAATCATAGGGGTACGCGCAGCCATAGATGCAGCGGCCCTCCGCGTCAAAGATGTAGGTGTGGATGTCAATGAGGCGCCCCTGGTCATCGCCCAGCACAAAGTTGCAGTCGCGCGTGTCGTCGCGGGGCACATCTCGATAGCCGCGCGCCTCCAGCAGGGCGCGTATGCGGGACACCTCCAGGTGGGGCACGGCGATATCGAGGTCAAGGTGGGGGCGCGTCTGGACTCCCAGCAGCGCATCCACGCCCCACCCGCCGTCGATGCAGAGCGGCAGGTGGTGGCGCTCGAAGAGCTGCACGATCTCGACTACGTCGTCCGCGGTCATTTGGGGATGGTACTGCCCCATCGGATTCCTCCACGTTGCTGGCTTTTGCCCGAAGCCACCACAGCCACTTGACCGCGCCGCCGAGATGCGCTACAGTGTGGCGGTCGATGCTGCGCGATCTGGACTGTGAGGTCTGCCATGACCGCCAAACTGGGGCCATACAAGAAAAGCCTGGACTATTCCTACGCCATCGGCGTCTATCCCACCCTCGAGCTGCTGGCCCACCAGCCGGAGCGGGTCGTCCGCGTGCTGGTGAGCTCGGCGGGCGGCGAGAATGAGGGCGTGGCCCGGATTCGCGAGCTCTGCCAGCGGCGGCGGCTCTATGCCGACGTGGCCGACGCGGCCATCGCCAGGATCGCGGGGCAGGGCAACGTCTATGCTATCGGCGTCTTTCGCAAATACGAGGCGGCGCTGGATTCGCAAGCCGATCACCTGGCGCTGGTCAACCCCAGCGACGCCGGCAACCTGGGCACCATCCTGCGCACCATGCTGGCCTTTGGCCTGGCCGACCTCGCCATCATCGAGCCGGCGGTGGACCTTTACGACCCCAAGACTGTCCGCGCCTCCATGGGCGCCCTCTTTCAGGTGCGGGCCGCGCGTTTCGCCAGCCTCGCTGACTACCGGCGGCGCTTCGCCCATCACTTCTATCCCTTCATGACCGACGGCGAGCACGCGCTGGGCGAGGTGGATTGGCAGCCGCCCCTGGCGCTGGTTTTCGGCAACGAGGGGGCGGGGCTGGCCCCCGAGGTCCGTGCTCTGGGGACCAGCGTGCGCATCCCCCACAGCGACCGGGTGGACAGCCTCAACCTCGCCGTCGCCGTGGGGATCGCCCTCCACGCCTTTTCCTCCCGCCGCGGCGCTCCCTAGAACCGGACCTCCTCGCGAGAGGTGATGACGCTCTCATCCAGCGCCATGGCCAGCCCGGGCTCGGCGGGCAGCTCGATATAGCCGTTGGCCGGCGCGATCTTGTGTTTCAGAAAGACCTGGCCCACCGTGCCATGCTGGATCAGCCACTCCTGGATGGGGCAGGTGGTGAGGGCCTGGGAGGCGATGAGCTGCAAGGAGGCCATGGCGCCGTGGTGCGGGATGACGGGGATGCCATAGGCCGAGGCCAGCGCGCAAATCTTGACCATCTCGGTGAGGCCGCCGGCCCAGGTGGGGTCGGGTTGCAGGATGTCCACCGCGCCCGCCTCCAAGAGCGACTTGATGCCCCAGCGGGTGTATTCGTGCTCGCCGCCGGCGATGGCGACGCCCCGCACCGTGCGGCGCAGCTCGGCGTATTGCGGGATCATGTCCGCCAGCACCGGCTCCTCGAACCACCAGGGGCGATACTCGGCGGCCAGCTCGGCCATGCGCCGGGTGTAGGGCACATCCCAGCTATTCCAGGCGTCGAACATGATCTCCACGTCCGGACCCACCGCCTCGCGCACCGCGCGGATCAGCTCCAGGTTCTTGCGAATGCCCTCCGGCCCGTCGGCGGGGCCGTGGCGGAAAAACCACTTGGTGGCGGTGTAGCCCTGGGCCGCCACCTCCCGGGCGCGCTGCGCCGCCAAGTCGGGGGCGATGGAATAGCCCAGCATGGAGGCATAGGCGCGGTTCCTGTCCCGCGTGGGGCCGCCCAACAGCACATAAGCCGGCGCTCCCAGCAGCTTGCCCTTCAGGTCCCACAGCGCCAGGTCCACCGCGCTGATGGCCATCATGGGGGTGCCCTTGCGCCCGTGGATGGCGTGGCGGTACATCTTGTCCCAGATGCGCTCCACGGCGTGGGGGTTCTCGCCGATGAGCAGGGGGGCGAATTGCTGGGCCACCATCCGGGCGACCTCGTCCGAGGTGGGGCCGAACATGCCGCTCACGCCGCCGTCGGTGTCGATGAGCAGGAACTGCGCCTGGAGATCGAAAGGCGACTTGAGGCGGGGATCCAGGGGCGAATAGGCCCCTTGCGCCCGCAGCTCGGGATAGATGTCCGTCGGGCGGATGAGCCGCTCCTCCGTCATGGGGCCCTCGTAGGCCCACTGGCCCTTGACGCGCAGAAAGCGAACGCCGGTGATCTTCATGCTTTCCTCCCTCTGCAGGTGTCGCCTCCAGTCTAGACGATTGCGCTCCGGCCGCCAAATCGCGCGACCGCGCCTGGTCTTTCTTGCCTTGTGCGCGGAAGCGCATAACATAGGGTTCTAGCTTGTCTTGCGGAGCGCGTTCGCCCATGGAAGGTCTCGTTTTCGATATCCAGCGTTTCTCCATCCACGATGGCCCGGGGATCCGGACCACCGTCTTTTTGCAGGGGTGCAACCTGCGCTGCTTTTGGTGCCACAACCCCGAATCCCAGCCCCTCGGCCCTCAAATCCAGTTCTTTCCCGACAAATGCGTTGGCTGCGCCAACTGCGTGCGGGCCTGCGCCCACAACGCCCAACTGCTGTTGGGCGGCCAGCGACTCTATGTGCGCGATTTCTGCCAGGCCTGCGGGCGCTGCGTGCAGGAATGCTTTGCCGGGGCGCTGGTGACCAAAGCCAGGAGCATGACCGTGGAGCAGGTGCTGGCCGAGGTGGAGCGGGACCGCGACTATTACGCTCCCTCCAAGGGCGGCGTCACCTTTTCCGGCGGCGAGCCGCTGCTCCAGCCCGATTTCCTGCGCGCGCTGTTGCGGGCCTGCAAGTCCAGGGGCCTGCACACCGCGGTGGACACGGCGGCCAACGTGCCGTGGGAGTCCTTGGAGATGGTGCTGCCCTACACCAACATTTTTCTGGTGGACGTCAAGGCCCATGACGAGGAGCTGCACCGGCGAGGAACGGGGGTCAGCAACCGGCTGATCCTGGACAACCTGGCCCGGCTGGTCCAGGGCCGCGCCGAGGTCTGGGTGCGCATCCCCATCATCCCAGGCTATAACGACGACCCCGCCGAGCTG
>JAAYEA010000341.1 GCA_012689325.1 Chloroflexota bacterium
AGCTCCCGAGGAGGCAAAAGATGAAGCGCGATATCCAGCTTGATCCGGCGTTGAAGGGGCAGATGCCCCTGAATTGGCTGTGGAAGCAGGTGGGCTACTTTAGCCATGTGGCGCTGGTGACGACGATGAGCGAGACCGGCCATGTGGCGGTGGAGGTCAACACCTGGAACACGCCGGTGGGCTCGAACATGGTCATGATGCAGTGCGCTTCTTACCATGACACCTATCGCAACATCCTGACCCAGGGCGAGTTCGTGTTCAACTATCCCAGGGTGGATCTGATCGATCAGGTGATCCAGGCGGGGCGGGCCAAGCGTGGCCCGACGCTGAACGAAGTCTCCACCATCGGCTTGACGCCGATCCCCTCGACGCAGGTCAAGCCGCCGCGCATTGCCCAGTGCGTGGCCCACCTGGAGTGCGCGCTGCTCTGGCACCGCGCCACCGAGATGCGCGAAAAGGGCGAGCTGGTGGTCATCGTGGGACAGGTGGTCGCGGCTTCGGTCGAGGATGTGGCGGATATCTATGAGGGCAGCATCCTGTACGCCGAACGAGACGAATTCGCCTCCTGCCCGGTGGACCGCTTTCGGCCGTGGCCCGAGGATGTGGAGAACAACTAGAACCTCACCCAACCCAAGGAGGCAACATGAAGCTGAAAGAGATGGTGCTCAAGACCCGCAGCTATCGCCGCTTCGACCAGGGCAAACCGATCGCCGCCGAGACGCTGGTCCAGCTCGTGGACATGGCGCGGCAGGCCGGCTCCGCCGCCAACCGCCAGCCGCTCAAATACATTGTCTGCGCGGAGGGGGAGGCCAACGCCAAGCTCTTTGCCCACCTGCGTTGGGCGGGCTACCTGCAAGGGTGGGGCGGCCCCGCGGAGGGCGAGCGGCCGACGGGCTATGTCGTCATGCTCACCGACACCGAGATCAACAAGGAAGCGGCCACCGATGTCGGCATCGCCGCCCAGACGATCATGCTGGGCGCGACGGAGGTCGGGTTGGGCGGCTGCATGTTGGGGGCGATCAACCGCGACGAGATTCGCAAGCTCTTTGCCATCCCTGAGCGTTACGCCATCTCGCTGGTGCTGGCGCTGGGCGTTCCAGTGGAGCAAGTGGTGCTGGAGCCGGTGGGGCCGAGCGGCGACATCAAGTACTACCGCGACGAAAAACAGGTACACCACGTCCCGAAGCGCACGCTGGACGAGGTGCTTCTGACCAAGATCGGCTGATAGGCAAGAGAGCGGGTGGGGGAGGCCCCACCCGCTTTGTCCTAGTTGAGCACCATCACCTTGATCACTTGCTCGGGGTGTTCGTGGGCGAAGGCAAAGGCCTCCGGCGCGCGTTCCAGCGGGAAGCGGTGGGTGATGATCGGCTCCACGCGGATGGCGCCGCGCGCCACCAGGCTGATGGCCGGCGGGAAGGCGTTGGCGTAGCGGTTCACGCCGCGCAGGTCCAGCTCTTTCGCCAGGATGGTCTCGATCTTGTAGGGGACGCGCTCGATCTCGGGCCAGCCGACCTGGGTGATGACCCCGGCCATGGCGGTGATTTCGGGGGCGAGCATGGTGGCTGAGGAGTGTCCTGCCGCCTCGAAGGTATAGTCGGCGCCCTCCCCCTCGGTCAGCGCCAGCACGGCCAGCAAGGCGTCCTCCGTGGCGATGTTGACGGTCTGGGCGCCCAGCGCGGCGGCCTGGGCCAAGCGGGAGGCCTGGCGGTCCAGGGTGATGACCTTTCCGGCGCCGGCGGCCAGCGCGGCCTCGGCGACCAGCAGCCCGATGGGCCCGGCGCCCAGCACGGCGACGGTGGCGCCGGGGGCGACCCTGGCGCGGTTGACGGCGTGGACCGCCACGGCCACCGGCTCGATGGCGGCGCCCTGCTCCCAGGTCATGCCCTCCGGCAGGGGGTGCGCGAAATCCCAAGGCACGGCGACGTAATCGCAAAAGGTCCCGTCGATCCCCGGCACGGAGAGGAAGCGGACGTCGCGGCACTGGTTATAGCGGCCCATCTTGCAGTAGCGGCAGCGACGGCAGGGGATCCCCGGCTCGATGCAGACGGCCTGGCCGACGCGGCGCCGGGTCACGTCCTGACCCAGCGCGACAATCTCGCCGGCGGCCTCGTGGCCAGGGGTATAGGGCTCTTGCACGGTATAGGGGCCGAGCGCGCCCCGCTCGTAAAAGTGAATGTCCGAGCCGCAGATGCCGTTGGCGCGGATGCGCACCAACACCTCACCCTCGGCGGGCTCGGGCACGGGGCGCTCCTCAATCCACAGCCTGTGCTGGGCGTCCAGCAGGAGCGCGCGGTTAACCATGGTCATGGGGGCCTCCTTCTCTCGCATGGGTTGCGTGGCTCTATTATAGCCGGGCCGCGGCTTGCGGCAATCGGACGGGGGGCTTGCGGTTAGCGGCGGAGGGGCAAACGTGCTATACTGGAGACGTCGCTCTGCGGCCACCCGCGAGCAAGGTATGGAAGGAGAAGCGCGATGATCCCTGTGCGAGACATCAACCCGACCCACCGGCGGCCGGTGCTGACCATCCTGATCATTGCCATTAACGTCTTGGTGTTCCTCTACGAGGTGATGCTGCCGGAGCAAGCCCGGAACGCTCGGTTCATGGAGTGGGGCGTCGTGCCGTATCGGATCGTGAACGAGCTGGACCTGGCCGCCGCCATGACGCTGATCACGTCGATGTTCATGCACGGGGGCTGGATGCACATCCTGAGCAATATGCTCTACCTGCTCATCTTTGGCGACAACGTGGAGGATGCGCTGGGCCATGCCCGTTACCTGATTGTCTATCTGGCCTGCGGGGTGGGCGCGGCGCTGGCGCAGGTGGCCGTGGCTCCCGACTCGCAGGTCCCCGCCATCGGCGCCAGCGGGGCCATCGCCGGGATGCTGGGGGCGTACATGGTCTTTTACCCGACGGCGAGGGTGGAATCGCTGGTCTTTTTCGGCTTTTTCGCGCGGCTGGTGAGCCTGCCCGCGGTGCTGGTGCTGGGGAGTTGGTTCGTGCTGCAGTTCTTTAGCGGGGTGGCCTCGCTGGGGATTACCCAGACGGGAGGCGTGGCCTGGTTCGCCCATATCGGGGGCTTTGTATTGGGCCTGGTGGTGGGCGGGCTCTGCCGGCTCACGGGGTGCCAGCCCCGCCGCCTAGCCAGCGGCTACCAGGATCCATACTCGCGCTACCCGCGCTCCTACGATCGCTGATGGGTTGGCTCGCTTCCTGGCGCGACCGCGCTGATGTGCTCCGAGCCGAGACCCTGGCGCTGTACCTGGCTGTCCGCGACCGCCGCACGCCCTGGTATGCCAAAGCGCTGGCGGCGCTGGTGGTGCTCTATGCGGTCAGCCCCATCGATCTGATCCCCGACTTTATCCCCTTCTTGGGCTCGCTGGACGATCTCATCCTGGTCCCGCTGGGCATCATCGTGGCGATCAAGCTGGTGCCCGAGCCGGTGATGGCTGATTGCCGCATGCGGGCCGCCCACATGAGCATGCAGATGGGCAAGACTAAGGCCGTGGCGGCGCTGGTGGTCCTGGTCTGGCTCGCCCTGGCCGCGCTGACCATCTGGCTCGTCTGGCGGGCGCTGCGCTAAACCTCGGGCGCGTCCGCTGGGGGCCAAACCGGGTAGAACATCAACCACTGATGGGGGCGCGGGCGCACGAGCTCCTCCAGGATGCCAGCCAATCGCGCCATGGTGACCGCGACGTCGTGCGTGCGGTCGCCGCTGCGCGCCACCTCGATGGGGCCGAGAACGGCCAGCCGGTAGCCCTGCCGCGGGACGTAATAGGGACTGACCACGATGAGCGTCGCGCCGGTGGCCAGGGACAGCCGCGCGGGGCCGGTGCCCAGGTACGAGCGCCGGCCAAAGAACTCGACGGTCGGCTCATCCTCTGGCACCGGGCGATCCAGGGCCGTGACCACGATTCCGCCTTGCTTGAGGCGCTGGATGGCTTGCCGCAGGGCCTGCGGGCTGATGGGCGTCATCTCGTGCCCAGCCTGGGCCCGGATGCGGTTGAGGATGGTGAAGCCGCCCGGGGGCCTGGACAGGGAGAGCACTTGGGCGGACAGGCCCCGCGCGCCCAAAGAGAGCGCGGCCAGGTCAAAGTTGCTCATGTGGGCCACCGCAAGCAGCACCCCATGGCCCTGCGCCCGCTCCGCGGCGATCATCTCCATCAGCGGCGCGTCCAGCGGCATCATGTCCGGCAGCGACTCGCGCGGCGCGTCCAGGACGTGGTAAAAGTCGTAATAGGTCTGTCCGGCGTGGTAGAAAAGCCGGCAGGCCACGGTCCGCATATCCTTGCTGCGGGCGCCAGGGCCCAAGATCTGCCGGAGGTTGGCGGCGACGACGCCATAGATGGCCGGCCGAAAGAGGCAGATGAACCAGGACACCACTCTGGCCAGCGCATGGCCGAACCAGGTGGGCATGTGGTGGCCGATAAAGAGGCCGACCTCGGTTAGGCGTTCACCATGAAAGAGATCCTGGAATCGCATAGGCGGCTATTCCCCTGGCCTGGCCGGCGTTTGGCGCTTGTGCTCGGGCGCGGCGACAAGGTCCGACGAAGAAAAGAGCTTGGGCATCTCCATGATCACCGGCAACCCGCGCAGGATACAGAGGACCAGCGAGAGCCAGGTCGCCACATTGGCCACGGTCCGGACCAGGGGCTCCAGCGGGCTGCTGCCGCCAGGCGAGGCCATGGAGAGCGCGATCGCCAGGGTGATGAACGCGACGATCTTGACCACGGCATAGCCGGTGCGCATGGGCGACGAAGCGACCAGCCAATGCCCGATGCCGGTGCGCATCATGCTGTGCGCCGATTTGCCATGCTGCAGGGCCACGTTGCGGATCGAGTCGGTGAGGGCGCCGCGGATGACAAAGGTGACGGGTATGGCCAGCGAGATCAGCCCCAGCGAGGCGTAGACGATCCAAAGAACCACCTCGACGGCGCGGTCGGCGGCGATGTCCAGGGCGCTGCCCACCAGCGTCTCCTCATGCCGTCGCCGCGCCACCACCCCATCCAGCGTGTCCATGAGGATCAGGACGAGGATGGCGGGGGCGGCGAGGAGCCGGATCAGCGCGCTGCCGTGGTAGAGCATCACCACGACCAGCACCAGGACGGGAAACCGCGAGACGGTGATCAGATTCGCTACGTTGAGCCGGTGTTTGGGTTGCGTCTGCGCCATGGGGCACCTCTCAGGGGTACTGGGTCAGGCTGGCGACCGTCGCCGCGTCGAGGCGCCCAACCAGGCCGATGAGCAGTTGGAGCGCTCGGTCATAGTCGGCGCGGTGGATGATCGCCGAGTGGCTGTGGATGTGCCTCGCCGGTACGGCCAACACCACCGTGGGCACGCCCGTGCGATGGAGATGGACGATGCCGCCATCGGTGGCGCCGCCGGTGAGCGCGGAAAGCTGCAAGGGGATGCCCAGCGCCTCCGCCGTCTCGATGACCAGGTCGCGCAGCGCGAGGTTGGGGATCATGCGCGCGTCCAGCAGAAGCATCGAAGGGCCTTTGCCCAGCTTGATGCTGGAGGTCTCGGGCTTGATGCCGGGCAGATCGCCGCAGATATCCGACTCCAAGACGATGCACACGTCCGGGTTGATCGCCTCGGCGCTGGTCTTGGCCCCGCGCAGCCCGACCTCCTCCATCACCGTGGCCGCGCCATAGATCGCGTTGGGGTGCGCCGCCCCAGCAAAGTGGCGGAGGGTGTCGATGACCAGAGCCACGCCGATGCGGTCGTCAAAGCCCTTGCTCATGTAGCGATCGCCTTGGGCCAGCACCTGGAAATCGGCGTCGGGGATGACCGGGTCGCCGAGCCGCACGCCGATCTCGGCCACCTCGTCCTTGCTGGTGGCGCCGATGTCGATGTACATATCGTCCTTCTTGACGATCTTGTCGCGCTCGTCGGGAGGGAGCAAGTGGGGCGGCTTGGCGCCGATGACGCCGGGCACGTCGCCCTTGTGGGTCTTGACGATAACGCGCTGGGCCAGCAGCACCTGGTCCCACCAGCCGCCGAGGGGGTGAAAGCGCAGGAAGCCGTCCTCGGTGATGTGATGGATCATGAAGCCGATCTCGTCCATGTGGCCGGCGATCATCACCCGGGGGCCGGACTGGCCTTGCTGGCAGATCACGCTGCCGATGCCGTCGGTGGAGAGGGTGCCCAGCGGCTGCATGTAGCGGCGCACGACGCCGCGCACGGGCGCCTCGTATCCGGGCACGCCTGCCGCTTCGGTGAGTTCCTTGAGTAGCCTGGTGGTGTGGTCCATGCGTTCTCCTCTGGTCTGGCGCCTGGTAGTGGGGGGCTGGCCGCCTCCCCGCGTAGCACGTCTTGGTGCGGCGCCAGTATAGTGCAATTCGCGAGGCGCGGCAACAAATCGTCTTCCCTCTTTTGCCGCGCCGGTGGTTGATGGTATCATGGTGGCCGGCGCGCCGCGCCGGAGCATGAACGCCAAAGGAGATCGACATGAGCAAACCGATACGATGGGGCATCCTGGGCCCAGGGCGGATCGCCGGGCTCTTTACCACCGATCTGGCCAAAGTGGAGGACGCCGTGCGGCTGGCGGTGGGGTCGCGCTCGCAGGAGCGCGCCGCCGAGTTCGCCGCCAAGCACGGTTTCCAGCGGGCGTATGGCAGCTATGAGGAGCTGGCCCGCGATCCCGAGGTGGACGCTGTCTATGTGGCCTCGCCGCACCCCTTCCACAAGGAGCACGCCATCCTCTGCATGGAGCATGGCAAGGCGGTGCTCTGCGAAAAGCCGATGGAGATCAACGCCCAGCGGGTGCGCGAGATGGCCGCATGCGCGCGGGCCAATGGCGTGTTCCTGATGGAAGCCATGTGGACCCGCTTCAACCCCACCGTGGTGCAGGCGCGGAGATGGCTCGCGGAGGGGGCCATCGGCGAGCCGCGGCTGCTCACCGCCGACTTTGGCTTCCGCACCGCCTGGAACCCTCAGAGCCGGTTGCTGAACCCCGAGCTGGGCGGCGGCGCACTGCTGGACGTGGGCGTCTACGTGGTGGCCTTTGCCTACATGGTCATGGGCGCGCCCAAGACGCTGCAGGTGACGGGGCACGTTGGCGAGACCGGCGTGGACGAGCAGGTGGAGCTGCTGCTGGGCTACGAGGGCGGCCGGGCGGCCCAGCTTGCCTGCGCTGTCCGCGTTAGCACCCCGCAGGAGGCCCGCATCGACGGCACGGAAGGCTCGATCTATCTGCCGGCCTTTTGGCATGGCGCCAAGGCCATCCTGCGCCGGCCGGGCCAGGAGCCGGTGGAGTGGGAAGGCGAGTGGGGCTATCGCTTCGAGGCGATGGAGGTGATGGAGTGCCTCCGCGCCGGCAAGAAGGAGAGCGCCGTCATGCCACTGGACGAGTCCATCGCCATTGCCGAGACGCTGGAGCAGGCGCGACGGTCGCTCGGCGTCCG
>JAAYEA010000342.1 GCA_012689325.1 Chloroflexota bacterium
CCTCCAGCAGCTCGAAGGCGTGGGGCTCCTGCAGCACTTGCGCGGCATAGGGAAGCGTCGGCAGCAGGAACTCTTGGCAATAGACGTAGCGGATGCGGCTATCTCCGCCGATGCGGGCCAGCCGCCCGTCGGCAAAGATCATCCGCCGCAGCACCCGCCAGAGGTCCGCGTTGTGGTGGTAGAGCGTCTCGGGGACAGGCAGCCCTTGGCCGCGCATGTCAAAGTGCAGCATCGCCGCGTTGGAGAGGCAGATCACCATGTAGCCGACATTGAGGTACCCGTGGTGGTCCAGGGCATAGTTGGGGAAAAAGTTGGCCCCGGCAAAGCGATCCCGCACCAGCTTGCCCGCCAGCACCGCCTCGCTGGTCGCGTCCGAGTCGACGCTGATCGCGTTCACCAAAAAGTCGTGGGCACGCTCTCGCCAGGCCGCCGCGTCGGGATGATCCGGGTACATGCTGGCCGCACGCCAGAGGATGGCGCCATTCCAGAGGTTGGACTCGGGCACGTTGCGCCCGGTGTGGTTCCACTTGTCGCCATAGACGCCCTGGTGCTGCCCGCGCTGGTGCTGGGCATAGAGCCAGTCGGCCTCGCTCAGCAGCACCCGGCGCAGGTCGGCCCGGTCCTGCTCGCTCATCCACGGCTCGAGCTGATAGACCCCGTACATCATGCGCTCGATGCCCAGGCCGCTGATCCAGGTGTGGCCCCACTGCGACCCGTCGGTCCGCCGGTAATCGCCGGAGAGGTGGCTCCGCAGGCTGTAGCGCAGCGCGGCCAGCGCCCGCTCCCGCGCCAGCGAGCGCAGCTCCTCCGACACCAGCCCCAGTTCGCCGCCCAGCGCATTGAGCGTCGCCAGGGCCCCCAGATATTTTTGGTTCGTCTGCACGCCCCAGGCGTTATAGCCCGTGCCATAGCACCCCATGCCCGAACCGTCGGGCATGGGGTACCAGTGGGCCTCCGCGGCCGCGGCCCAGCCGGCCAGCAGCCGGAACGCCCGCTCGATGATCGCTTCCGCTCGGCTCATCCCACCCCCTAGTTGAGCAGCGTCAACGGGTCGCCGTGCAGCGGCGGCAGCGGATGGGGCCGGACCAGGGCGCCGCCCTGCTCATAGGACTCCATCACCGCCCAGGTGTATTCCAGCGCCGCCAGGGCGTCCCGCCCGGAGCCGCGCAGGTTGTCCAGCGGCACCTTGTTGTTCACGTCCTCCAGGAAGGCGTGGATGCGCATGGGGAAGGTCGAGCTAAAGTCGGTGAGGCCGGTGTTGTGGGTCACGGGCTTATCCGGGTCCGTGGCCGACCAGTAAGTAAACTTTTCCACGCAGTTCTCGATGCAAAAGGTGCCATGCGTCCCGGCCACCTCGACGCTCCACCAGCCGCCGAGGCCGTACGGGGCGTCGCCGCGCTGGCTCAGAAGGTAGCCGACGGCGCCATTGGCGAAGCGCATGTTGATGCCGGCGATGGAGAGCATCACGTCCTGGGCGCGACGGCGGTGCCCCGGCTGGTCCACAAAGGCCTGGATGTGGGTCACGTCGCCGCAGAAATAGCGCATCACCGAGAAGGGGTGGGAGAGGAAAGCCTTGAGGTGGGCGTAGGGCAGGCCCCAGAAGCGGCTGGTCTTGGCGGGAGCGTACTTTTCCTCGCCGCCGGAAAAGCCCATCTTGTGCAGGCAATAGACCAACTCGCCGACCTTGCCCTCGGCCATGTGCTGCTTGGCCATCGCCGCGGTGGGGGTGAAGTAGTGGTTGAGGTTGCAGCCCAGGTACACGCCCTTTTTCGCCGCCAACGCCACCATCTGGCGGGCCTCACCCACGTCGTTGGAGAGCGGCTTTTCCACCAGCACCGCCTTGCCCGCCTCCAGCGCCATCATCGCCGGCTCAAAGTGCCAGCTCCCGTTCTCGAACCCGCCGGTGGTCACGTCCACCATATCCAGGTCCTCATTGGCCAGCATGTCCTTGAGCGAGTAATACGCCTTGACGTCATACTTGTCCGCCGTCGTGTCGGCGCGCTCTTTCACCACATCGCAGACGGCCACCAGCTTGGAGAGCGAATCCTTGCTGTGCGCTTGAGCGTGGGTGTTCCCGATGCCGCGAAGACCAACGATACCAACCTTGACTGCCATTTGTGCGCCTCCTTGCGAATGTGCGTTGCCCGGCATTATACACGCTGCCAGCGCGATGCAAAAAGAGCGTGTTGCCCCCTTTTGACAGGCGTTATATACTACATGGTGGTTTCACCTAGCGAGGCGCGTTTCTCAGGCCAAGTCACAGGAGGGTACCATGTCAGCGGTCTATCGCATCAGCAAGCCAAGTTCCCGCCCCATCCCCGTCGCGGACGTGGGCGGCGGTAGTGTGGCCCGTGCCGCCGATGGCGCTGCCGAGGGCTTCAAGGGCTACCTCGACCGCCTGATGAAGATGATCCCCACCGAGGTCATCAGCCTCTACCTGGTGGGCAGCGGCCTCATCCCGGAAGCCGAGGATTTGACTCTGGTGATCTGGACGGTCTTTTGCCTGCTGGCGGTGGTCGCCTTGCGCGCCTGGGGCACCGCCGACGCCAGGGCCGGCCTCCCCACCGACTGGAAGCACGTCGGAATCTCGGTGGTCGCCTTCCTGGTATGGGTCTACTCCCTGGGCGGCGTCTTTGCCGAGTTCGGCGTGCATCTGCCGACCCTAGGCTCGCTGCTGGTCCTGGGCTGGACCTTTGTCGTCCCGCAGATCTACAAGGGCCCCGAGGCCTAGCGCGCATGACCTGCTGGAAACCAACCATGCCCTTGGCCTGGAGCGCCGCCGAGATGGAGCGCATCCTGGCCGACGCGCTATCCGTGCTGGCCCAGGTGGGCGTCGAGTGCGCCCACGAGGGCGCGCGCCAGCGCTTGGCCGGCTGGTCCGGCGCCAGCATAGCCGGGGAGCGGGTGCGCTTCGCCCCTGCTCCCGTGCGCGACCACGTGGAGCGGATGCGCGCGCGCCACGCCCCTGACCCGCTGGCGCCGGAGCCGCCCTTTTCACTGGGCAACTGCTGGGCCGGGCTCACCTACTGCGACCCCGAGACCCAGGCCATCCGCCCCGCCGCCGAGCGCGACGTGATCCGCATGGTGCGGCTATGGGATGCCCGCGGGCTCTCCGGCGTGGTGCCGGTGCAGCCGGGCGACGTGCCGCCCGCGCTGGTGACGCTGACCGCCGAGCGCATCGCCCTGCAGCACTCCCGCTACCTCGGCGGCCAACTCACCGTCACCGACGCCGAGGAGGTCCGCTACCTCATCGACATGAACCTCGCCGCCGGCCGACGCTACACGCTGATGGAGGAGGTCTCCATCTCGCCGCTGCGCCTGAACCCCCACGGCCTGGACATCGCCCTACAATTCCTGGGCAACCCTGATGTGGAGGTGCTCATCACCGGCGCGATCCCCATGGCCGGCGTCACCTGCCCGCTGGACCCACGCAGCGCCATCGTGCAGGCCGTGGCGGAGCGCCTGGTCCAGAGCGTCCTCTGCGAGGCCTTGGGCACGGACAGCGGCCCGCTCACCTTCCGCGTGGAGCCGTTCGACTTTCAGTACTCGGCCATCGTCTTTGGCTCGCCGGAGTGGTGCCTGTATCACGCCCTCTGCGCCCAGATGAGCGAGTTTCTGAGCGGCCGACCCGCGCGTACCGGCCGGTTCCGCTCCACCGCCAAGCGCCCCGATAGCCAGGCCGCCACCGAGCGCACCGCCTCGGCGCTGTGGCAGGCCTTACTCGGCGCTCGGCACTTTGGCGGCGTGGGCCAGCTCTCGGTGGACGAGGTGTTCAGCCCGCAGCAGGCGGTGCTGGATCGCGAGATCCTGCAATACGTCGAGCGCCTCTTCCAGGGGATCGACGCGCATACGCCGGGGATCGACCCCGCCGCGCTGATCGCCGAGGGCGTCGCCGCGGGGAGCTTTGTCGCCCTGGAAGACACCGCGCGACGCTTTCGCGGCATGTACGCCTTCCCCGAGATCTTTCGCCACTGGAACCTGGGGCGCTGGCGCGACGAGGGCGAGCCCGAGGTCTTGGCCGAAGCCTGGGCGCGCGCGCAGGCCGAGATCGCCTCCTCCGCCTTCCGCCTGCCCGAGGACCAGCACCGCGAAGTGGACCGCATCTACCAGCGCGCCGTCCGCCACGTTACCCGAACCTGAGCGCCAGGAGGCCATCATGAACCTCGATCTGCCCACATCCGCCAGCTACCGCTCCGCCGCCGTGCTGCCCCTGCGCCAGCGCGCCGAGGTCACCACGCGCATCCTGCGCGAGCGACTGGACAACCTGCTCCCCGCCCTGATGCGCGAGACCGGCTACGACATGTGGCTGGTCC
>JAAYEA010000343.1 GCA_012689325.1 Chloroflexota bacterium
ACCGTCACCCGGGCGCCGACCAGCCCCACCAGATGCGCGATCACCTCATCGGCGACCCGGCCCGCGTCGCGGCCCACGCGCGTGGCGTCCAGGACGACGGTGCCGTGGAAACGTTTGGCCAGAGCAGGTGCCGGCGGTGGCGTGCCTCCACCTGGCGGGGTCCCTTCGCCCTCCAGGCCAGGCGTGGCACCGCCGCCAGGGCCGGGCGGCGTCCCACCAGGGGGCGTTGCTCGCTTTGCCTCGGCGTCCATCTGCCGCCTGGCCACCTCGGGGCGCACCAGCAAGCCCGCTGGCGAGTCCTCCGATAGAGTCACATGGCCGGCGCGCAAGCCACGGTAGCGGCTCGCCAGCTCGTCATTGCTATCGGCGTAGGCAAAGGACTCGGTGTCCCACAGCAGCAAGCCCAGGCCATCGTTGACCGCCCTGACCAGCACCGCCGGCGATTGCAGCCGGCGCAGGTAGGGATAGCTGGCGAAATCCTCCACGAGCTGCTTGATCGCCACATGATCCCCGCGCCAGAGCGGGATGCGATCCAGCTCCATGCGCAACTGGGTCCCCGCCAGCACGGTGGCCAGCAGGTCGTCGTTCCTGAGCTTTTTGCTGGCGCGCACCGCCAGCGCGTCCTGCCCGTTGAGCCGCTTGGCCTCCCAGACCACCGGCCCCTGGGGCGTCCCCTGTACCGGCGCCAGCAGCCACTGGTAGGCCTCCGGCAGGCGCGCCGTCACCATGACGTCGGCGGAAGCCTTTTGCGTCTCGGCTTGCTTGACCTGGTGCGGATCGAGGTTGAGCGTCTCCTTCTCCCCGAGGATGGACTCCCAGGCCAGGTAGCGACGTAGCGCCTCGTCCAGGTCGGCCCAGCGGGTCTGATCCGCCGCCAGGAAGGCCAGGGTGTTGCGGTAGAGGCGCGGCGTGTTGCCCCGCGAGGCCCAGATGGCCTTGGCCGCCCGCTCGGCGGCGTTGTCCGGCTCCTTGCTGTAGAGGTGGTCGCTGCCGAGCACCACGAGGCGCGCGTCCAGGTCGTCGGGCACGTCGACGCTGGACTGGGGCAAGGGGTGGACGCGGCTAAAATCGCCGGTGCGATGCAGGTCCGCCCGCAGCCGCTTCTCCAGCTCTTGAGCCACGGCATCCGGGTTGCGCGCGTATTGCTCGGCGCGATCCTCGGCGAGCTTGGTCACCGTCGGCTGGGTGGAGTACCAGTAGCGCGCGCCGTCCTGATAGAGGTAGGTGGCGGTGCCGCTCAGCCGCCGCAGGGCATCGCCAAAGACCGCCGTCGATTCGCCGGGCATCACGCAGCCGAGCCTGATGCGGCGGTCCTCCAGGCCCCGATTGGCGGCAGCCACCGTAGGCGCCGAGCCGAGATAGATGGTGCGCGCCACGCGCCGGCAGGCGGAGAACTTGCCCAGGTTGGCCACCTCGCCATCCAGTCTCAACGGCAGCGCGTTGGGCCCATCCACGTCCTTTTCGATCACCGGCACCCAGTTGTCCGAGAGGTAGCGCGTCAGCTCGAACTGGACGCGGGGGTCGTCGATGGGGATGCTCGCCGGCAGGATCAGCGGGTTGCGGTCGCCCTTCTCCCACAGGCTGTGAATCACCGCGGCCATCAGGCGCAGCACGCCGCGGGTGCGCTGGAACTTGAGCAGGGTGGACCAGTCGGTGTAGAGCCGGTCAAAGACCTCGGGGTGGATCGGGTAGGCGGCCTTGAGTCGCTTCTCATATTCCGCCTCGCGGGACTCGGGCGGGAACTCGGCGCTCTGCGTGCGATAGAGGTCATAAAAGGCCCGCGCCACCGAGTCGCGCGCCAGGAATTGCGCCTCGCTGACCAGCGGCTCAAAGAGGCGCCGGCGCACGATCTCAAAGCCTTCCTCGGCGCTGGCCGGCCGCCAGGAGGACTCGACGCGGCCCACGGCGTTGCGTAGGCGGTCGAGCGCGGCGCGGCCTCGTTCCCCGCCCACCTCCACGTCGTCGGCGCGCGTGTGCGGCGAGGGCCCGGCGTCGGAGGCCGGCAGGCTGATCACCACCAGGCACTGCTTGGCCAGCTTGGCCGATTCGGTCAGCGCCTGGGCAAAGGTAAAGTGCGTCTCAAAGCTGCCCCCGGGCAGGTCGGCGGTCTCGTGGAGCTGGCGCGCATAAGCCACCCATTCGTCGATGAGGATCAGGCAGGGGGCGTGCTCGTTCAGCAGCTCACGCAGCGCGTCGCCGGGGCTGGTCGCCCGCTCATCGTCGGCGCGGATGCGCTCAAAGGCGGGCCGGCCGCCCAGTTGCCAGGCCAGCTCGCCCCAGAGCGTGCGCACCACCGTGCCATCGGGCTTGACCACTGGGTTGCCCGGCGAGATGCGGTTGCCCACCAGCACCACGCGGCGCACCGGGGTCGCAGGCATCTTGCCGCCCGCCTCCTTGACCACCTCGTCGATGCCCAGCAGCTCGCCGGGCGCGGCCCCCGAAAAGAGGTGATAGAGGGCCAGCATGGAGTGGGTCTTGCCGCCGCCAAAGTTGGTCTGGAGCTGCACCACCGGGTCGCCGCCCTCGCCGGAGAGCCGGCGCACCGCGCCCACGAGCAGCCCCCGCAGGCTGTCGGTCAGGAAGGTGCGGCGGAAGAACTCGGCCGGGTTGCGGTATTCGTCGGAGCCCTGGCCCAGGTGCACCTGCCAGAGGTCCGCGGCAAACTCGGCCTGCTGATAGCGCCCGCTGGCCACATCGCGATGGGGGCTCACCACCTCGCGCCAGGGCTTGAGGCCGCCGTTGCCCTGGGTCTCGATGGCCGTCCCGGCGCTCTTGCGTTTTTCGCCGCGCACCTGCTCGTCGAAGCGCACGCGCAGCAGCTCCATCTTGAGCCGCTCCAGCTCCTCGGCCTGGGGAGCGGAAATGGCCGTGAGCAGCCGCGCCGCCGAGTCCAGGGCGCGGTAAGCATCGTCGGTGGAGAAGGGCTCCTGGTGCGCCCACCGGTTGCGCGCCTCGCGCAGCTCGCTGACCAGGCTGCGCTCGGCGTGGCCCAGGGTGTTGCGAAAGGTCGCGTTCCACTGATCCCACATCATGCGCAGCAGCACCGCCGCGTCCAGGTGGGGCGTGTCCTCGTCCCAGGTCAGGTCGTCGCGCCAGTCAACCGTGACTTTGGTGACCCAATACCCGCCATATTGCGCCTGAAGCTCGCGCTCCACAAAGGGCCGCAAGCCGTCCTTGAGCAATTCCAGCGCCTTGCCGACGCGTTCATAGTTGGTGATCGCCATCCGGGCCTCCTTGCGTGACTGATGTGTCGGGGAGGAATCTTGCTTTTGTCTCTATATGCCCAAGGCTCTCCTGGGTTGGTAGTACGCGATTCATCGCGTTCGGCCGGCATTCCATGCCGAGCCTGCCATGAACACTCGGGCCACTTGGCCGGCCCACCCTGGTCAGCCATGGGCTCACGAGTCCGGAAGCGGGTCCTCTCGATAGGTGGGGACGCCCCCAAACTGCCCGCGGCTGCGCAGGTCCCAGGCGACCTCGATCACCAGCCAGTCCGCGCCGCCCGGGATGAGGCTATAGGGAATGTACGGCTCGCCGATCTGCCACGATTCCGGCTCGCCCAGGGGGGCGTACCGGACGCTGTGGACGAGGTCGCTCACGCGCCGCACCAATACCCTGATCGGGTCCTCCGGCCGCCCTTCCGAGAAAGGGCTTTCCTTGAAGGCCGAGGGCTTACCCTTGTAGGCGGCGATCCCCACGCGAATCCGGCCGGGCCACGGCTCCGGGACTCTCCACTTGGGGATGTACAGCTCAAAGGGAGCGTTGTCTTCCTCCACGTACGCCGACCACCTTAGCTTCGTTACCGTTTCTTTCGACGGCTCCAATGCCACTTCGATCATGTCTCACCTCCAGCGCGCGGCGCGCTAGACGGACGAACCACCGAACAGGGTCGCCTGCTGCGGCTCCGACCGCCGCCGCTCCATCGCCAGGCGCGCGATCTCGGGCCAGCTCTGTACCAGGCCGTTGTAGGAGAGCGCCTCCTGCGCGCGCTTCTTGCGCTCACAGATGAGGTAGAGCCGGTAGACCAGGTCGCGCGCCAGGTCGGCGCGGCTGCCCAGCCGGGCCGCCAGCTCCGCCGCCGCGCCCT
>JAAYEA010000344.1 GCA_012689325.1 Chloroflexota bacterium
CCGTGCCCGTCCAGAAGCGGTGGACCATCTCTTGCGCCGAGATATTGCCCCAGCCGCGCTCGATGTTGCCCTCGTACCGGCACTCGTCCACCACCACCGGCTTGCCGTAGGTCTGGCGCCACTCGCGCACTCGCTCCAGGTCGGAATGCTGGACGCTGCAATGGGTGACCCAGGGCTTGGCGTGGTCGTAGAAGCCGCGGCAGTTGTGCACCGAGCGCAGGTGCTGATACGGGTCGCTTTCCTGCACGATGCGGAAAAAGCGGTCCCAGTCGGCCATCTCTTTCGCCTTCATCAGGTCATACTCGTTGGCCATGGACCACCAGACATTGCGATAAGCCGCCAGGCGCGCCACCACATAGCGCAGGTAGCGGTCGTCCACCTCGGCGGGCAGGGTGGCATAGCCCCAGCGGTCGTAGGGGTGGAAGAGGATGATGTCGGCCTCGATGCCCAGCTTGCCGAGGTCGGTGACCCGCTGTTCCAGGTGGCGAAAGTGGGCGGGGTTGAAGCGGGTGAAATCCCAGCCCTCAGCCAGCGACCCGGCAAAGGGGTGATAGGGCGGCTCATTCTTGTTGTAGAGGTAATCCTTGGGAAAGACGCACATGCGCATCTTGTTGAAGGGCGACTGCGCCAGCGTGGCCAGGGTTTGCTCCTCCAGTTCGTCCCCCTGGTGGTTCCAGACGTAGCAGGTCGTGCCGATCTGGAGATAGGGCGTGCCATCGGCGTGGGCAAAGTGGTAGGTGTTGCGCACATGCACCGGGCCATGGTTGCCGGGGCCGGCGGGGACGCAGGCGAACTCGCCACTGACGCCATCCAGCGCGGGGCAGTTGCTATGGGTGACATAATGCCAGGCGCCCACCGCGTCGGGCATGATGCGGACGCGATAGATGCCCTCGCCGTCATAAAACCCGTCCGCCTCGATGGTGCGGTTCTTGAAGCGGAACTCGGCGCTCAGGGTCACATCCAGGAACGGGTTGCCGTCTTGCGGGCCTGGCAGGGCCAGCTCGCCGATCCCCCAGCGTTCGACCTCTGGCGGCATCATGTGGGGCATGGTCTCCTCCTGTCAGGACTTGTTCTGATAGGTGCTTTCATACAGGGCGGGGTCGTACCTGGCCCGGCGGCCGGGGCAGCCTTCGCGCGGGCAGAGCTGGCAGCTCTCAAAGCTGGCCTCCCGCGGAAAGCGCAAGCCCGAGGTGGACTTGTTGGGGACCATCAGATAGCTGTCGGTCAGGTACACGCCGATGGCCGCTTGCACGTCGCCTAGGATGGCAAAGAGCGGCCCTTGCTCGCGAAGGGGCCAATCGGCCAGCGAGCCCGGGTTCATGCGCGAGGTCTTGCCGGGGTTGTAGCGGGCCGCGAGGTCGGCGTCGAGCGCCAGCCCCGCGGCGCGCAGGGCGGCCAGTTTGATCTCCTCCGCCCAAAAGCGGTAGAGCATATCGGTCAACCCTTCGGCCCACGCTTGCAGCTCGGCGCCGCAGGTGGCCACCTGGGCGAAGGCGCGGTGCGCCTCGTCGAGGTTCACGCGGAGCACCCGGCTGGAAAGCCGGACGCCGTCGATCAGCACATAGTCGTCGCCCTTTTCCTCGATAAAGACCATCTTGTACATGGCCTTGGGTCGCGCCAGCGCCTCGGCCTCGTCCACCAGCTGGTTCAGGTCGGCGGCAAAGTCGCTGCCCTCGGCGACGTGCAGCTTGGCGAGCAATTGCGCCCGATCTGCCGCGAAGGGAATATTGGTCAGGATGATGGGGTCCATGGACACCTCTCTGCCGGGATTTGGCTCACTATAGGCCAAACCGGCGCCTTGTCAATTGCTGGCTGTGGTAAGGCCCGGCGGCGCCAGCATGCGTTGGGCGGCGAACGCAACAAGCCCCGCCGGGTCACGGCGGGGCTTGTTGGTATGAGAGGGTTTTGCGTTATGCGGGCCGCTGCACCCAGTTGCGCAGGTTCTTGATCGCCTCCTGCGCGCCGGTCGCGGCGTCGGGGATGGGCAGGAACTCGCCGCTGACATAGCCGCGGTAGCCGGTGGCCGCCAGCGCGCTCAGCAGCGACGGAAAGTCCAGATGCCCGCCGCCAGGGTACCAGCGGTTCGAATCGGCCACGTGAAAGTGAAAGATCCGATCGCCGGCGCGGCGGATGCTGCCCTCGATGGAGGGCTCCTCGATGTTCATGTGAAAGGTGTCCAGCAGCAGCCCAAAGTTGCCGGCGCCCACGCGCTCGATCAGCTCCAGCCCCTGGGCGGCGTTGTTGATCAACGTCGTCTCGTAGCGGTTGATCGGCTCCAGCGCCAGCCGCACGCCCTCCGGCGCCGCCGCCGCGCTGCAAGCGTGCAGCGCTTCCACCAGCCAGCCCATCGCTTGCTCGTGGGCGACGCCGGGCCGGACCAGGCCCCGGATCAGCCCCAGGATGATCACTGCGCCGGTCCGCGCCGCGAAAGGCACGTGCGACTGGATCCGCTCGATGGCGGCGTGCCGCACGGCGGGGTCTGGGTCGGTGAAGGAGAGCCCCTCCTCGCCCCAGGCCTGGCCGGTGCCGATGGCCGGTATCCCCAGCCCGTGGCTCTGCGCCAGCCGCAGCAGCGACTCGGTATCCACCTGCCGGGGGTCGCGGATCGACACCTCTACGCCGTCATAGCCCAACTGGGCGATGCGCGCCAGGTTGGCGGCCAGATCGCCTTTGAACGTGGCCGCCTGAAAACTCGCCATCTGCGCCGAGAGCACGACGGACAGCCGAAAGCTCTGCCGCGACGGGCCAGCGCTGGCCATCCTAGACCTCCGTCCCCTGGCCGATCCGCGGGATCCCGTAGACGGTTTTCCAGCCCTTGCTCAGCGGCTCGCGCAGATATGGCTCCATGTCCGCGGCGCTGCGCAGCGTGACCTCTTCCACGGGCGGGACCTTGCCCGCGGGGAAGGCGTCCAGGACGTGGTCGTTCCACAGGGTCAGGTATTTCAGGATGGCGGCCATGGGGCGCTTGGCTTTTTGCGCCGAGCCGGAGCGGGCCTTGCCCACCACGCCCTCGGGGGTCGCGGCGATCTCGATGGCGGACTGCCCCTCGCCCTCGGACCAGCGGCTGGGCCGCCCGAAGGGGTCCACCGACTTGTCAAAGTGGCCATCCGGCAGGTAGCCCTTGCCCACGGTATCCACGGCATAGTTCATGTCCACCATCTCGGGGTGGAGCAGCAGGCTGAGCGAGGTCTCGGACTCGTCGGCGTGGACGAAATCGGTGCTCATCTGCCCGCCGCGGTAGGTCGGGCGGAAGAACTCGCGCACGCCGCGGTGCCAGTCGATGACGCGGAAAATGCCCGGGAGCTGGTAGCGCTTGCAGAACTCTTGCACCGCCGATTCGAGCATCCAGAGCTGGCCGTGGTTGTTGACGATGAGCTGCTTGCGGAAGCCATCGTTCCACAGGCCCAGCATCACGTCGATCATCATCTCGCGCACCACGTGCTCGCGCACGATCACGGTGCCGGGCATGCCCAGGTGATGGAAGGGGTGGCCGCCATAGTTCAGCGGCGGGAGCGCCAGGTTCACCGGCGCGCCGCGCTTGGCCGTGAAGCGGCGCACGCCCTCGCAGATCGCGCTGACGTACAGCGTGTCCGCGGCGCTGGGGAGGTGCTGGCCGTGCAGCTCGGTGCAGCCCACGGGGATGAACACGATGTCGTTCTTTTTGCGGTTAGCTTCCACCTGCCAGCGGGTCGTCGTCTGGATATACGAGCCGGGCTTGCCCCACTCGACGGGGGAGGGGATGCCGTAATCGGCCAGGATGGCGTCGATCTCTTCGTCCGACGCATCCCAGACCTGCTTTTTCATCCGGCCCACTTCGTTGTCCTCGAAGAAGAGGTCAGGCTGGTCGGTAGGGAGAAACCCTGCGGGAACCTTGGACATGTTAAGAATCCTTTCTCGACTAGTTGCTTGTGATCTCGCTCAGGCGCACGGGCCGATGCTCGCGATAGGACTTGGCGGCGGCATAGGCGATGACCACCGGGGCGCGGCCATCCTGGCCCGTGACGGGCGTTTGCTTGTCCCCCAGAATGCTGGCGATAAACTCGCGCATCTCGGCGATATACGCCTCGGTGTAGCGCTGCATAAAGAAATAGAGCGGCAGCGCCGAGTGCACGCCCTGGGCGTCGCTGTGCACCAGGTTATCCGGCGTCTGGTTGCCGACGATCACCACGCCGGCGGAGCCAAAGACCTCCACGCGCTGGTCATAGCCATAGACGGCCTTGCGGCTGTTGTCGATGGTCCCCAGCGCGCCGTTGGCGAAGCGCAGGGTGATGACCGCCGTGTCGATGTCTCCCGCCTTGCCGATCTCGGGATCCACCAGCACGCCGCCGGCGGCATAGACCTCCTCGACCTCGCTGCCCATCAGGTAGCGGGCCATGTCGAAATCGTGGATGGTCATATCGAAAAAGATGCCCCCGGAGACCTTGACATAGGCGATGGGCGGCGGAGCCGGGTCGCGGCTGGTGATGCGCAAGATGTGCGCCTGGCCGATCTGGCCGGCCGCCACCATCTCGTGGGCGCGGCGAAAGCCGGGGTCGAAGCGCCGGTTGAACCCGACCTGAAGCTTGACCTTGGCCTGCTCCACCGCCGCCAGCGCGCGGTCGATGACCGCCAGTTGGGGATCGATGGGCTTTTCGCAAAAGACGTGCTTGCCCGCGGCCGCGGCCTCTTCGATCATCTGGGCGTGGGTATCCGTGCTGGAGCAGACGATCACCGCCTCGATGTCCTTGTCTTCCATGATGGCGCGATGGTCGGCATAGGCCTTGGGGATGTTGAAGGCGCTGGCGGCCTGCTTGGCGGCGTCGGCATAGACGTCGGCGATGGCCAGCACGTTGGCCTCAGGGATGCGCAAGCTCAGGTTCTCCGCGTGCAGCTTGCCGATGCGCCCAGCGCCGATGATCCCCACGTTCAAACGACGTGACATATCGTCCTCCTTGTTGGCAGCGCGGCCTAGTTGGGCAACACGATGATCTTGCCGTCGGTGCGCTGAGTGGACTGGCCGATGGCCTTCACCACGTCATCCAGGCTATAGCGCCCGGTGATGATGGGGGAGAGGTCCAGCCGTCCGGAGGCAACCATGCGGATCACGTTGGGAAAGTTGCTATCGCCCGAATGTCCTTGCGCGCCAAAGAACTGGCTGCGGCGGACCTGGAAGGTCTCCAAGTAGATGGGCACGCGCTGGGCGGCGCGGCCGATCTGCACGATCTTGGCGTTGATGGCCAGCGCCTTTTCCATCTCGGGGATGGTCAGGTGCGGGGCGCCGGCGGCCTCGACCATGAAATCGAACCCTTCGCCTTGGCTCAGCTCCATCAGGACCTCATGGGGCTGGACCTGACGGGGATCGAAAGCCTGGTCCGCGCCCGCCTTGAGCGCCAGCTCGCGCCGCTGCGGCGAGACCTCGAAAGCGATCACCTTGCCCGCGCCAGCCGCCTCGGCCAGGCCGATGGCCGCCAGGCCGATAGAGCCGGAGCCGAACACGGCGACGTAGGAGCCGGGCTTGAAGCCGCCCGCCCGCGAGAACATGGCGTTATAGGAGACGCAGGTCGGCTCGGTGAGCGCGGCCACTTCGTAGCCCTTGTCGCCAAAGCGCTCCAGGATGCCATCCACGGGCCAGCAGTACTTGGCGCCCACGGCGATATAGTTGGCGAACGCGCCGTTGACGGTAAAGCCCAGCTCTTCCAGGTTGACGCAGTGGTTGGGGAAGCCGTTCCGGCAAGGGGTGCAATGGCCGCACCAGATCATCTCTTCCGCCGTCACCGCCTGGCCGACCTTGAGGCTCTTGACGTTTTTGCCCACCTCAGCCACCTTGGCGGAGAACTCGTGGCCCAGGATGCTGGGGAACTTGGTGAGGCCGGGATAAAGGATGTAGCCATCCTTGTCGGTTTCGTAAAAGTGCATATCGGAACCGCAAACGCCGCAGGCCTTGACTTCCAACAGCACATCGTCGGGCCCGATCTTGGGCATGGGCACTTCTTGCACCTTGAGCGTGGGATGGCGCCACACGCTGCTGCCGGTGATGGCCTTGCCCGTCTTCTTTTCCCACTCGGACACGGCATAGTCGGCCCGGGGTTCCCATTTGGCATCCAGCACAAGACCCTTCATTTCGTTACCCTCCTAGAATTGACAAGAATGGAGACGATAGATGATACTGGCTGATCTATGGTTTAGAAACCGGTGCGGTGGACCCGCGCACGATCAGCTTACCTGGGAGCACCTGGGCGGAGACGGCGCGCCCCTCCAGAAGGTCGAGCAGCATCTGCATGGCCAGGCGGCCCATCTCGAAGCGAGGCTGGTGCACCGTGGTCAGGGGCGGCGTCACATACCAGCTCGGCTCGATGTCGTCATAGCCCACCACGCTGAGCTCTTGCGGCAAGCGGATGCCTCGCTCATGGGCCTCCAGCAGCACGCCGATGGCGGTCCGGTCGTTGTAGCAAAAGACCGCTGTGACGCCCTCGGCCAGCAGGTGGCCCAGCCCCGCCTGGCCGCTCTGGATGTCGCGTTGGCAATTCGGCACCACGGCAAGGGAGGCATCGGGGCTCAGCCCGGCGCGGACCATCTCGGCCTCGTAGCCTGACCAGCGGCGGAGGCTGGTGGGCGGCCGCAGCGAGGAGCCAATGTACCCGATCCGCTGGTGGCCGAGCTCGAGCAGGTGGCGGGTAGCGAGCCGCGCCCCCTGTTCGTCGTCCACCGAGACGGAGGAGCCTAGGCTTCCTGCGGCCTCGTTGTTGATCAGCACGATGGGCACGTTTAGCTCGCGCAGCCGCTCGCCATAGAGCCGCCCCACCCGCGAGGCCAGGACGATCACGCCATCCACCCGGCGCCGATGGAAGGTCTCCACCACGGCCACCTCACGTTCCGGGTTGCCGTGGGAGGAGCTGAGAAAGACGCTGTACCCTGCGCGGGTGGCCAGGTCTTCCACGCCGTCCACCACCTGGTCCCCGAAAGGGTCCGAGATGTGCGTCACCACCAGGCCGACGGTCTGGGTGCGGCGCGTGACCAGGCTCCGCGCCACGGCGCTGGGCGAATAGCCCATCTCGCGCGCTAAAGCCTGGATCTGGGCCGTCGTCTCGGCATTGACCAGCGGGCTGTTGCGCAGGGCGCGCGACACCGTGGAATGAGAGACTCCCGCCGCCTTGGCGATATCCTTGATCGAGATGCTGCTCATCGGAACCTCAGAGCCTGGGTGAGGCTCATATCAGCGCAATGCACACGTGTGCATCCAGTATACACGCGAAAGCCCTCCCTGTCAAGTCTGATGACACGATCTGGGCTTTTTTGACATTTCTCTCAAGCCGTCCTATCCTTGGGGCGACACCAAGTGCGAGTGGAGGCGTGCCGAGGCGCTCCATCGCGAGGAGGAAAAGGCAGCCATGTCCCGATATCGCGTGGCGGTTTCCAGGGCGGACAAGGACCATATCGCGGCCGGCGTGGAGCGCGCCGTCAATATGCTGGGCGGCATGGAACGCTTTGTGCGGCGCGGCGACCGCGTGCTGATCAAGGTGAACCTCTTTACCTATAACACGCCGGAATCGGGCTTTACCACCCATCCCGAGGTGATCATCGCCACGGCGCGGCTCTGCCATGAGCTGGGCGCGCATCCCGTGGTGGTCGAGCGCACCCCCAACCTGGAGCGGAACCTGGCGCCTTTTCCCGAGATTCGCAAATACGCCGAGGTGGTCTGTCTGGACCAGGCGCCTCATACGGCGCGCAACCTCCCCGGCGCGCGCAGCCTGCGCGACGAGGTGGATTGGGCCGATCTCATTGATGACGCCGACGTGTTCATCAATATCCCCGGCCTGCGCACCCATGCCCTGAGCCGGTTTTCCAACGGCATGAAGAACCTGATGGGCCTGTTGCCGCGCCATTCCACCTTTCGCGTGCACATGTACGGCCTGGAAGGCTCCATCGTGGACCTGAACGCCGCCCGGCCCAGCGATCTGGTCATCACCGATGCCGTCTATACCCTGCACGGGAATTTTCCCTCCCAGGGCAAGGGCATCTATACCGGCTTTGTGACCGCGGCGGATAACGTGGTCGCCGCGGACCTGTTCGGGGCCAGGGTTTTTGGCATCGATCCCAGCGAGACGCAATACCTCCCGCTGGCGCACAAGCGCGGCCTCGGCCCCGCCTCGCTGGACGAGGTGGAGGTGCTGGGCGATGACATCGGCGAGATCTTGAAGGGGATCACCTTTGAGCAAGCGGGCAGCGAAGGCGATCTACTGAACGACCTGGTGTATCGCTACAACATCCATGCCGAGAACGCCTGCCAGTCCTGCCGCCAGGCCCTGGCCGGCGGGATCATTGCCGCCGAGGCCAAGGCCCCCGGCTTGCTAGAAATGTTCCCGGACCTGACCTTTGTTTGTGGGCCCGAGCCGGAGGACTTCCAGGTCGAGAGCGAGAACGTGCTCTATTTCGGCAACTGCGTCTATCGCTATAACCAGACCAAAGGCACGCACATCCCCGGCTGCCCGCCGCTATCGGGGTACGTGATGCGCGGCCTGCTCGAGATGGAGCCGCACCGCCCGCACACGTCCATCTGTTCCATCGCCTGGCGGGCCGCGCCCCTGCGGGAGATCATCCCCCTCGTCGCCCAGGCCGGCTATGAGGGGATCGAGCTATGGGGCCCGCACGTCCAGCGCTACCTGGACGAGGGGGGCACGCTGGCGCAACTCAAGGCGCTGCTGGCCGAGTCCGGCCTGGCCGTGCCCATGATCAGCCCGTATATGGACCTGGCCGAGGATCAGGAGGCTTCGCTGGCCCTGGCCGAGCGCGTGGTCGGGTGGGCGGTGGCCTTGGGCGCGCCGCTGGTGCGCGTGTTCGTCAAGGGCGGCCCCTCCGCGCAAGCGAGCCACGAGACCTGGGCCAAGGTGGTGGCGGGGCTGAAGGCGCTCTGCCGGATCGGCGCTCCCCACAAGATCGCTTTTGCCCTGGAGACCCACCAGAACAACTTGCACGACACCTCCACCGCCACCCTGCGGCTGATCCGGCAGGTGGGCGCGGAGAACCTGGGCGTGAACCTCGATATCCACAACCTGTTCGATATGGGCGAGGACCCCGTGCTGGCCGCCCGGCGGCTGATGCCTTTCACGCGGATCATGCACCTGAAAAACGGCCATGTGGTGGAGGGCAAGCTCAAGTACGGCGTGCCTTTGCCCGAGGGCAACATGGACTATGCCCCGTTCATGGCCGAGGTGCGCAAGCTCAACTATGGCGGCTATGCCTCCATCGAGTGGTTTGGCGACGACCCGGCTGGCGCCGCCCGCTCCGAGCTGGCTTACCTGGGGGAGCAATGGGCGCTCTCGCCCGAGGCGGCCAAGGCGTGACCGTGGAGCGACCATGAAGCAATTGCGCGGCACCGAGTTGAAGCGCTTTCTGCGCGACTATAAGCGCGCCCATCCGCCCACCCGCGAGATCGTGGCCTTGCTGCAAAACGTCGAGTACGCCATGAACGTCGGTTCGGTCTTTCGGCTGGCCGATGGGTGCGCGCTGAACCAGCTCATCCTCTCCGGCATCACCCCCGCGCCGCCCCATCCCACCATCACCAAGGTGGCGCGGGACAAGGACCGGCGCGTCCCTTGGCGCAAGGTCGAGTCGCCGGAGGAGACGATCGCCGCGCTCCGCGCGCAGGGTTATCGCATCTGCGCGCTGGAGCTGACCGACAACGCCGTGCCCTACGTCGAGTACGCCTATCCCGACAAGGTCTGCCTGGTGGTGGGCCACGAGGACCACGGCGTCCCGCCGCACACCCTGGCCCTGTGCGACGACGCTATCTTTGTGCCCATGTACGGCAAGGGCCAATCCTTGAACGTGCACGTCTCGCTGGCAGTGGTCTGTTACTATATCCGCTCGCTGGCTCTGACGCGCCCGCAAGTGGGGGCATAGCGCCCATGCTCCGAGTTCTCTCCGCTGGCAGAGCGGCCCTGCGACAGCTCTGCCGGATCCGCTGGCTATTGGTGCTGTATCTGGTCCTCGGCCTCATCTATAGCGTGGCCACCCCGATCTTTGAGGCGGCGGACGAGATCTGGCACATGGCCGTGGTCCATCATATTACCCACACCGGCCGCTTGCCTGTGCAGCCTGCCGACCCCGCCGAGACGGGGCTCTGGCGCCAGCAGGGCAGCCAGCCGCCGCTCTATTACCTGGTGGGCGCGGCTTTGACCTTCTGGATCGATACTGGCGATCTCCCCGGCCTGGTGGCCTATAACCCCCATGCCTCGGGCGGCCACCCCGCCGTCGAGGGCAACAAGAACATCCTGCTCCATTGGCCCGAGGCGGAGCGCTTTCCCTACCGCGGCACGGCGCTGGCGGTGCATCTTTTGCGCCTTTATTCGCTGGCCCTGGGCGCGCTCACCGTCTATGGCACCTATTGCATCGCCCGCCACCTCTGGCCGGGGCAGGACGAGCTGGCCTGCCTGACGGCGGGGCTGGTGGCCTTCAACCCCCAGTTCATCTATATCCACGCCGGCGTCATCAACGATACGCTGGCCATCTGCCTGTGCACCTGGGTGGTGGAGCGGTTGGTCTGGCTGCTGGGCCAGCCGGCGCCCTTGTCTCGCCCTCGCTGGCGCACCTGGGCCTGGGTCGGGCTGGGCTGCGGGCTGGCGCTGCTGAGCAAGCTCAGCGCTGGCTTCTTGCTGCCTTTGGTGGGGCTGGCCGTGGTTTACCTGGCTTGGCGGGAACGGGATTGGCGGCCGGCGGTGGCGCCGCTGCTGCTGGCGGGCGGCGTGGCCCTGGCCGTCAGCGGTTGGTGGTTCGCGCGCAACTGGCATCTCTACGGGGATCTCACCGGGCTGAGCCGCTTCATCCCCGTGGCTGGGGCGCGGCCAGGGCCGTTCGGCCTGGCGGATTTCATCGGCGAGCTGGATGGGATGGAGCTCTCGTACTGGGCCGTGTTCGGCTGGTTCAGCATCTTGGCCGACCAGGCGCTCTATCCTGCGTTTAAGGCGCTGCACCGCATCGCCTTGCTGGGGTGGCTGTTCTGGGGCTATCGCGCCGCGCGCGGCCTGGTCCGTGTGGAGCGGGTCACCCTGGCGCGGCTGGGCCTGCTGGCGGCGTGGCTGCTGATCCTGTTGGTCGCGCTGTACCGCTGGACCATGGACGTCATGGCCACGCAGGGGCGGCTCATCTTTCCCGGCGTGTCCAGCGTGGCGGTGCTGCTGGCCCTGGGGGTGGGGGGCTGGCTGCCGCGCCGATGGCGGGCTGGCGCGCTGGGCGTGCTGGTCGCCGCCCTCGCGGTCGTGGCGGCCGTGACGCCCTTTCGCTACCTTGCCCCCGCCTATCGCCTCCCCGCCGCGGTCGCCGATGAGGCCAGCATCCCGGAGCGGGTGAACCTGCGCTATGGCGATTGGGGCGAGCTGGTGGGCTATGCCGTCGAGGAGGCGACTCTCGACCCTGGCGAGCCGCTGGCGCTGACCCTCTATTGGCGGGCGCTCCGGCCCATCGAGGAGACCTACGACCTGTATATCCACCTGCGCGACGCCGAGGGCCGCCTGCTGGGGCAATTGGATACCTATCCTGGTTGGGGCATGTGGCCCACGCACCTCTGGGCGCCGGGCCAGATCGTCGCCGACCGCTACCGCTTGCCCGTGGCGGAGGCTGGCGCGCTGCCATCTCTGGGCCGCATCGAGGTGGGGTTCAGTGCGCCCGGCGAGGCGGGGCCCTTCCCAGCCTATGATCCCGCCGGGCGGCAGGTGACGCCGATCGTGGGGTGGTTCAAGGTGCGCGGGACGGAGCCACAGGAGCCTGACCTGGCCCCCGAGGCCCCGCGCTTTGCCAGCCCGGCTGGGCCCGAGATCGCCCTGGCTCGCTGGTCCCTGGGGGCGATGTCGGAAGGTTCCCTGGTCGTGGCGCCGGGCCAGCGTGTGACGTTGGAACTGGCTTGGTCGGCGCTGCGCCAGCCTGCCGCCGATTACACCGTGTTCGTGCATCTGGTGGGCGCCGACCCCCAGCCGCTGGCGCAAGCGGATGGCGAGCCGCAGGGAGGGCGCTATCCGACCTCGTGGTGGGAGCCGGGGGAGTTGGTCGCTGAGGAGCGCACCCTGGAGGCGCCCGGCGACCTTGCCCCCGGCGACTATGCCGTGTTGGTGGGGTTATATCGCCCTGCCGATGGTGTGCGCCTGGCGGCGCAGCTCGGCAACAAAGAAGCGGCAGGCGTTGCCCAAGGCGACGCCTACCGCTTGCCGGTGACCCTGCGGGTTTCGCCTCGTTAGGGCGTCTTGGGGCGGGGGAAGGCGCCCAACTGACAGACCGTGATCTTGATGCCCAGCGCCTCCGCCGCGCTGCTGACGTCCATCTTGGGGATGCCCAATCGCTTGGCGATCGCCCAGGCTTGGGTGCAGGCGAGGCCCTTGTCGTCCATCGCCGCGCGGATGGCCTGCTCCAGCGCCGCCGGGACGTTCTCCATCGGCTTGACGATCTTGTGTTTCCCCTCCGATTTGGGGCCATAGCCGAATAGCCCGAGCTGGCACTTGGCCAGCCGAACGCCCATCTCGTCGGCGGCGCGGCCCACTTCCAGAGGAAGCGCGCCCAGTTCTTCCGCGATCTTGAAAGCCCTGGCGCACGTTAGCTCGCTGTTCTGCAAGCCGGCTTGTATCGTCTCTGCCATTTTAGGTTTCATCTGGCTCTCCTCCGCTTTGCTGTGCCCCCGTTGGTGTCCGCCAGCCTCTCACTGCGCCGCTTGGGTTGCGGATGCCTGATCGAGGTATTCCTGGATCTCGGCCCTGGCTTTCTCGAAGCGGCGCAACAGGGCGCGGTCCGTGTCCTTGGCTTCGTGCAGGCTTTGTTGGGCGCAGTGCGCGCAGCCTTTGCGCAGCCGGTAAAGAAACAGCGTGCACTCCTGGCAATCGCACAATTGGACCATCATCAGGCCGAACGCCAGAGCGTCAGGGTCATCTGGCGGCAGCGCGTGGATACGTTTGACCAGAGCCCGCCAATCGTCGCCGCGCAGGTGCGATAGCGCTGGTACCGCTTCATTGGGAAACAGGATTCCCACCGATGCCATAACGTTTCACCTCTTCAACTAGCTTGAGTGGACCAGCGGTCCTGGCATCGTTGGCAGGAAGCATCGCCCGCAGCGGCGATCGGGAGCTGGTGACCTCAGATACAGAACCGTTTCGCCTGGTCTCCGCAGGCGCGGCCGCTCAACAGGTCACGCACGCACGCCGTGAGCGCGGCGGCGTCGAAGGGCTTGCGCAGATGACCCGCCGGCGCGATTTCGCGCAACAGAGAACTGGATGGGGTCTCGCGGGTGATCAGCAAGACGGGCAGGGCCCAGCCTTCGCGTCGGCGGACCTCGTGGACGATGCGGGCCGCTTCCTGGTCTGCCACGTCCAGGCTGACCAGCAACAGGTTACATTTCTCGGCCTCCATCACGCGGAGGCACTCGTCGTGGGACTGGGCCTCGCAGACGCGCAGCCCATCCGCTTCCAGGTTAACTCGGATCAGGCGTCGGAGTTGGTGGTTCTCCTCCACGGCCAGAACTTGGGGCGTTAGGTCGTCTATCTGCACAATACTATACCTTCCACGAATAGCGTATCCCCGTGCCATGCGGCATGACGCGCCGCTATGCTTGGTTCGTTGGCTCGTCAGCGGCTTGGAACATGTAGCCGGCTCCCGGTTTGGTAATGATGTACTTGGGACTCGAGGGGTCTCGCTCGATCTTTTGCCGCAGGTAGCGCACGTATACCCGCAGATACTCGCTCTCCTCGCGATATTCGGGCCCCCAGACGTGGCGCAGGATATCCTCGTGCAGCATGACGCGCCCCTGGTTGCTCACCAGATAGGTCAGCAGGCGGTACTCCAACGGCGTCAGCGGCACCTCTTGGCCGCGGACGCGCACGCGGTGTTGCGCCAGGTCGATGGTGATCTCGCCGGCCACCAGCGGCTGCCGGCTGACGATCTCGTCCGGGAACTTGGTCCGGCGGATCACCGCGCGAACCCGCACGACCAGCTCGTTCACCGAGAAGGGCTTGGTCAAATAGTCATCGGCGCCGGCATCAAAGCCGCGCACGATATCGGCCTCGTTGTTGCGCGCCGTAAGCATGACGATGGGCACAGGAGAGAACTCGCGAATGCGCCGCGCCACCTCGTAGCCATCCATTTTGGGAAGCACCAGGTCCAGGATCACCAGGTCATAGGGCCTGCGCTCCAGCTCCGCCAGGGCCTCCTCGCCGTCGCGCGCGGTGCCGACCTCGTACCCCTCGACGGTGAGGTTGGCCTGTACCAGTTGGCGGATGCGTGGATTATCGTCGACGGCTAGGATTCTGGCTTTATCCATGGACTTACCTTGGTGCAATATGCTCCGGCGGTGGCGCTCTATGCGTCCACGTTCCCTGTGGCCTCAGCGGGGGGACGGGCCGCCCGAGGTTGGTACACTGGCAGCGAAAAGGAAAAGGTGCTGCCTTGCCGCGGCGCGCTGGTGACCCAGATATGCCCGCCATGGGCTTCGACATAGCCGCGGCAGATGGTCAGCCCCAGGCCCAAGCCAGCTTTTTGGGCCCGTTCGGGCGACTGGCCCCGGTAAAATGGCTCAAAAACCAGGCTTTGCTCTTCCTGCGGAATCCCTTCTCCTTGGTCGGTCACGCTGATGACCAAGGTGTCATCCTGGGGCCGGCAGCGCACCGTGATCTCGCCGCCCGGCGTCGAGTATTTGATAGCGTTGTCCACCAGATTGTGCAAGACCTGCTGGATGCGGCGCGGCTCGGCCCAGACGGGCCTGGGCTCGCCTGCGATCTCGAGCGCGAAGCGATGCTGCGGCGCCTGGCTGCGCGCCTGGGCGACGATGCGCTCCAAGAGCGGCGCCAGGTCGAGCACCTCCGGCTCGATCTTGAACCCGCCCAGCACCAGCCGGGAGGTGTCCAAGAGCTCGTCCACCAGCCCGGCGAGCCGGTCGCTCTCCTCGTCGATGATGGTCAGAAACTCGCGCTGCTTATCCACATCCCAGCTCACGTCCGGGCGCAGCAGGGTGGAAGCGAACCCCTTGATGGAGGAGAGGGGCGCGCGCAGCTCATGGGAGACCGCGGCCAGCAGGCTGGCCCTGATCTGGTCCACCTGGCGCTGCTCGGTGACGTCCCGCAGGATAAGCCCGCAGCCCCAATCCTCGCCTTGCGGGCCGTGAATGGGGAACTGCATTGCCTGCAGGGTCAGCGGCCGGGCGCCGACGATCCTGAGGTCCAGGCGCGGCCGGCGGTGCAGTTCGTCCGAGGAGCACTGCAAGTTGTTTAGCCCCTGTTCGGGGTCCGCGATATGCTGGGAGAGTAGGTGCTTGAACTCGGCGGCGGGCATGCCCACGTGTAGTGGAAGACTGGTCCCCAGCAACTCGGCGATGCGCCCGTTCCAGTAGATCAGGTGGCCATCGGCATCGGCGAGCACCAGGCCGTCGGCCATGCTGTCCAGGATGCTAGAGAGCGTGGCGCGCTCCAACTCGAGGCGTTCCACCTGCTCTTCGCAAACTCGGTCCCATGTTGATGGCCCGACGTTATCGGTCACGGTCCCCACCTGCCTGTCCATCTCCCACCAGGGCCATTATAGCACCGTGCGGCGGAGAGGCCAATTCAAAAAAAGAGCCAGCATAACTGGGCAACGGTTGCTCCTGGTTATGCTGGCTTTCCTTGGTGCGCCCGGCGGGGATCGAACCCACAACCTTCGGTTTCGTAGACCGCTCCTCTATCCAATTGAGATACGGGCGCAAGATACCCTCGGCAGGAATCGAATCTGTGGCCTCAGCGTCCGCGACGCTGCGCTCTGTCCACTGAGCTACGAGGGCTATGTTAGCGGGGAGGCAGGGATTCGAACCCTGGGTAGAGGTATTAGCCCCTACAACCGCTTAGCAGGCGGCCCCGATCGACCACTCTGGCACCTCCCCATCTGGCGGTATGTGCCGAGCGGCTTATGCCGGCGGCTCCTGGCCTACGGGCGCTCACCCTGAGGTACGATCTCGCCTCTCCCCCTAGGCGCTGTCACACAGCGACGGAGGGAGAGGGATTCGAACCCCCGGTGGGCAAGCCCACAACGGTTTTCAAGACCGCCGCAATAGGCCGCTCTGCCATCCCTCCCAGACGGTTTGCGGCTACAAGTATATCCATAATCCCCGAATAAGTCAAACTGGGTTATCCGCGCCGAACACCGCCGCGCGGCCTGTTCAGTCCTGGATGATCACCGGGGTGCCGATATCGGCCCAGTCATAGACCAGTTGGGCGGCATAGGTGTCCAGCACGATGCAGCCGAAGGACATGGGCGTGCCCAAATAGCCGCGCCAGATCTCGACACCATCCAGCGTCACCGGCAAGGAGTGGATGCCGTTTTCCGTGCCCCCGGCCCAATAGATGCCCAGCCAGTGCGGCATCCAGATGCTCCACGTGCCGCCCCAGGCGTTGGGGATCTTGTCGAGGACCTGGAAAACGCCGCGCCGGGTGGGCGCGCCTGTGCGGCCGGTGGAGCAGACGAACTCCCAGATGACCGCGTCGTTCTCGTAGGCGTAGAACATCTGCTGCGAGACGTCCACCAGGATCTTTTTGGTGGGGATGGGCGTCGCCGTGGGCGTCGGCGAGGGGGTGGGGGTATAGGTGGCGGTGGGCGTGGGCGTCGCCAGCATGTAATCAACCAGCGAGAGCTGCACTTCGGCCAGTTGCTGGCCGGGCAGCACCTCGACGGCGCGCTCATAGAGCGATTTCGCCCGCCACAATAGCCCGGCTTCTTGCTGGCGCAGCCCCTCCTGGTAATAGGCCTGGTGCAGCAGCGACCGCGTCTCGTGATAGTCGGGATTGACCAGCATTACCATCTCCAGGTTCGAGATGGCCAGCACGTATTGCTCTTCTTCCAGGTAGCGCGCGCCCGTGGCATAGTTGTCGGCCAGCTTGGCGGCCTCCCGCACCCGGTCGTTATCCGGTTGTAGCGAGAGGGCCAGCTCAAAGTGGGGCTGGGCCTCCTCAAAGCGGGCCTCTTCCGCCAGCTTGAGCCCCAGGGTGGAATGGGCCACGAAAAGCCGGTGCCGAATCTGCTCGTGCTCGGGCTTGAGGGCCTGTGCCTTTTCCAGCTCCTGGATCGCTTCCTGCGCGTTCAGCGCCAGCCAGGCTTGGTCCGCTTCCGCCAGCAAGGTGGCGATCTGCTCGTCCACCGTGGGGGTCGAGGTGGCGGTGGGCGTGGGGGAGGGAAAGAGCCCCGGCACGGCGCTGGCCAGCGAGGCGCTGACGCTGAGGCCATCGCCCAGGGCCCATTGCGCGCCCAGGACGCCCAGGGCCAACAGCAGGACCGCCAGGGCGATCACGCCCGCACCTTGCCAGCGGCTCCCCGACAGGGCCGCGCTTACGCCCTGCAAGGCACGCTGCACCACATTCCGAGGCGCCACTTGACGGTCGTGGTCTTGCACCACTGTCACTTCCCCCCGATGCTGACTGATTTCATGCAACTAGTATGGGGTTAGTATAACACGCCTTTGTCATAAATGCAACTTGTCGCAGCAGCCCCGGCGCGTGCCTATCCGTGCTCGCCGGGCTCTGGCCCGTTTCCCTCTGCGTGCTCTGCGTCTCCGGGGCGGATTATGCTCCGGCAATCAACGCCTGCAACTGTCCAAACGTTCCCGCGGCCAGCCCGCGCTCGCGCACATAGCGGAAGGTAATCTCTAGCATCCGCATCGCCGGGTCGAACCGGTGCAGGCTCCAGGGGTGCCAGATCAGGCTGACCTGCGGCATCGCCTCAGCGATGGCGCGGTCGATGAAGGGCCGGTTGTTATACGCAAACTCGTCCTCGGGCGTCTTGACATAGCCCGGCGGCATGGTCTCGGGCATGTAGGGTGGGAAGAGGCCGATGCGCACCGCGCCGACCTTGTTATTTCCCTTGAGCAGGTTCTCGTGCCAGCCGCAGGGCGGCAGCTCCCACAGCGCCGGGTGGCCCTGCTCGGCATAGGTGAAGGGGCGGACCAGCCAGGCGGGCAGCGACCACTTGGGTCCCCAGGCGATGGAGCTGACGTAGGCGTACCCAGCCTGGGCGACCAGCCGCAGCGCCTCCGGGGCGATCCTTAGCCCTTCGGGGGAGCAGACTGGCGGGCGAAAGCCGCGCACCGCCACGCCAAAGGCGTCCTCGATGCGGCGCTTGCTATCGATGATCTCGGCCGGATAGCGCTCCGGCGGGCCGGCCTTGCCAAATTCGTCGGCGTCGTGCAAGAGCATGTGCGTGTACGAGTGGCAGGCGATCTCGAAGAGCGGGTGGTCGCGCAGCAAGGCCACGAGCTCGGCCTGCTGGCTGTCCAGCATGCGCGCCACGAGGTAGATGGTGGCGGGGACGCCGTGCCGCTCGTGCACCGGCACGATGGCGCGCAACGCTTCCAGGCAGCTCGGGCTTTCCGTGTCATAGGCGGCGATGTAGAGCGGCCCCGTCATCGCCATGCCCTCGCGCCGGCATCCTCCGTGCAATACTGCGAGAGCACCTGGTTGATCCCCCGCGCCAGCTTGTCGCAGTCTTCCGGCATGTGCCACTGATTCAGCGGGATGTCGATCATGCGGTCAAAGAGATCGTTGGCCACCGGGCAGTCGTCGTCGTGGTATTCCACCTGGCCGCCGAGCTGGCGGTAGAGGGGGCACTCGTAAGGGCACTGGTCCGGCGTGGTGCCCGACTTGAGCGTGACGGCATACATGTAGCGATAGATGTGCCAGTCGGGCGGGGCGTCGGGGCCGCGCATCCCGGCGCGGATGCTCAGCGCTTTCAGTCCCTCTACGATCTTGGCTCCCAGTTCGAGGGTTTGCGGGAGAAGCGCACGCGATAGCCCACCTCGCCATCGGGGTCGTTCAGGAGCTGCGGGGTGATCTCGCGATAGGTCTTGAGTCCCTCCAGCACCTGGCGCTTGACCGCGCGGAAGCGCGCGACCGTCTCGGGCATGCGCTGCAACTGCACCACGTCCACCGCCGCCTCCAGCTCGGAGAGGCGATAGTTGGTGCCGCAGTAGAGCTCGCCCTCGTAGCGCGGCGGGGCAAAGCGCACCGGCCGCCAGAGCCCGCCGCACTCGGCCAGGCCGTTGGCCCGCTCCCAGAGCCGCTCCTCGTCCGTGATGAGCAGGCCGCCCTCGCCGCCGCCCACGATCTTGTAGGCCGAGATGCTAAAGCAGCCGAGGTCGCCCCAGGTGCCGACCCACTTGCCCTTGTAGGTGCCGCCGCAGGACTGGGCCACGTCCTCCACCACCCGCAGGTTGTGCTTGCGGGCCACGGCCACGATCGCCTCCATGTTGGCCACGCCGCCCATGACGTGGGTGGGGGCGATGGCCACCGTGCGCGGGGTGATCAGCGCCTCGATTTTGGTGGGGTCCATGTGCAGCGACTCGTCCACGTCGCAAAAGATGGGGACGCCGTTGGACTGCACCACCGCCGCCGCCGTGGCGAAAAAGCCGATGGCCGGGCAGATGACCTCGGTGCCGGGGCCCACCCCCGCCGCGACGAAGGCGCTATGCAGCGCCCCGGTCCCCGAGCTGAGGGCGATGGCGTATTTCACCCCAAACATCTCGCGGGCGACGCGCTCCATGGCCTGCACCTTGGTCTCGGGGAGTTTGGCGTAATAGTTGGCCAGGAACGGCCCCTCGCCCATGTCCTCGGCCTCCGCGGCGGCGCGAATCTTGGCGAGCGTGGCGGGGGAAAAGCCAAAGCGCTCGGCCACGGACATGAACTCGTCCACGCCGATCTTGGGCTCGCCGCGGCCCTGGGCGCGGGTGGTGGCCTGCAGCCCGCCCAACAGCCCGCTCTGGCGGTCCGGTTTGCGTTCGGTCATCGTGATCCTCCTATGGTCACACCTGGATGCGGTAGAGGCATGGGTGCGGGATAAAGACGAACTCGATAGCGGGGAAGGTGGCCTGCAGATGGGCGCAATAGGCCTGCATGCCCCATTCCTCCGAGACGCCGTGGTTGACCATGATCATGGCGGCGTCGATCTCGCGCAGCCACTCGCCTTCGCGCACGACGCGGAAATAGTCCTCGGTGATGAGGTAGCAATCCGGCTGGTAGCGATGCATCTCAAATGGCCGGGTGATGGCCCCCGTGCCGGTGACGATGGTGTGGATCAGACGCTCCGGGTCGCCCATCACCATCACGCCATTCTGGCCCAGCGGCGCGATCTTGCGCACGATCTGGTTGGCCAGCGCGTGCAGTGGCGTGGGCGGCAGGTGGCACAGGGCATAGGGGCCCAACGGGTCGGGGACCTCGCGCTGGGAGAAGCCCAGCCCCTTGGCCCAGGCGTCGCGGATGCCGATCTCGGGCCAATAGTCGATGGTGTCGTGGCAGCGGTAGATGCACAGGCCGCTCTCCCGGATCCATTGCGCCTTGTCCCGTTCCAGCTCGTGATATTGCGGCGGGTCGAACTCGCTGCCGACGGTGGCGTCCACAAAGATGGACTCGTGGCCGATGAACATCTCGCAGCCCAGCTCCACGGCGCGGCGCAACGCCTCCCAGTTGGGCTTCCAGGAGACCGCTACCTTGGTGAGGGGCCGGGCCGGGTCGCCGACCTTGAATCCGTCGGGCGAGTGGGGACGGTTCATCCAGGGCGAACGTTCGCGAAAATAGCGGGCCAGGTCTTCAGGGGTCATGGTGTCCCTCCGGCGTTTGTCTCGCTGCTCGAACAGAGCGGCGGCTTGTTTTGTGCAGGCGGCCCCTAGCGGCCCTGGTAGCTGCGCAACAGGCCATCGATCTTGGCCGTCGGGTCGAACAAGGGGCTGATGGAGCCGTTGTGGTTGAGCATATCCACAAGGTAGGCGGCAAAGCTGGACATGTCCACCTCGACGAACCAGGGCATCTGGCTCAGCTCCGGGCGGCGGTAGGTGAGGTTGGTGGCATAGACGCGAGAGATCAGCCCTTGCTCATAGGCGGCCTGGTATTGGCTCAGCCCGCTGACAAAGAGGGCAAAGGTGACGGCCACAAAGATGCGCTTGGCCCCGCGACCCTTGAGGTCTTGGGCGATATCCAGCAGCGAGCCGCCGGAGGAGAGGAGGTCATCGCAGACCAGCACGTCCTTGCCGGCCACGTCCTCGTCCCTGCCCAGGAATTCGTGCTGGATGATGGGGTTCTGCCCATCGACCACCCGGGTATAGTCGCGGCGCTTGTAATAGACGCCCACATCCACGCCCAACATGCTGGCATAGTACAGGCTGCGTTTCATGGCCCCCTCGTCGGGGCTGATGACGATCATGTGGTCCTTGTCGAGCTTGAGGTCCTTTTCCTTCTCGAACAGGGCCTTGAGCATCTGATAGGTGGGGAAGAGCGTCTCGAACCCGCTCAGGGGGATGGCGTTTTGCACCCGCGGGTCGTGCGCGTCAAAGGTGATGATGTTCTTGACGCCCAGATGCTCTAGCTCTTGCAGGGCCACGGCGCAATCCAGCGACTCGCGCGTCTGCCGCTCATGCTGGCGCCCCTCGTAGAGCATGGGCATGATCACCGTCAAGCGATAGGCCTTGCCGCCGATGGCCGAGATGGTGCGCTTCAGGTTCTGAAAGTGATCGTCGGGGCTCATGGGGCAATCCAAACCGAACATCTTGAAGCTGTGGGAATAGTTGCCCATATCGGTGATGATATACACGTCATAGCCGCGCACGGTTTCCTCGACCAGCGCCTTGGCCTCGCCATTGGCGAACCGGACGATCCGGGTGGCTACGAGGAAGGAATCGCGCTGCGAGCCGAACACCCGCATGTAATCCGGGTCATCCTCGGCGATCCGGTGGCGCCGGCACCAGATGTGGTGGTCGATCAGATTGGCCAGTTCCTCCGCCCCCTCCAGGGCGATGATCCCCAAGGGGGCGACTGGGTACAGCGGAGGTTCCTCACGATTGCTAGCGCTGTTGGCCATGTTCTCTTCCCTTTCACTCGACTGGCTGGCGCGGCAGGCCGCCAGCCCAACGAACACACTATAAGCAGGATCGGTCATTGTGTCAACCTTGACAGAGGGTTGGGATAGGGTATAATGAGACAACTCGAAGGGTTCTTTTGGCCTTTTCAGATCATGATGCGAGCTGCGAGGAAGCCATGCCCGAACTCGACCTGCAGGAGCACCCCCATCGGCGCTACAACCCGCTGACCGGCGAGTGGGTGCTGGTTTCGCCGCACCGGACCAAACGCCCCTGGCAGGGCAAGGTCGAGAAGACGGCTCCCGAGGACAAGCCGCATTATGACCCTACCTGCTACCTGTGCCCTGGCAACACCCGCGCGGGAGGCGTCGAGACCCCCCATTATTCGGGCACCTACGTCTTTACCAACGATTACGCCGCCTTGCTGGAGGAAACTCCCTCCGCCCAGTATGAGCGCGGGCTCCTCTTGGCGCGCAGCGAGCGCGGCCTCTGTCGCGTGCTCTGCTTCACCCCACGCCATGACCTGACCCTGGCCGAGATGGACGCGGCGGACATCCGGCCCATCGTCGACGCCTGGGTGGAGCAATACGCCGAGATCGGCGCCAAGCCTCACATCCACTATGTGCAGATTTTCGAGAACAAGGGCGCCATGATGGGGGCCAGCAGCCCGCACCCCCACGGGCAGATTTGGGCCAACGAAACGCTGCCCAACGAGATCCTCAAGGAGCACGCTAGCCAGCAGGCCTATTGGCAGTCTCAGCGCCGCTGCCTGCTTTGCGACTATGTGCAGACCGAGTTGGCCATCGGCGAGCGGATCGTGACGCAGAACGCCCACTTTGTGGCCGTGGTGCCCTTTTGGGCGATCTGGCCCTTCGAGACCATGGTCCTCAGCAAGCGACACATGACGTCGTTGCTGGACTTACAGGAGGCCGAGCGGGATGCCCTGGCCGACATCGTGCAGCGCGTGACCGCGCGCTATGACAACCTGTTCGAGACCTCGTTCCCCTATTCGATGGGCTTTCATCAAAAGCCGACCGATGGCGGGGCGCACGAGGCCTGGCATCTTCACCTGCACTTTTACCCGCCGCTGTTGCGCTCGGCCACGGTGCGCAAGTTCATGGTCGGCTACGAGATGCTGGCCACGCCGCAGCGCGATATCACGGCTGAATCCAGCGCCGCGCGGCTGCGCGCGCTGTCCGAGGTACACTATCGTCGCGTCGCCTAGAGCTCCGTTATGGCCTGGCCG
>JAAYEA010000345.1 GCA_012689325.1 Chloroflexota bacterium
AGATCCGCTACCCCCGCGGCGTCGTCGAGCTCGTAGCATGGCACGCCAACCGACCAGGGCCGATCGGTCACGACGGCCAGTAGATCTTCTGGGTGCGACACCAGGCGGCTCCACTCAGGGACTCCCCACCGCGAGACTTCGACTTTGGGAAAGCGCGCTCGCTTATACCCTTCCACCAACAGGATGTCGACCCCGCTGACCCGCGCCACCACTTGCTCCAAGCCCAGGCCCTCCTCGAGCCGCTCAAAGATAGCAAGCTGCCGGCTTCCTACCAGGGTCACCATGTCGCTCCCGGCCTCAAAGTGCCGGTAGCTGTCGCTTCCCGGCACGTCCAGTGCGCCTTCGTGGGTGGTATGCTTGACCGTCCCCACGCGGTACCCGCGCCCCTTCAACTCGTGCACGAGCTTTTCCAGAAACGTGGTCTTGCCAGCTCCTGACCAACCTGCAATGCCCACCACCGCCGCACCATCCGCTGTCTTCATCCGTTCCATCCTCACCGCTAAGGAATGTTTGGCAAGTTCACGTAAAAGAGCGGCCGGAAGCGCTCGGTCACAGCAAGGTAGCCCTCGTTCCAGCCGCCCACTGCATAGACCACGGTCTCCTCCCCCTGCCCCAGTGCGGCAGCGCCCAGGGTCCGCCACTGCCCGACGATGGGGGTCTCCACGCTCGCCCACATATCGTTGCGAGGATCGTATTTCTCATTGTAGTACAGGGGGTTCTCCCAGCCGCCGCCTATCGCATACACCTGGCCGGCGGCAAGCGTCGCCGCCAGCCCCGCCCTTCTGGACAGCATGGGCGCGCATACGGACCAGGGTTGCTCTCCAGCCGCGGCAGCCTGCGGATCATAGCGCTGGCACAGGTTGAGCTCGTTCTCGCCGTCCCATCCGCCCAGCAGATAGACCTCGCCTCCGTCACCCGTTGCAGCCGCCGCGAAGGCCCTGAGAGTGCCCGCGCGCGCCCCGACGGACCACCGCTCGCTAACAAGGTCATAGCTGTAAGTGGTGTCGCGGTAGCTGGAGCCATCCGATCCTCCGAACACAAGCAAGGTATCGCCAGCCACGGCCAGCGCGTAACCGAAAAGCGGCTCTGGAAGGTCCGGGCCGCGGCTCCAGGTGTCTGCCTGCGGGTCATAGATCTCTAGCGCCGCCGTGGCCGCCCCAGTCGTCGTATATCCCCCGGGGATATACAGCTTGCCTTGCCAGGCCACCGCCCCAATGTTGGCGACGGCGGTCGGTTTGCTGGCGCCCCTGCTCCACAAGTCAGCCGCGGGGTCATAGACTTCCACCAGATCGCTGATCCCCTGCGCCGAATCCCCGCCAATGGCATAGAGAAGCCCGTTCAGGGCCACGAAAGCCAGGCGCGCTCGCGGTGTAGGCATCTGCGCCCCCTCGGTCCAGCGCGAGACCCCGGGGCGGGGAGCATTGCCGCTCATGGTCGTGGCGTGGTCAGCGAAGGCATCTCCCTGCCGAGCGGGAGACAATCCCGAGCGCGGCCAGAGCCCAACAGCCAGGGCCACCAACGCCAGCGCGACGAACGCTGCGCGCCGCCAGAGCGACAGAGGCTCCCAACGCCTCTGGGGCTCCTCGTATTGGGCTCGCCCAGCCACCTGGCCGCTCTCTGGCGCCGTGTCCGGTGCCGCGTCGACGCGTATCCACCCCTGCCGGATGGCCAGCGTGGTCGCCTCCGTCCGCGACTCGACCTCCAGCTTGGCAAAGATGTTTCTCAGGTGAACCTTCACCGTGTTGGGGCTGATGTCGAGGACGCTCGCGATCTGGGCGTTGGTGACGCCGGTGGCCACCAGGGCCAGTATCTCCAGTTCGCGCCCGCTCAGCGGGCACTCTTGTGACGACATGCGAATCCGACCCTCAGTCTAGTCTCTATGGAGCCCATGGCTCCAGCCGGATGCCAACCGTTTCAGGTATGGCCACAGGCGCGATAATCTGCTCGAAGTGATAGGCGCCGGAACGATCCACAACCCGGACCACCTCGCTCCCTGGGAACGCCTCGCGCGCCGCTGCAACCACTGCGGAGGCCCCCTCAGCGAACTGGGAGGGGATGAGCACCACAGCCGGCGTGTTGGCAAAGCCGCCCTGGCGAAGCGCCTCGACGGCTTCCTGCGGGGCCAGCACTCGAACGCTCACGCGCTCCAGCCCAAAGGCTGACATCAGGTAGCGTACCAGGTCGTACTGATCCCCCTCTGCGCGGACCACATACACAGGCCGTAGCGGGGCCTGCCCGCTCTCCATCTCTTGCAGCATCCGCCCGAGCACGCTCTCTTGGGTGATCGCTTGCCCGGCGGGGAGCCTGTCATAGACGATGTAGGCGTTGACTCCGAAGGCCGCCCCCACGCACAAGGCGCTCAGCAAGACAGCTAGCTTCGGCCAGCCTACGACCCGTGCGAGCGTTCGCGCCAAGCCATCGCAGCCAACCGCAGCCATCAGGGCGTACAACGGCACCAGCGCGAACAGCCGGGTGTTCGGCGGGTAATCGTACTGCGCCAGCCCGCCGAGCGCCAGAATGCACGCCCCATACCCAAGCAGAACCACCCAGGGCGCCTTGACCTTGCGCCAGCCCATGAACAGGCCAAATAGCCCCGCGACGGCCAGAGATCCGGTCAACGGGTCCAGATGCGCACCGTAGACAAAGTGCGTGTTCTTTCGGCTGATCAGAAACGAGAACAGCGCCCTCAGCGAGTTGCTTCCGACCCTGCGCGCGATCTCGTCGATGGCCCCGATGCCAGTGCCTCCGAACACAGTCTGCTGCCACAGCACTTCGGAGCCACCAGGCTCAGCGATGACGGGCCATGCCGTGACGCCGATGCCCAGCAGCAGCGCGGCCCAAGGGAGCCAGTTGCGCCGCCGAAAAGGCGACCGATAAAGCAGCATCAGCAGGCCAAGGGCTGGAGCCGCCAGGCGCGCCAGAGCAAACACGTAAAAGCCGAGCCCTGCCACCGTGCCCGCGAGCCAGTAACCCAGCAGGCTATCCTTGCGCATCGCCAGGAAGAGGAAGGCCACCGACACACACACCGGCCACAGTGCCTGCAAGTTGTTGTAGCCAATCTTGCCAAACCCGATCAGGTAATGCGAGCAGGCCAGAAAGCCCGTCGCCAACAAGGCCACGCGTTCGGTTGCGATTGACCTGACAAGCATGTACCAGAAAGGGAGCGCCGATGCTACCACCAACACGTTGCTGATGCGCCACCCATAGTTGTCTATCCCCCACAACCGCATGGAGGCTGCCTGCAAGTAAGACGAGAAGGCCGGATGCATCCCATAGTTCCCCAGCCCCGTCAGGAGCGGCTTATGTAACACGCCCTTGAGCAACTGCCAAGCGTACAGAAAGAACGAGTACTCGTCGCCAATGACCGCAAAGCGCCACGAGTTGAGGTCCCATGCGGCAAGAGCAAAGTAGCCCAGCCCCAGCGCCAACACAATGACCCGCGATGCTCCTCCCCACATCCCGCCTGGACGCGGCGATGGGTCAGCCACCGAGGCATACAGCGCCGCACCCGCCATCAGCCAGAGGATGACAGCGGGGATCCAGGCCCTGCCACCAGCGCACGCGCAACCGGCAATCGCGCAATGATAAGCCAGCAGATACAGCCAGTCGCCCAATACCAAGAGAGGCGGGCGTTGGCCGGAGCGTTCCCATAGCTTGAGCGCAGACGCCACAAGAATGGGCGGCAGACACCAAAGCGCGGCGGGTGGCAGTCCGCCTTCGAGCGCCCGCCAGACGGCCACAGCCTCCAGGCCCACTGCGGCAACCAGCAGAAGCGCCGCCGCCATGGGAATCCGCGAGCGTTGCGCCACCGTCGCGCGCGAGGGTGGATCGGCAAGCACGGATTGCCGCAGGCGAAACGAACTAGCCGCCCCAACCAGCCCCCCCACCAAGGCGGCTGCTAGCGCAACGGGCAGGTACCGGCCGAAGCCCAGGTTGCCCAGATACGGGCAAGCTTGCGCCAGCCAGTCCAGATTGGCCAGCCAAGGGAGCGACCAGCCGTACCACTGGCTCAACGTGGCCACCACCTGCGCCAGCGCCAGCAGCCCCCCAGCCAACAACAGGGCAAGCGCCATTGCCATGCGCTTGCCCCAACGCCCGTGATCGCCCACATAGCTGCTTTGGCAAGGCGGCCCCACGACCCGCAGCCCAGATTCCAGAGGCGCATCCACCCTCAAGGCTTGCCCACCTCAGAGCTTACCGGGCCTGGCTCTGCTCCGTGCCCGCGTGCGGTCAGCCCGCCATCCACTCCTGCAGCGTCTTCAGAGCGGCAGAAGCGGTGCGGTCCAGGTTGGCCAGGCTTCCCCCGCCCTTGACGGGCGAGCACATCTCGAACGAGACGTAACCGTCAAAGCCCCCGTCCCGCAACCCCCCGAAGAAGGCAGGGTAGTCGATGAAACCCTCGCCCAGGGGCACGGCGCGCACCACGTCCGGCAGTCGCTCATAACCCACCAGCCCAGACAGGTACTTGTACCTAGGCTGCCGGACATAGTCGGCCACCGTCGTCTGCGCCATCTTCGGCGCCAGCCTCTTGGCTGCGCTATAGAGGTCCGTGCCATGCTGCGCGATGCTCCACGCATCGAACATGGCATAGCAGTTGGGCCGGCTCACCTGCGCCAGGAAATCCTCATAGGCCTCGACGCCAACCCCGATGTCGTGGTGATTCTGGACGCCGATGCGCACCCCATGCCGCGCCGCCACATCGCAGGCCCCTTGCACCGCTTCCACACACAAGTTCCATTGCTGATCGAAAGAGAGTGCATCCACCTGATATCCGGTGAATATGCGAATCAGATCGGACCCCAGCACGTTGGCGAACTGCGCCAGGCGATCGATGTACCCCAACTGGATCTCGAGCAGCGGGACCTCCCGGCTCTCCATTCCTGCCGTGAAATTCGTGTACGCCGCGAGGCTGGCCACCTTGAGGCCGAGCTCGTCCGTCAATCGGCGATAGGACTTGACCTCGTCGATATCGCAGTCGACCACCGACAGGTGTGGCCGCTTGCCCGCGATCTCGACCGCCGAGTAGCCAAGCTCCTTGGCCTTCCGCAGCGAGTCGGCCAAGCTCAGCCTCGCCTGGCCCCAGAACCCAGCATAGCTTACCGTAAAGAGCGTAGGAATCATCATGTCTCCCATTCTTGGATTGCTAGCATCCGGCGAGAAAGCCAGCGCCCTGCAGGATGCCCATCTGTTGAGCCGTCGCATCGCTGTGGAAATTCGCATCCTCCAGCTCGATGCTGACACAGCCGCTGTACCCCGCCTCGCGAAGCACCCGGAACGCCTCGCCCCATCTCATGCACCCCTGCCCGGGGATGGTGTAGCGCCAGGCATACCCCCCGTACCGGATCGGCTTGGCGAAGGTAGCGGGCTGCTCATGCCCGTACTCGTAGAGCTCCTCGGTAAGCAGCTCGGTGTCCTTGCCGTGCACGTGATACACGCGGCCGACGAATTCGCGCAGGAACCGGATCGGGTCGATGCCCATGCGGATCAGGTGCGACGGGTCATAGTTGATGCCCATGGCGCCCGAGGGGATCTCGCGAAAGAACGCGCGAAAGGCCTCGGGGGTGCAGCAGAGGGCCCCAGGGCCAGGCCACCCCTCGATCGCCAGGCGCCCGCCGTGCCGCTCCAACACGGGCGCCAACTCGCCAAAGCTCTCCACCATATAGCCGAAATTCTCGACCCGTGGCAGCGATGGTTCTGCCGGCAGCATGACCAGGAAAAAGTTGGCGGGGCCGGTCTCCGTGCTGGCTTGGATGTAGGCCGCGTTCCGCGCGATCGCGTCTGCGCGCTTCCCCTTGTCCGGCGAGATCATGCCTTGCCACTCCAGCAGGTCCACTGAGCCCACCCGTAGCCCAGCTGTGACCGCCTGCCTCACGCTTCGGTCGCCATCGCGGCCCAAGTCGATCACGCCAAGGTCATGGGCCTTGGCCCATTCCATCAGTTGGGCCAGATCCTTCTGCCAATCGCCCCCGCCTCGCCTGAACCCGATCGGGAATCCGCCGGTCCTCGTCTTCACAGCCGCTCCTCCGTTTCGTTATGTCCGCTTGTCGCGATGCTTGTGTAGGTCGTTACCAGTGTGCGCCACCCTTCCGCCGCATGCTACCAAATCCCTCATAAGCCGTCGGGTGCATCGGCAGCTCATTTCGCAGGCGCCTAAAGGGGTCGTCCGTGCTCTCCAGGTGCTCATCAAGGGCGCGCCGCATCTGTTCCAGCGCCTGGGCGTAGGCGGGGTCATCGATGAGGTTCGTCAGCTCGCCCGGGTCCCTCTCCAGGTCATAGAGCTCCTCAGTGCAGCGGCGCGCCGAATAGTGTTCCCACACCTCCCGCGTTCGGCGGAAATCCGACGTACACTGCTCGATCTCTGGGATAACAAAGTCAAAGATACAAGTCTGCAACCCTTTGCGGATGTACTTGATCTTGTCGGAGCGCACCATCCGGCTGGGATCATAAAAGTTGGTATAGTTCTTCTCGGCAAACACGAGCTCCCGAGTCGATCCCCCCACCCCACGCGCCACCGCCGCCATGCTTTGCCCCTGCATCCAGGGCGGCACGGGACAGCCCGCCAGGTCCAGCAGGGTCGGTGTTATGTCAACATGACCAGTGAGGCCCTCGACCAGCGTTCCGGCGGGCAACCCGGCCGGCCACCGCATGATCCAGGGCACCTTCGTCCCCCCATCGTACAGCGTCGCCTTGGAGTGCATGAACGACGCGCCGTGGTCGCTTGTGAACAGCACGATGGTGTTGTTCGCCAGCCCCGTCTCGTCCAGTGCGCGCAAGAACTCGCCCACCATCTTGTCCATGAGCTTGATCGCCCCGTAAAAGCCGGAGAGGTCCTCTCGTATCTGCGGGATGTCCGGCAAGAATGGGCGCACTTCCACCTCCGCGGGGTCTGCGGGTTCGTATATATCCCGCCTAAAGCCGGAGGGGTTCAGCCCCATGCGATGCACCTCGGAGAAGCCGAGGCCCACAAAGAACGGCTTCTCCCGGCTTTGCGGCGTGCGCAGCCAGTCGGCCAGCAGAGGCACCACCTCCTCCACGTGGTTCCCCGCCCCGCCATGGATCTCGCCGTACCCCAGCCGGCGAGGGTCATAGTGCTCGTGCTGGAAGCCGAAAAGATGGGTCTGGTAACCTGCGTCCGACAGGAGCTGCATGATGGGCGGGCACTTGGCCACGTCCAGCTCCCACCCGCGGTGCACTAGCCCCATCAGCCCATTCGTGTGCGGATAGCAGCCGGTGATGATGCCCCCCCGGCTAGGCGAGCAGACCGTCCCACAGGAAAAGTGGTTCCGAAACAGGACGCCATCCCGAGCAAGCGAGTCAATATGAGGCGTGGGCACCGGAGTGCCGTAGCAGCCCAGATAATCGCCCAGGTCATGCGGTGTGATGAGGATGATGTTGGGCCTTGTCATGTTCGTCGGTCCTCCCTCCATGCTCTGACTGTCCGAAGCCTCAGCCAGGCGCTACAGCTCGAATGGCATGCCGTCATCGGCGATGGTCACGCGGTCGCCCAGGATGGCGCGCGCCTTGGCAGCCTCCCCCTCCGGGTCAGCGAGAATAGCCCTCCCGTGATGAATAAAGACCAGGCGCCCGAACTCTGTCTCGTGATCGGCGAGGTAGCGGCACACATCCTCCACGCGATGGTGGCCCGTTTCCATGAACAGCACATCGCACGGCGAGATCAGTGGGGCGAAATCGCGGATGTCCTTGACGTCGCCTGAGAACACCATGGCTCGGCCCGCCGACTCGATCCGGAAGGAGAACGACCGCCAGGGTTGGTCCGGCCCGGGATCACCGAGGTGCAGGTTATGCTGCGCCGTCACCCGCAACACACCGTCATCCAGGATGACGCCATCCTGGTACGTTCGCGCAGTCAGGTGAAAGTCCAGCCCCACACCCCACGCCACAGGGTCAGCGATCAGGCCAACCGCGGCCTCCCACGTGCGCAGGTCGGGGATGAGGAGGGGCACGGTGCGCCCGGCGATGCGCCGCGCCGAATCGGTGGTGCGTCCCTCCAGCTTGCGGATCGTCCAGATCAGGTTTGGCAGCCCGCCGATATGATCGATGTGGGTATGCGAAATGATGATCGCCCGCGTCGCCAAGAGATCGATCCCCAAGTTGTGCGCCGTGTGCGAGCAGCACTCCCCCGCATCGAACCAGTATACCCCGCCCGCTTCCTCCACCGCGATGGAGACGTGATGCCTCCCGGGCATAGGCTCGGTGCCACTGCACGTGCCAAGGCAAGTGATGCGCATAGCTCCCCCCAAGTGAGTTCTGAGCAGCATAGGTTTACGTGGCCGTCGACCCGTGCGCCGCAGGCCCATTATAGGGCATTGTCCACGGCGAGGCAATTGTCCAGCGCCGGCCGCATCAAGCAGAGTGCCGCTCCACCAGGCGAACGCCCTCCACCATCCAATCACGCATGATCGTTGAATCGGTCACGGCCCGCATGGCCATGGCGCGGGTGGCTGCCTCCACATCGACTACGGCCGTCACGAGCCGCTCCTCAAAGTATCCCGCCTCATCCAGCACATTCCCTTGGGGGTCGATGATCTTGCTGTTGCCGTGCGATTGTGACTTGCCCAGGATGTCGTGCGGATCCGCCGGCATGTTGGCCATCACCAGATAGACGGTGTTTTCGCACGCCCGCGAGATCGGCATCGCCCGGTAGGCCGATAGTTTGTGTTCTTGCGTCAGGCCGCTTTCCGAGCTGCAAAAGTAGCAGATGCGCGCTCCGGCGATCGCCGGCAGGCGCACCAGCTCGGGGTAGCGGATGTCATGGCAGACCAGAAAGCACGACTCGACGCCAGCGACCTGATAGGTAGGCAGGGCATGCCCCGGCGCGGCCCAGTCCTCCGCGAGGTGCGTCTTGGCGTAACGTCCACGCACCACACCACCCTTGTCGATCACCAGCAGGCTGTTGTAGACCGACTTGCCCTCCCAATGGGCAGTACCAAGGATCACGGCCAGATCGAGCTCCCGCGACTTGGCGATGACGCGCCCTTCTGCCCGCGCGAAATCCTCCGGTTTGGCCGCCGCCCAGTACTCAGGGGTGCAGGAGTAGCCGCAGAGGCACGCCTCTGGAAAAGAGAGCACGTCGACACCTTGGGCCGCCGCTTGCTCCATCCAGCCGAGCACCTTGTCCGCGCTCTTGTCCGGCTCGCTGTGCGATAGGATCTGGCACGCTGCAACTGATAGCTTCATCTCGCCTCCGGTTCGTCCCGAGCTTGCAGGAGTATAAGCCAACTCGGATTGGAGCGCAACCCGTCAGACATGCAACCATCGCCTCAGTCGCGGGTTATAGAAGCCAACAACCTGCACCGCATCGCTGGCGGGCGCAGGCTGAGCAGTACACACCTGACGGCCGGAGGTCTATCGTGATCCAAACCGAGATCTGCGATCTGCTGGGAATCGAGTATCCCATCCTTCAGGGAGGCATGGCGTGGGTTGCCACGAAGGAATTGGTGGCCGCCGTCTCCGAGGCCGGGGCGCTCGGCATCATCGGCGCCGGGAATGCCCCGCCCGACTTTGTGCGCGATCAAGTGCGCGGCGTCAAGGAGCGCACCAATCGCCCGTACGGGCTCAATATCGCCCTGTTTTCCCCGTATGTCGACGAGATCGTCCGGATCTGCATCGAAGAGCACGTCCCTGTGGTGACCACCGGGGCGGGAAGCCCCAGCGCCGTGATCCCCCCGCTCAAGGGCGCCGGCATCAAGGTGATCCCCGTGGTTGGGTCGGTGGCGCTGGCGCGGCGCGTCGAGCGCATGGGAGCGGACGCCATCGTCGCCGAGGGCATGGAGTCCGGCGGCCATATCGGCGATGTGACCACGATGCCCCTGATCCCGCAGGTGGTCGACGCGGTCAAGGTGCCCGTGATCGCGGCGGGCGGCATCGGCGACGGGCGCGGGCTCATCGCGGCGCTCGCGCTGGGGGCCAAAGGGGTCCAGATGGGCACGCGTTTTATCTGCACCACCGAATGCACCGCCCATGCCAACTATAAGGAGCGCATCTGCCGCGCCGGGGACCGTTCCACCATGACATCGGGGCACTCCCTCGGCCATCCCGTGCGCGCCATCCGCAACCAGATGACGCAGCAGTTCGCGGAACTCGAGCGGACGGGCGCGTCCGAGGCGGAAGTCATCGCCTTCGGCACCGGCAGGCTTCGGCTGGCCGCCGTGGAGGGAGACACGGAACAAGGCACCGTCATGGCCGGCCAAATCTGCGGCCTGGTCAACAGCGTGGTTCCCGCCGCCCAGCTTATCCATGACATCATGGCCCAGGCCGAGCAGGCCATCCAGCGCGTCTGCGAGATGCGCTTGCCCCACTAGGGAGCCGATGCTGCACGGCGCCCTATCAATCTCGTCCAGGTGGTCACAATGACTCGAGTCGTCGTAACGGGCATGGGAGCCATCTCCCCTGCGGGACACAACGTCGCCCAACTGTGGAATGCCGTCGTCGAAGGAACCTCCAGCATCGGTCCCATTACTGCCTTTGACACCACGGATTATCAGGCCAAGATCGCCGCCGAGGTCAAGGGATTCGACCCTGACGCGCACTTTGGGCCCAAGGTCGCGCGCCGCATGGATCGCTTCATCCAATTCGCCGTCTATGCCGCTCAGCAGGCGGTGGCCGACGCGCGGCTAGAGATCAACGAGAACAACGCTGACCGAACCTGCGTCGTGGTCGGGAGTGGAGTCGGCGGGATGGGCACGCTCCTCGACCAGGTGCGCGTGCTAGACGAGAAAGGGCCTCGCCGCGTCAGCCCGCTGTTCGTGCCCATGATGCTAACCGACTCGGCGGCCGGACAGGTTGCCATCGAGTTGGGCGCCCGCGGCCCGAATCTCGCCGTGGTTTCGGCCTGCGCCAGCGGGGCGAATGCCATCGGCGAGGCCGCCGAGATCATCCGCCGAGGGGCGGCAGATATTGCCCTGTGCGGCGGCACCGAGGCGGCCATCGTGACGCTCGCGGTCGCCGCTTTTAGCGTGATGGGCGCGCTCTCCACTGAGAACGACGACCCCGCTCACGCCTGTCGTCCCTTCGACGCCACGCGCGGCGGTTTTGTCATGGGCGAAGGAGCGGGGATCCTCGTCCTCGAATCCGAAGAGCACGCGCGTGCGCGCGGCGCCACGGTTCTTGCCGCCCTGGATGGCTACGGCGCCACGGCAGACGCCTACCACATCGTCGCACCCATAGAAGACGGCCGCGGAGCCGCCAAGTCCATGCAGGCGGCGCTCCAGTCCGCCGGCATCTCGCCAGCGGAGGTGGACTATATCAATGCGCACGGCACCGGCACCAAACTGAACGATCTCGCCGAGACGCGCGCCATCAAGGCGGTATTCGGCGACCATGCCTACCATATCCCGGTCAGCTCCACCAAGCCAGTGACGGGGCACCTGCTGGGCGCCGCGGGCGCCATCGAGGCGATCATCTGCATCAAGGCCATGCAGGAGGGGCTCATCCCAGGGACGCTGAACCTGTCGCATCCCGATCCCGAGTGTGACCTCGACTATGTTCCGGCGGGTCCTCGGCAAGCCCAAGTGCGCACGGTCCTCACCAACTCGTTCGGATTCGGCGGGCACAATGCCACGCTCGTGTTTCGAGCCGCGTAGGGCGGACCCATATGCCACCTAGAGCCCAGATCACCGGCTGGGGCAAGTATCTGCCCTCCCGAACGGTCACCAACGACGAGCTCGCCCAAGCCCTGGACACGAGCGATGAGTGGATCCGCCAGCGCACCGGCATCCGCGAGCGACGCCTCGCGCGGCCCGCTGAGGGTGCCGCCGAGATGGCGGTTCACGCCGCGCGCGAGGCGCTCCGCAAGGCCATGATCGACCCCGGCGAGATCGGCTTGGTCATCGTGGCCACCTCCACCGCCGACCAGGTGTTCCCTTCCGTGGCCAGCATCGTCCAGTACGCAATCGGTGCCAATCGCGCCGGCGCCTTCGACCTGAGCGCGGCCTGCTCCGGGTTCGTCTACGCCCTTTCCCTGGCCAGCGACGCCATCAGCGCGGGCTCCATCCGCGCGGCGCTGGTCATCGGCGCCGAAAAGATGTCGGGGGTCGTGGACTGGGGAGACCGTAATACCTGTGTCCTCTTTGGCGATGGCGCAGGGGCGATCATCCTGCAGGCCGGTGACCCCAAAGCCGGCCTGCTTGCCTCCGTGCTGGGATCCGATGGGTCGGATGGCGAGGCCCTGGTGCTGCGCTCCCGGCCAGGGGAAGGCGCGGCGGGCCAAGGGCCGGTTATCGCCATGGATGGCCGGCGCGTCTTTCGCTTCGCCTCTCGCATCATGGCCTCTTCCTTGCGAGAGGTCACCAGCAAGCTGGGACTCGCCGTCAGCGACCTGAGTCTGGTAATCCCGCATCAGGCCAACCAAAGGATCATGGATGCCGCCTGCGAGGAGCTCGGGTATCCGCCCGACAGGGTCTATAGCAACCTGGAGCGCTACGGCAACACCTCCGCGGCCTCGGTGCCCATTGCACTCTGCGAGGCCGCCGACGAGGGCCGCCTGCGCGATGGCGAGCTCGTCGCCCTAGTTGCCTTTGGCGGCGGGCTGAGTTGGGGCGCCGCCATCGTGCGCTGGGGCAGGACGATCCGGCCTCCATGGCACGTGGCCGTCCGCGGCCGCGGGCGGCAGCTATGGGCGGCGATCCTCTGGCAGTGGCGGCGCCTCCTGCGACTGGCCTCGAGCCGCCGTCGTCGCCCCTCGTGACCCCGCTCGAGCCTCTGGCCGTTTGTGTCCAGCGCCACTCCAGGGTATAATGGGCTGTCTCTCAGGGCTTGGCGGCGTGTCTTGTCCAAGTTGCGCTGCCCAAGCCTAGAAGGAAGGCCCATGACTCTCTCCCGAAATCGTATCGGCTGCTTGCTGCTCGCGATCCTGCTATCGCTGTCGACCGCCTGCGGCTCGACGGGGGGAGCAGAGCAGGCGGGGCCCTCGTGGAGCCACCAGTTGCCCGAACTGCAACCATTGTCTCTTTCGCCAGGGCAGAAGCTCCAAGTGGTCGCCACCACCAACATCGTGGGCGATGTGGCCAGGAACGTCGGCGGGGACTTGATTGATCTGAACGTTCTGCTCCAGGTTGGCCGGGACCCGCACTCGTACCAGCCAGTTCCTTCGGACCTCACCGCCGTCAGCAGAGCGCACCTGGTCCTGGCCAGCGGCTTCGGGCTGGAAGAGTTCCTCCTCAGTATGCTGCGCAATGCCGGAGGCAGCGCGGCCCTGGCCTACGTCTCCTCCGGGATCGAGCCCCGCGCGGGGCATGATCACGAGGGGGATCAGAGCGCCACAGCGGATGAGGATCACGAGGCCGCGGATCCCCATGTCTGGCTAGACGTGCGGCACGTGCTGCTCTGGGCTGACAATATCGCCACGGTTTTGGGCGCCCTTGACCCCAGCAACGCGCCCACCTACCAGGGCAATGCGGCTGCCTACAAAGCCCGACTCGAAGAACTGGACCAGTGGATCATCGAGCAGGTCGCGCTTATCCCTGCCAGGAATCGGCGCCTGGTGACCAATCACGAGGCCTTTGGATACTATGCGGAGCGGTACGACCTGGAGCAAGTGGGGACCGTTTACCCCATCAGCCCCTCCGCCGAGCCTTCCGCCCAGGATGTGGCCAAGCTCGAGACCGCCATCCGTGAACTGGGCGTCAAGGCGATCTTTACCGAAAGCACCGTCAACCCTCGTTTGGCCGAGCGGATCGCCCAAGATGCCGGGGCCAAGGTCGTGCCGCTGTACTCTGGTTCGCTGGGATCGCCCGGCTCGGGAGCAGAGACCTATATCGATATGATGCGGTACAACACGAACTCTATCGTCTCGGCGCTCAGATAGCGCCCCGAAAGGCCAGCATGCAGGAAACGAACGCCCTGGAGCTGCGCGAGGCCACCGTGAGCTACAACAGCCATCACGCGCTGGATCGCGTCACCGTGGATATCCCGTGCGGGCGGCGCGTCGCCGTGATCGGCCCGAACGGCGCCGGCAAGTCCACGCTGTTCAAGGCGATCGTGGGCATATTGCCGCTCTCCCACGGCACGGTGCGCGTCTTTGGACACAGTCCCCAGGACCGCCGGGTTCCTGTGAGTTATGTCAGCCAGAGCAGCGGGATGGACCTGCGATTCCCTGTCACCGTATACGACGTCGTCATGATGGGCCGCTATGCCCATATCGGCTGGATGCGCTGGCCCACCAAGCACGACAAAGAGATCGTGATGGACGCCTTGTCGCGCGTGGGCATGGCCAACCTGGCTTCACGGCAGATCAGTGAGCTATCCGGCGGGCAGCAACAGCGCGTCTTTGTGGCGCGCGCCCTGGCCCAGGAGGCGCAGCTTCTCCTGCTCGACGAGCCCTTTCGTGGCATCGACGTGCCCAGCCAAGAGGCCATCTTGTCCCTTTTGGAGGACCTCAAGGGCGTGTGCTCCACCATCCTCCTCTCCACCCACGACATCGAGCTGGCAGCCGACGCCTTTGACCTGATGCTTCTGCTGAATCACAAGCTCGTCGCCTTCGGGACTCCCGCGCACGTCTTTCGTCCCGAGATCCTCCGCGAGGCATTTGGCGGCCAGGTGACCACCTGGCCTGTTGCTGGAGGAGGCACCCTGGTGGTTGGCGACACCCATTGCTCTCACAGCGGTTGCGTGGAACGCCACGAGGAGAATGCCTGACATGTTGACCTGGCTGCTCGAGCCACTCGCGTACCCTTTCATGCAGAGAGGCATGCTGGCGGCGGTGATGGTTGGCGTGGTCTGCGCTGTGTTAGGATCGTTCGTGGTGCTGCGGGGCATGGGCTTCCTCGGCGACGCCCTGGCCCACGCCATCCTCCCTGGCGTCTCCATTGCCTATCTGCTCGAGTTGCCCCTTTCGCTGGGCGCCCTGATCATGGGCGTCGCGACGGCGCTCGGCATCGGCTATCTCACCAAACAGGGCCGGCTTCGCGAGGACACCTCCATCAGCATCATCTTTTCGGGGCTCTTTGCGCTCGGCATCGTCATGCTCAGCTTTGTCGGCTCCTATACCGTGGACCTCACCCACTTTCTGTTCGGCAATGTCCTAGGCGTGTCCGAAGGCGACCTCTGGCTCACGGCGGGCCTGAGCCTGGCCGTGCTCGCGCTTGTCCTGGTGCTATACCGGCAGTTCCTCGTCCTTTCCTTCGACCCCACCTTGGCCGTTACCTTCAAGTGGCCCGTGGACCTCCTGCGCTACCTGTTGCTCATCATGATCGCCATCGTCATCGTCGTCTCGCTGCAAACGGTGGGAGTCGCCCTGATGCTCTCCATGCTCGTCACGCCTGCCGCCACCGCCTACTTGGTAACCCGTAGGCTTCCCAGCATGATGGGGCTGGCAGCAGCCATTGGCGGACTCTGCGGCGTGGTCGGGCTGTATCTTTCGTACTATCTCAATGTGCCCTCTGGCCCTGCCATCGTGCTCACCTGCACGGTCGTCTTTGTGCTCACCTTCCTGTTCTCGCCGCGCCGCACACTGATCTAGCCCCTCCGCCGCAGGCAAGTTGACAGCAGCCGCAAAGGCGCTATGATACGCACCGATCGCCAATGTACCGCTGCGCCTCAGTGGCAGCGGAATCCCAGCCCAGGAGCCCGTTCTTGACTACAGCCATGACCTCTCGCGAGCGGATGCTGGCGGCGCTGCGCCGCCAAGACGTTGATCATGTGCCCTGCTGCCCTTCCTTCAGCGAGTCCCTCCTCGGCCCAGCCTACACCTGGCGAGGCCGGGCCGATACGCTAGACCGCATCGTGCGCGGCCTGGGTCTGGACAGCTACGTCCCTGTGAGCCTGGAGCCCTCCTGGCATCCCGCCGTGACCACGCGGGTGTGGAAGGAAACGTCACCTCAGGAGCCCTGGCCGATCCTGCGCAAAGAGATCAGCACGCCCGAGGGCCCCCTCACTGCCGCGGTGCGCGTCACCGATGACTGGCCCCACGGGGACGACATTCCGCTCAACAGCGACTGGTGCGTCTCCCGTTATGTTAAGCCCTGGCTAGAGACCCTCGAAGATGTCGAGCGGTTCCGATATGTGCAACTCGGCCCCAATGACCAGGCCATCTCGCAGGGCAGAGAGCGCTTCATCGAGCGCAAGCGGCTAGCCAACGAGTTCGGGGTGATCACCTTCGCCTCATGCGGCATGGGCCTCACCTCCGCGGTCCAGGTCTTTGGCGCCGCCCAGGCCGTCACAGTCTCCATGGACAATCCGGAGATCATGGAGCGCTTCCTGGCCGTCGAGCACGAGGCCACCATGAAGCGCGCCGAGGTCTTGGCCGATTGGGGCGTCGACGTGGTCTGCCGCAACGGGTTCTACGAGACGATGGATTTCTGGAGCCCGCGCCAGATCAAACGCTTTCTGGTCCCCCTGCTCAAAAGCGAGATCCAGGCCATGCATTCTGGTGGCGCAGCGGTCACCTACACAGTCTGCACCGGCATCATGCCCATGCTCGATATCCTGGCCGAGCTCGACTTTGACGCGTACCACTCTATTGAGCCAGCCCTGGGCAACCAGGACATGGGCCTGGTGGCTCGGCGTCTCTGCCCGCGCCACGCCATCTGGGGCGGCGTCTCCGGCCCCATCCACATCGGCGAAGGCACGCCCGAGATCGCCCGCCAGGCCGTGCGCGACGCCTTCGGGCATTTCGGACCGCGCGGTCTCATCCTGAGTGCGGTCCCCTCGATCCGCGCCCATTGGCCCTGGGAGAACGCCCTGGCCATGTTCGACGAGTGGCGGCTGCTGGCCCGCGCCGCACCGGGCAACTCGGGCCCCGCTCAACCCTCAAAGGGAGGCTGATGGCTCGATTCGTTGGGCGCAAGTTGCTGCTGATCGCGATCCTGCTGCCCCTCCTCAACTGGGTGGGGTTCCAGTACGCCGTGGCCCACCCTCGGTTCAACCCGTACGTTGGTGGGTCTGTGCTGAAGCTATGGCAGAACCAGGGGCTGGCATTTCCCAGCTATGCCGACTACCTCCGAGGGCTCGCGCGAGGAGACCTGGGCGAGCTCTCGAACGCCCCCATTCGGGAGGTCCTGCGAGAGCCCGCCAAGAACAGCATGATCCTGGTGGGCGCGGCGTTGCTGGTCAGCTCGGTGGTAGGTCTCGGCTTGGGCATGCTCTCCGTCTCCCGGCGCACCATGCGCATCAAACCCTGGGCGCTGCTGCTATACAGCGGCGGGCTCTCGCTCCCCGGGTTCTTAGTCGGCGTCGCCGCCATCGGAGGCCTGATCTACCTGACATTGCTCCGTGGCTCCAGCGCGCGCATTCTGCCGCTCAGCGGCTACGGCATCGATGAGCATCTCGTTCTACCCGTGCTCGTTCTGGCCAGCCGGCCCGCGTTGCAGATCGCGCACCTCGTGGCCTCCCTGGTGGAGAGCGAATTGCAGCAGGAATACGTCCGCGTTGCCCGAAGCAAGGGGCTGAGCTGGGGCAGGCTGCTGTGGCGCCACGCCTTGCCCAATGTCGCCTCGGCAGTGGCGATCGCCATCGGGCACGCGAGCCGCATCTTTGTGAGCGGCCTGATCATCGTGGAGACACTGTTCCTGTGGCCAGGCCTCGGACGCCTCTTCATGTATGACATCGGCGTTCGCGCCGACGGGAGAGCTCCCTCAGCCCTTTATGCCCACCCGGAGCTGCTGGCCGCCCTCGCGGTGGCCTTCGGCGCCGTGCTGTTGCTCACGGACCTGGTTGCCAGCGTCCTGGCCTTCTGGCTGGATCCCAGGCAGCGCCACCCCAATGGCGCCCAGCTCACGATCCACTAAAGGAGAGAGAGGTATGTCTCGCCGCCGCGACCCACTGCTCCGCATAGGGCTCGTGCTGGTCGCGGGGTTCCTGTTGCTGGGCTTTGTGGGCCCCTCCCTCGCGCCGCACGATCCCCTCAAGGTCTTCGACAAGGTGATGTACCTCGATGGCGAGATGGTCGTCCCGGCCCGTCAGCCCGTCGCCCCAGGACGGTTGCCAGGCTTGTTCCCCTTGGGCACCGACGAGGCTGGCCGCGACATCCTGAGCCGCCTGCTTTGCGCGATCCGCCCCACCCTGCTGCTTTGCAGCATCGCGGTGGCCATTCGCGCCGTGCTGGGCATCGCCTTCGGGCTGGCCGCGGGTTGGCTTGGCGGGCTGCCTCGGCAGATGATCGACCTGGCCATCAGCGCGGCGCTGGCGGTTCCGGCCTTGGTGTTCTGCGTCGCAGCGATCTCGTTCATGGGGGCTCATCGTGGGCTGGCCGCTTTCCTGATCGCCCTCGCCCTCACCGGCTGGGCCGATGTCGCGGCCTTTGTACGCAACCAGACCCTCAGCACGCTGCAGTCGCCGTTCATCGAGAGCGCGCGGGCCGTAGGCGTCAGGCCCCGAAGCATCCTGTGGAGGCATGTGCTGCCGCAGCTATGGCCTGCGCTCCCCGCCCTGATCTCCTTCGAGATAGGCACCGTCTTGCTAATCGTTTCCGAGCTCGGCTTCTTGGGTGTCTACATTGGAGGAGGGACTATCTACGAGGTCGCGCGGGGGGACAATCCGGACACGTGGAAGATGCTGACCGCCGGCTACCCCGAACTGGGGCAGATGCTCTCTGGCGTCTGGGCCAAGGTGATCATGGTGCCGTGGGAGCCGATCATCGTGGGCATCGTGGTTTTCGCCATGATCTTTGCCTTCAACCTGCTGGGCGAGGGCCTGCGCCGCCAAATGGACATCACGCGCAGGCATGAGGCACGCTAGCAGGCCACGCTGAGGCTCTCAGTCACCCAGCAGGGACTCGGGCGGCGCGGTGCGATAGTGTCTGCGGTAAGCCGCCGTCTCGGACAGGAGCTCCAGTAGTGTCTTCTCCAGGGCTCGCGTATCGGGACTGGCCGATCCATCCCCCGGCGCCAGCGCCAAGTCGCCATTCTGCGCTCCAACCACGATCTGTCCTCTGGCTTGCAGCAGCCGCAGTCCCGCCAGGACCGTCTCCTCGCGATGAGCCATCGCCGCCGCAAGCCGCGCGAGCGCAACCTTACCCCCCTTGCTGGCAAGGGTGTGCTTCACCAGGCCGAGCAAGCGGGACACGAACTTGCCCGGCTCGTCCAGGCCGGGATCGATGGCGAGCAACAGGATGCGCTGCGAAGCCGCGGCGGCCATCGCCCTCCTTAGCTCGGATGGCCCCGGGGGAATACTCCAGATCGCCAGAACAGCAGCAGGCCCCAACAGGGCGCGGTCTCGGGCCCCAGCGGGTGGTGTCGTCAGTCCCTCGGCCCAGATCATCGCCTCCTGCCCTGCCGCCGCCCCCGCCACTGCGGCGACGGGATCGAGCACGGATCGCAGGTCCACGACCTCCGCCTTGGCCTTGGGCGCCGCCGCGATCGTCGGTTCCAGCTCTCTCGCCGCGATCCACTCGATCTGCACCTCGTTTCGGCCTTGATAGTCGCTAGCGCGAAGCGAGAAGGCCAGGTCGAACCTGCCCTCGGGCAGAGGCGTATCCGCGCCGTGCCACTGCAGGGCGGTTCGCTCCTGCCCATCGACGCCGCGGACCACCAGTCGCCTGTGTTCGGACGTGCGCCCGATGATCGCCTGTGAGACCAGCTCGAGATTGCCCGCCACCAGGCAGGGCGCGGGGTTCCCCGGCCCGAATGGCCCCAGCCGCGCCAGGTCGCGCGCCAGTTCCAGTGACAGATCGCCGAGCTGAACGTAGGCATCGATCACCAACTCGTCCGGGCGAGGCCCCTCGGCAGCCTGTCGCGCCACGGCGGCCGCCAGCCTTTGGCGGAACTCGGGCAGGCGGCTCACCGCCAGCGAGAAACCTGCCGCCATCGGGTGGCCACCATAGCGCTCGAGCAGATCGGCCTGCTCCGCAATGGCCGCGTGGATGTCACGCCCAGCCACGGACCGGGCCGAGCCCCGGGCAAAGCCATCACGCCCCTCCGCGATGAGCACCGCGGGCCGTCCATACCGCTCGGCGAGCCTGCCCGCCACGATGCCGATGACTCCCTCGGGCCAGCTCGCGTGCGCCAGCACCAGCACGGGCTCCTCCAGCGTCCGTGACCCTTCACGCTGGATCTGCGCTTCGGCGGCGTCCAGCACCTGCTTCACCAGCAGCTTGCGCTGGTCGTTGGACTGCTCGATCATCGTGGCGATCACCCTGGCGCGGCCAAGATCCTGGGTGGTCAGCAACTCGACGCACAAGCTGGCATCGCCCAGCCGGCCAAGGGCGTTGAGCCGTGGAGCGATCACGTAGCCGATATGCTCGGCGGTGATGCCAGCGGGGTCGAGCCCTGCGCTTTCCAACAACGCGCGCAATCCTACCCGCCTGGCGTGCTGAAGGGCAATCAGCCCGCGCATGGTCAGGTAGCGCACGTCCCCCACGAGGGAGGCCACATCGGCCACCATACCCACGGCCACCAGGTCCAGGAGGCCCGTCGTGTTGGCCGAGACGCCCAGCACCTCATTCAGCGCCTCGGCCACCTTGAAAGCGCAACCCACGCCGGTCAGCTCGCGCAACGGGTGAGCCGCATCCAGCATCTTGGGATTGACCACGGCCTCGGCAACGGGAAGCGTGGCCGCCAGATCGTGGTGGTCGGTGATGATACAGTCCACGCCAAGCTGGCGAGCGAGCCCAACCTCCTCATCTGCCGTCACGCCGGTGTCGCACGTAATCAGCAGCTTGGTTCCCTCCTGAGCAAGCCGCTCCACACCCTGAAGGTTCAGGCCGTGCGACTCTTCTCGACTCGGCACATAGTACCCGACGTTGGCGCCAAGGCAACCCAGCGCATCCAGCAGAAGGGCAGTGGCCGTCTGCCCGTCGGCATCGAAATCCCCCCAGATAGTCACCCGGTCTCCGCTTTCGATGCCTCGGCGCAGGCGCGCCACGGCTCGATCCAGGCCCGGCAGCTCATAGCCGGACGCGGGCTGGTACGCTGAGGGATCCAGGAAGGCGCGGGCTGCCTCGGGATCGCCCAGGCCGCGCCGCGCCAGGATCGTTGCCAGCAATTCGTGCCCCCCGACCGCCTGGCGCAGTGCGTCCGAGGCCTCCACCTGTGCCGGCAGAATCCATCTGGTCTCCAGCATGGTCTAGAACTCCACCTCGGCAACCTGCTCCAGGCCCAAATCGAAACCTGCCCCTGGCGCGCCCTCGTCAGCCTGTCCCTCCAGATCGTCAGCCGTCGCCGCCCCCGCTTCGCGCTCGCAATAGGAAGCATAGCGACAGTAGCGGCATGTCGCGTCCCCACGCGCCTGGGCCAACCCCGCCGCACCCGACCCCGCTTGCGCCACAGCGGCCTCGATCTCGCCCACCAGCGCCTCCAGATCGCCTCGATCCTGCTCGAGTTCCGCCGGATCATAGCCGAATCGCTCCGGCTGGGCTGGAAACGCCGCGAACCAGTAGATCATCTCTACCCAGCTCGGATCAACGGGCTCTCCCTGGTTGAAGCGCTGTCCTGCCTGCGCCAACACATACCGGTATACCCGTGTTTGCAGCCGCTTCGCCAGCCACTCACGCCGCGGGCGCCGCCCCTCGTTGGTCTTCCAGTCCACGATAACCAGCCGCTCACCTGGCGCGGCCGCCACCAGGTCGAACTGCGCCACCAAACGATGACCCCCCAGCGACGTCGAGACCCCAATCTCCGGAAATCGGCGCTCTGGCAGTTCCAGCGGATGGCTCAGATAGGCCTCCCACCACATGGCGAGTTTGGCGTCGCTGATGGACTCGCCGATAGTGGCGGGATCGAGGCCCAGCGCATGCTGATAGACCAAGCGGTGGAAATCGAGGCCCCTTGCCAGGTGAGCCTCCACCTCCAGCATGGGCTCCGCCACGGGCGTGGGCCAGGCCAGGCGCTCCACGTATCGCAACTGGAAACGACGAGGGCAGTCCACATAGTCTTGCAGGCTCGCTTGGCTGAAGGCAAAGCTCGCGGGCAGGCTCATCGCTTCTCCTCCAGCCAGGTTTGCAGCGCCACCAGCGGTATCGCCGGCTGGGCGGGCAATCGCCCTTTGCCCGTGTTCCAGGTCAGGATCAGGTCGCGCCTGGCGCGCGTGATCCCCACATAGAGCAGCCGCAGCCTCTCTTTCACATAGTCCTGCCGAGCCTGCCGCGTCGCCCGCCCTTCGACATAGCCGGCGTACAGGTTGCTGAGGCTGGCCAACTGCGCCAGGGCCTCCTCGACCAAGTTCAGGCTGTCCCGCACGAACCATTTCTCGGCTACATACGTGTCCGATGGTAGGTCCGAGGGAAAGTCATAGCTATTCACCGACATGAGGTACACGCGATCCCACTCCAGCCCCTTGGCTTTGTGCATCGTCGTCACCGTGACCACTCCCTTGGGCGGCTCAAAGCCGTTGTCCTCCTGATCAAAGCCCAGGAAGCGGCGCTCGTTCTTCGCCACCTCGGCCAGGTTATCCGCCAGCTCGGGCAGGCGGAGCGTGGGATCGTCGTCGCCGATCTGCCGCATGAGCGCCGCCAACTTGTGGGTCAGCGCGAGACTGGGCGGGTCTGTGAACAGGTCCTGCCCCAGGGTGATCAGCAACTGATCCACCGGTAGGCCCGCAGCCCGGTGCCAGCGCTGGATCACCTCTCGGAATGTCCCCAGCACCTCGCGAACGGCGCCACCGGCCTCGATCTCCGCGAGCCAGTCGTTTCCCAGCCGCGGCCAGAGGTAATCCTCGACGTTACGCAGCCGGCGCAGCGCCGCGATGGCCTCGTCGTTCCGCTCCGCCACTTCGTCCTCGCCCCGATCGTCTCGCCGCCAGACCTCATAGCACCGCGCCAGCTTGGCCGCGGACATGGGATCCACCAGATGGCGCAACACGTGCACCAGCGCGCCCGCCGTCTTGCGCGTCGAGATGGTGCTCTGCAAGAGCTCCGCAAAGGGAACGCCCTTGTTGCGCAGCGCCTCGCTGACCTGGAACCCTTTCTCGTTCCGGGGCACCAGCACCGCCACCGTCTCGTCGGGGTGAGCAGGCACCCATCTGGCCAGCGATTCGATGATCGTCTTGAGCTCCGCCTCGGGCGCGTACGCGGTGCCATCGATGTAGAGTACCCTGCCATCGTGGGAGGGGTTGGGCTGTGGATCGTCAGGCGGCGTTGGTTCGATGTGCTGCTGCCTGAAAGCGTCTCGGCAGGCCGGCGAAGGGTGCTCCGCCACGGTCCAGTCCACAAGCTGATTCGCCAACGCCAGGATGGGCCTGGCGCACCGTCCCGAGTTGGGCATGGTGATCGACTTGGTCAGGGGGTCGTCCATGAAGTCCAACAGCAACTGAGGATTGGCCGTGGTAAAGGTGGTGTGGACGGACTGGTTGGGATCCCCCACACGCACCCAGTTGCCGTTGGGGCCCGAGAGCAACTCAAGGATGCGTTGCTGCAACCGGCTGCTATCCTGCGCCTCGTCCTCAAGGACGAAAGGCCAGCGCCTCTGCAATCGGGCAAGGAGTTCGGCGTCGGATTCCAGGGCGCGGAGCGCCAGCACGATCAGGTCCTGAAAGTCCACGCTTCCGCGGTACATCAGCGCGCGCTGATAGAGCTCATAGATCTCGGCGCCCAGCGTGGCCAGCGTGAAGCGTTGCTCGCTCCCGGAGAGCGCCTCGCGTACGCCCGCAGGGGTCATCTGTTGGTCCTTGGCGCGGCGAATGAAGGCCAGCGCCACGTCCTGCACCACTCCCGGCCACCGGTCCCGCAGCAGCCAGCGCGCCTTGTTGTCATCGATGTCACCCATAAGGAAACTCGTCAGAACGTCGGTGTGCGCGCTGACCCAGGATTGCACGATGTCCTCGAGCAGCCGCGTGGCCGCGCGCTCATCCACAATGTCGAACGTCTCCGAGAGGCCCACCAACGCCGGCCTCTCCCTGACGATGTCGACGGCCAGCCCATGCAACGTGCGCACACGATAGCCGACATTGGGCAAAAGCCCGGCCTCCCGCTGCATGAACTCGGCGATCCGTCGGGAAAAGTTGTCCACCGCCGAGTTCATCATGGTCACGATGAGGACCTCTTGGTCCTCATCGATGCTGGTAGCCACGAGTTGGGAAGCCAGGTAGGAAAGGATGTGGGTCTTGCCGCTCCCAGGCACGGCCGACACGCCCATCCTGCCTCCAGCATAGCGCAGGATCTCCTGCTGGCTCGGCCGAGGGACCAGCAACCGCTCAGGCATCGCGTTCCCCCCGACCGGCCTGAACCGCGTGCCGCAGCATCCGCTGGAACACCTCGAGCAGCGGCCCGCGTTGCTCGTAGCCCTGCTCGCCAAGGTCGCTGATCCCCAGATAGATCCCCTTCCGGCAGCGCCGCACGAGGCCCAGCAGCAGCCTATCCATGGTCAGTTGCCGGACCTGGTATTCGTCGCCATCAGTCCACTGTTTGCCCTCCGGCCAATGCCGCGTGAGGACGTAGGGGTGGGTCAGCGGCTGGTAAGGGCGCTCCCACCATCCCCTGCTGCCCGCGTCCAGCCAGAACTGATAGTCCGCCGCCCGGTTACGCATCAGGAAGGTATAAGCGGGCGCCAAGAGCACCCCATCGCCATCGAGCTGCCAGTCCTCGATGTACTGAGCTGCCACCACCCCCTGCTGCACCATCCGAAGATACTCGCGCCCGATCTGAGCCTGGTCCGCATCCCTCGGAAATGCCCGCCTGAACTTGGAGAACGACTCGACCAGGTTGGCAGCCACCCGCGCAGCGTCGAGGTCGCGGTGGAAGCCAAACCCGGCCTGTGAGAGCACATCGGCAAAAAGACGCGAGATAAAGTGGTCCAGCGACGACGCCCCGCCCTGGCGATAGGCCTCCAGCCATCCCAGTAGCTCGTCATACCTGCCGCCCAGGAGAAAGGTAATCCGTTCCTGGGCCTCTCCGGCGATCTCCTGAAAGGCCGTCAGCGCGGGCCGCCCGTCACGCACCCGATAGACGATGCGGCTCAGCTGCTGCGCCCGGACCACGTCCAGGCTATCAATCGCCTGCACCAACATCCGCGTCACGTCGAACGGGCCTGGCGCGATGCCCCAGTCCGGGTGCGCCAGAGCCGTCAGGGTCAGCAGGCAGCGCGTGCCCTCCTCCTCCCGCAAGGAGCGCGAGGGACGATGCGAGACCGCGCTGATGCCGTACCGTTCCAGGCGCAACGCCAGGGCGAAGCGCAGGGCGTCGCTCAGGTACGGCGCGACGATAGCCACCTCGCGCGGCGGCGTCCCCTCCTCCGTGACCAGCCGCGACACCTGATCGGCCACCCAATCCAGCATCTGGGGATGGAAGCGAAAGGAGGCATACACCAGCGCTTGCCGCCCCCGGCCCGCTGGGAGGGAGGCGCTTCGGCGCAGCCTCGGGGCCAAGCGGGTGCCCAGGTCCTGCAGCTCCTCTGAAGCGACCAGGCAGCGCTCCATCCAGATCACCCGGCGGCAGGACTTGCGCAACTCGTACGCGGACTGCGGGTCGGCGCCGAGAAAGGCGCGGTAGCCGGCATCCCAGTCGTACACCAGGGTGGCCGATTCGGCCAGGGCGAGCCAGCGGGTGACCAGCTCATGGGCCACTGGCACATCTTCCTCCACATTGTCGGCGATGAGATGGTGGTAGCGCTGAAAGAGGAAAGACTGTCCTTCCGGGGTCGGCAACACGTGGCGCACAAAGGTCTCGATCTGCAGCGAAAAGTCGAGCAGGTTGTTCTCCAGGCAGCGGGCGCGAAAGGCGCTGGCGCATTCCTGCACCTGCTCATACACCCTCGGCTGGCCGGGATCTCCCGTCCAGGCCTGGCTCAGCCGCGCGGCTATCTCTTGGTGCGGGAACCCCACCACCGCGGCCTTGTTCAGGTTGTCGATGACCTGGCTGGCGAGGCGGTTGCGTCGAATCGCGACCGAGTCAAAGTAGCGCTTCTCCAGGAACGGGGCCAGCACCTGATCCATATGGTACTGGGCGGTCTCTAGGGTCAAAAAAACGGGGCGCTCCGCAGCCCGAAAACCGGCATCCTCGGCGATCAGGGGCCACAAGAGGTCGATGGCGCGCCGCGCCAGCCCGCCAAGCGTGGCCAGGGTCACCTCGCTGCCCCCCGGCGCATCCTGCGAGCGGAGGAACCGCTGGTAAGGCTCGGCCAGCGTCCGTTGCGGGGTCAGTACCAGGATGGCATCGCCGGGCACACCCTCGTGCAAGAGGTGCTCCAGCCGGCGCACGGCCGCAGTGGTCTTGCCCGCTCCAGCCGGGCCCTCGAGAAACACCGAGTAGCCTCCGCTGTGCGGTGCGGTAATGACCTGGCTAGCTTCCTTGGATTCCATCCCACGTACTCCATGAGGCGAGAGAGCTTGGTTCATTCTACACGGCCGTCCCATCCTGGCAACTCGGCACAACCCCGGGCCAGCTTGGGGGTTTATAGACGTAGATTGGACTGAGGGAGAGATGCCGATGGTACAAAGCGAGGAAATCTACCACAAGCTCGCCGAGCGGCTGGACGCCATCCCCAACGGCTTTAGCCCCACTCCGAGCGGGGCGGAGGTCCGGCTGCTCGCCAAGCTCTTCACGCCCGACGAAGCGGCCCTTGCCGCGGTGATGAAGCTGGTCCCCGAGACCGCCGAGGAGATCGCCGCACGGGCTGATGTGGACCCCAAAGCAGCCTATGCCATGCTCAAAGAGATGGCGCGCAAGGGGCTCATCTTTGCGGGGCGCCATGATCGGAAGCTTGGGTTCTGGCTCATGCCCGTTGCCGTGGGCATCTATGAGATGCAGCTCCCCCGTATGGACGCCGAGCTGGCCGCGCTGTTCGAGGCCTATTACCAGGAGAGCCAGGGCGGCACGATGGTACGCCACAACCCGCCACTGAACAGGGTCATCCCGGTAGGCGAGGCCGTTCGCTTTGACATGGAGGTCTATTCCCACGAGAGCGCCGCAGCGATCCTGGATGAGGCCAGGTCGTGGGGCGTTCAGGATTGCCTCTGCCGCACACAGCAGCGCCTCGTTGGCAAAGGCTGCGACCACACGGTGCACAACTGCATCACCTTTTCCACCGCAGAGCACGCCTTTGACCACAGCACCGTCACACAAGCGATCTCGAAGGAGGAGGCTCTGTGCATCCTGCGGGAGGCCGAAAAGGAGGGGCTCGTCCACACCACCGGCAACTACCGCACGGGGCACTTTTTCATCTGCAACTGCTGCACCTGCTGCTGCGGCATCCTGCGCGGCGTGGCCGAGTTCGCCATCCCTACCGCCATCGCTCACTCGGATTTCCTGGTTCAGGTGGACCAGGAGCTCTGCACCGGCTGCGAGCTCTGCACCGAGCGCTGCCCATTCCATGCGCTGACCGTCGATAGAGTATGCGCCGTGGACGAGAACCGCTGCCTGGGCTGTGGCATCTGCGTCTCGGTGTGTCCTGCCGAGGCGCTGCAGCTTGTCCGGCGGCCCCTCGCCTCCCCGCCGCCGGCGGACATGGATGAGTGGATGGAGCAGCGCGCCCAGGATCGCGGCATCTCGCTCGACGATCTGCGCCAGGAGCGTACCAGACAAGCAGCCCACACCGACGATCCCTGACGACCTGCCCCGCTCTCAGAGCCTGGAGATGCCGCTACGTCGTGGCTCTGAGAGCGCGACCAGGCCAAGGATCTCAGTGCTTCAGTATCAGGGGCAGCAAAAGGGGGAGCCGCGTTGGGGCAGGCGTCGCCGTCGGAGCAGCCGCGGTGATCGCATAGATGTCGCCCGTGGCATAGTCAGCGACAAGCACCGTGCCTCGCTCATCCTCGCCAAACGTCGAGATGTTATAGTTGGTGACGAGCAAACGGGTGTTCGCCCACTGCCCCCCGGCGCGCCGCAAGCCCCAGATATCCCCGTTGCCATAGTCGCCATACAGATAGATGCCTTGCAGTGAGGCGTGGTCCCGCCCGCGATAGACGACTCCCCCGGTAATGGAGACCCATTGCTCTGCATGGGCATGCTCGATCACGGGAGGCGCGTACCGCTCCGGCGGAACGCAGCCAGCCGACGGGCTGTAGCAGTGCAGCGCTTCCAGGATCCGCCAACCATAGTTCTCCCCGCCGGCGCTGGTGGTTGCCTGGAAGTCGATCTCTTCATAGGCGCTCTGCCCCACGTCGCCGATGTATAGGTCACCCGTCAGCCGATCGAAAGAGAACCGCCAGGGATTGCGCAGGCCCAGGGCCCAGATCTCCGGACGATACGTAGTATCGCCCACATAGGGGTTATCTGTTGGGACTGCATAGGGCTGCGCGCCGGATTCCACATCGATGCGCAGTATCTTGCCCAGCAACTGTGCCGGGTCTTGCGCCCGGTTTCCGGGATCGCCCGCGCTGCCCCCATCGCCCAGCCCGATGTAGAGGTAGCCGTCAACGGGGCCAAAGGCCAACTGGCCCCCCTTGTGATTGACGTAGGGCTGGGGTACCGTCAAGAGGATCTCCTCACTGGCCGCGTCCGCCAGGTCAGAGTCGGCGCCCACCCGAAAGCGCGCGACCACCGACCGGTTCTCCTTGTCGATATAGTAAACGTAGAACCAGCCCTTGGCGGCATAGTTCGGCGGGAAGGCTACGCTCAACAGGCCGCGCTCCCCACAGCACAACACGCGCTCGCGAATGTCGAGAAAAGGAACGGGCTGAACCGCACCGTTCTTCGCCAGCATGATCCGCCCGGCCTGCTCCACAACGAAAAGGCGGTTGGAGCCATCCCCGGCGTGGGTCACATGGACCGGCCGTTGGATGCCTCCAACCACCTTGGTCACCGCCACCTCTGGCCACGACGCCGGCTCGGCTGCCAGCGCAGGTCCAGCCGCCAGCAACCCCAACACGAGCGCCGCGACCAGCACCCACGCCACATCCTTGCGCCTTGCGAGCCCGAACCTGTCGTTCATCTGGAACTCCCAGCGAAAATCCGTCTGGTCCCCAGCTAACAGCATAGCGCAGAGGGCCCGCCTAGTATAGGATGCGCGTCATATGCTCGCACGCTTTCGCCAGGCCTAGCCCCCCAAAGGAGAGGTGCAGTTCGGGCAGCGCGTCGCCTTGATCGGGATATTGGTGAAGCAGTACGGGCACTCTTTGGTGGTGGGCGCCGCGGGAGCGGCTTCCTTCTTGGCCGCCGCCTTGTTCACGGCCTTGACAATCAGGAAGAGCACCAACGCCACGATGATAAAGTTGATCACCGTGTTGATGAAGGCGCCGTAGCTGATGACCGCCGCGCCAGCTTCCTTGGCCGCCGCCAGGGTCGGGTACTTGGTGCTGGTCAGGTTGATATACAGGTTCGCAAAGTCCACCTTCCCGAGCAAGAGCCCGATCGGCGGCATGATCACGTCCTTGACGAAGGACTGGGTGATCTGGCCAAAGGCCGTCGTCAGCATGAAAGCGACTGCCAGATCGAGTATGTTGCCTTTGGTAGCGAACGCCTTGAACTCCTGAAAGAACTTTTTCATTTCTCCTCCTGGATCTTCCGTGCCCCCTAGAGCCACTTCTTCCGCCTGAAAAACGCCAACATCACGGCCGCCACGGTCAACATGATACCCAATAGGGCCGGGTACCCCCATCGCCACGAGAGCTCTGGCATGAAGCGAAAGTTCATGCCATACACCCCCGCGAGAAAAGTCAGCGGGATGAACACGGTGCTGATGATGGTCAATACTTTCATCACCTCATTCATCCGGTTGCTGATGCTGGACAAATAGATGTCCAGCATGCCCGATACCATGTCCCGATACGTTTCCAGCGCATCGATGACCTGGATGGTGTGATCGTACACATCGCGGAGGTAGGCGCGAGTCCCAGGCTGAATCAGCGCCGACTCGCCGCGATCCAGCGCCCCCACCGCCTCTCGCAATGGCCAAACCGACTTGCGCAGGTGCAGCAGCTCTCGCTTCAGATGGTGAATCCCGCGGAGCGTTTCTCGCCCTGGATTCGCGATCAGCGCCTCCTCGATGTCTTCGATCTCCTCGCCGAGCTTTTCCAGAACGAGGAAATAGTTGTCCACCACCGCGTCCACCAGCGCATAAGCCAAATAGTCGGCGCCCATCTTGCGAAGGCGCCCCTTCCCGCTCCGCAGGCGCTCGCGGACCCCCGCAAAGACATCCACGTCACCGCGCTGAAAAGAGATCACATATCGGCTGCCCAAGATAAAGCTCACCTGTTGGGCCTCGACCCCTTGCTCGCTATCGTACCAGAGCATATTGAGGTCGATGAACACATAGTCACCAAAGTCTTCCATTTTGGGGCGTTGCTCGGTATTGAGGATATCTTCCAGGGTGAGGGGGTGGATACCAAGGGACGTGGAAAAGGGCTCGAGGGCGCTTGGCTCCGTCATGCCGTGGATGTCCAGCCATGTCACACGCCGGCTATCCAACGGAAGAACGCTGGCGAGGTCCACCCCCTGCCGTTCCGAAAAGTCACCGTTCGCCCCGTAGGTCATGCAAGCGGCGTGCTGCACCATCGACGCGGCCTGGGCGCGTGAAGGCGCGTCCACCATGGGCTCCAGAGGCGTCGGCTCGCTCAGCGGCGACCCGGCGGGTCGCGTCGGCGACAGGCTATTCGGACTGGGTTTTTTCATACGATTCAGGCAGCACCACCTGGTGAGGGATGACCGAGTCGCTTCGCCCGCCGCAATCGGCAGGGCGCTGCGCCTCAAAGGCGCAGGCTTGGCAGCAATAGACCTTCTCCCCTCGCATCACGGGATTGGGGCCCAAGGGCTCTCCACAGCGATCACATATTTCCTTGGCACGTTCCACCATGACCTCCTTTGGCCCGCTTCCGTGCCCGCAAGAGTGGCCGCGCGCCGC
>JAAYEA010000346.1 GCA_012689325.1 Chloroflexota bacterium
CCGGCAAGATCGTGGTGAGCGAGGTGGCGCGCCCGAGCGCGGGGCCGGGGCAGGTGCTGGTCAAAGTGTCCATGTCCGGCGTGTGCGGCTCGGACGTGCACGCCTATCTGGGCGAGCATCCCTTCATTTCGTGCCCGGTGGTCCCCGGCCACGAGTTTTCCGGGACCATCACCGAGGTGGGCGAGGGCGTGACGGACTGGGAGATGGGACAGAAGGTGACCATGGAGCCCTCGCTGGTCTGCGGCACCTGCTACAACTGCCGCCGCGGCCGCTACAACATCTGCATGAACCTGCGGGTGGTGGGCTGCCAGGCGCCCGGATCCATGGCCGAGTACCTGTCGATCCCCGTGGATAAGGTGATTCCTCTGCCGGACGAGATGAGCTTTGAGGCGGGGGCGCTGGTGGAGCCTGCGGCGGTGGCCGTGCACCTGGTGCGGCGCGGCGGGCCCGTCGGCGGCAAAAAGGTCGTGGTGATGGGCGCGGGGACCATCGGGCTGATGGTCATGCAGGTCGCTCGCGCTCACGGCGCGGCAGAGATCATGCAGACGGACGTGGTGCCCCAGCGGCTGGAGCTGGCCGCGGACCTGGGCGCCGATCACCTGGCCAATGTGGCTGACCGCAAGCTGGAAGAGTACATCCTGGATGCCTACGGCGCGGATGGCGCCGATATCATCTACGAGTGCGTGGGGATCGAGTCCACCATCGCCAGCGCCATCGAGGTGGCGCGCAAGGGCTCGGTCATCGTCGTGGGCGGCGTCTTTGGCAAAAAGACGCTGGTGGACATGGCGCTGGTGCAGGACCACGAGCTGGAGCTGATCGGCACGCTGATGTACACCCGCGACGACTTTACCGAGGCGGTGCGGCTGATCGCCGCCGGGCGCATCCTGACGGCGCCGCTGGTCTCGCACCGTTACCCGCTGGAGCAGGCGGCGGCAGCCTTTGAGACGGCGCGCAAGGGCGGCGCCGACGTGATGAAGGTGCTGGTGCAGGTGAGCAAAACCTGAGCGGGTGAGCGCCCGGTGCGCGGGAAGGGGACATGAGGGGATGACCATCCAGTTTGGGGGCACCATCACTGTTCAGGATGTACGGCGTGCGCTGTCGTTGTCAGGCAAGGCCTCCGTGCTCATCACAGCTTTCCGCGTCGCGTTGGCCCTGGGTGGAACTGCCCTCCTGGCGAGTTCTGCGATCGTGGCCGATACCTTCGGCCTGCCCGAAAGTGGCGCCTCTGGCTGGCGCGACCTAATCCTTTTCCTGGGGAGCTACTCGGTGCTGCTGTTCTATGCCGTGCTGTATCCATACCTCATGCCATTTCTCGCGGCCAAGCGTGTCTGGAAGCGACTGGGATTTGGTGATGAGCTGACGGGTACCGCATCCGAGGATGGCCTGGCGATTGCCGGCGCGGACTATGCCGTCGACTACAAGTGGCAGCTCTATGAGCGCGCCCGAATCTCGGATTCCGTTGTCCTCCTCTATGCCCAAAAGAATCTGTGGACCATGTTTCCCCGCAGCCTGTTTGCCGACGACGACGATTGGCAGGCGTTCGTCGGGCTGGTGAAGGCCAATGTGCCGCCGGACCGCAGGGTCCGCCGGGAGTGGAGCTGATGGCATTCTCCCAGCGCGAGAACGTCTTGCGAGCGGTACGCTTCGAGCGCCCCGACCACATCCCGATGACCTTTCACATGAACGCCGCCTGCTGGCATCATTACCCGCAAGCGGCGATCGTGGAGTTGATGGCGAGCCACCCGCTGCTCTTTCCCGGCTATGAGCCGCCCGAGCTGCCCTATACGCCGGCGCTCGAGCCCTGGCAGCGCGCGGGCGCGCCCTACACCGACCCCTGGGGCTGCGTCTGGGAGACGGCCGACGACGGGCTGCACGGCGCGGCGGTGGGCCATCCGCTGGCCGATTGGGCCGCGTTGGACGGCTACACCCCGCCGGACCCGGCGATCTATGCCGGGTGGGGGACGGTGGACTGGGACAAGGCCGCGGCGAACCTGGCCAGGGCCAAGGCGGAGGGGCGGCTCGCCGGCGGCTCGCTGCGCCATGGGCACACCTTTCTGGCCCTCACGGACATCCGCGGCTACTCCAACGTGATCTATGACATGGCCGACGATGACCCGCGCCTGCACACGCTGCTGGGGATGCTGGAGGCGTTCAACGCCGAGATCGTGCGGCGCTACCTGGCGCTGGGCGTGGAGTGGATGGGCTATGCGGAGGACCTGGGCATGCAGCACGGCCCGATGCTCTCCCCGGCCCAGTTTCGCAGGCATATCAAGCCGGTTTATAGGCGGCTGATGGCCCCGGCGCAGGAGGCCGGCTGCATCATCCACATGCACTCGGATGGCGACATCCGCGCGCTGGTGGACGACCTGGTGGATTCAGGGGTGCAGGTGATGAACCTGCAAGACCTGGTGAACGGGCTGGAGTGGATCCAGGCCACGCTCAAGGGGCGGGTCTGCATCGATCTGGACATCGACCGGCAGCAGGTGGTGCGCTTTGGCGCGCCGCGGCAGATCGACGCCCTGATCCGGCAGGAGGTCGAGATGCTGGGGAGCCGCGAGGGCGGGCTGATGATGATCCACGGCTGGTATCCGGGGGTGCCCCTGGAGAACGTGCGCGCGCTCATGGACGCCATGGAGCGCTATGCGACCTATTACGCTTAGGAGGTGGCCATGAAGATACGCGAGATTCGGGCGCTGGGGCTGCGCAGCGCCACGCCGGAGGGCGGCTGGTCCAACGAGCTGCGCCCCGACGACTGCGTGCATACCCTGATCGCCGTGCTCACGGACGAGGGGCTGGTCGGGTTGGGCAGCGTCTTTACCAACGACAACCTGGTCAAGGCGGCGCTGGCGGTCTTGGAGCCGCTGTACCGGGGCGAGAACGCCCTGGAGCCGGAGCGGGTGAGCGAAAAGCTGCGGCAGAACATGTTCTGGCTGGGCCGGGGCGGCAGCATCGAGCACGCCATCAGCGGCATCGACATCGCCCTGTGGGACATCCTGGGGCAGGCCACCGGGCAGCCGGTGGGGCGGCTGCTGGGCGGGCGCTATCGCGACCGGGCGCGGCCCTATGCCTCGATCCTGATGGACGAGCCCGAGCCGCTGGCCGAGTATCTGCTCCGTCTCAAGGCCCAGGGCTTTCGCGCCTTCAAAATGGGCTGGGGGCCCTTTGGCCGGGTGAGCGACGACAAGGATGAGGCCATCGTGGCTGCGGCGCGCGAGGTGGTGGGCGACGAGGTGCTGCTCATGGTGGATGCGGGCGGCAGCGACGCCTACTGGCGCAACGGCTACAAGTGGGCGCTGCGCACGGCCGAGATGCTGGCTGATTACGACATCTATTGGTTCGAGGAGCCGCTCAAGCCCGACGCCCTGGACGATTACGTGATGCTGCGGCGCAATGCCCCGCTGCCCATCTCGGGCGGCGAGGTGCTGACGCGGCGGCAGGCCTTCCAGCCCTGGCTGCAGGCGGGGGCTTTTGACATCGTCCAGCCGGACGTGACCAAGTGCGGCGGGATAAGCGAGGAGCGGCGCATCGCCTGGATGGCGCAAGAGAACGGCGTGCGCTTTGTGCCGCATGGCTGGAACACGGCGGTGGGCGTGGCCGCCGACCTGCAACTGGTCTCCGCCTTCCCGGACACGGACTTGGTGGAGTACCTCACCGGCTCGCCCTACGTGGACGAGATCGCCGCTGGCGGCTGGCAGTTGGATGATGAGGGGCTGCTGCTGATCCCGGATAAGCCCGGCCTGGGCCTGACGCTGGACATGGACGCCGTGGCGCGGTACGCCAACGGCGAGCGGCTCTTCTAGGGGAGGGGCCCATGATCGAAAAGCTGGCCAGGTACCGAGGTGTGCCGGTGCTGTTGGGCGTGATGCTGCTGGCGGCCAGCCTGGTGGTGCACCTGGCCTGGCCGGGGAGCTGGCTGGTCCGCTCGGAGCTGCTGCTTCACCTGGGGTTGATCGTCGCGCTCTTGGGGCTGCTGATCGGCGACGCGCTGGGAGGGTAGGCGTACCGGCTTTGGTGGTTCCTGAGGACATGAATGACGGGCCAAGCAGTTCGAGACTGCTTGGCCCGTTCGTTTCGCCAGCAAATGGCGGGTTGGGGCTCAGGCCACGACCTTGATTGCCGGGCGGTGAATCACCTGTCCATCCACCTCGACGGCGATGGTCGGCCAATCGCCCACGGCGGTGATGATCTCGTTGCCGTGCTCCTCCACCAGGATGGTATCCTCCGACTTGGCGCCGGCGATGGACGGGTTCCAGGCGAAGGCCTGGCCCATCTGCACGATCTGCGCCGAGGTGGGCGTGCCGCGGTATTCGCGCGCCTCGTAGCCGATGGCCCCGCCCTGGTGGTGGAACTGCCACTCCTCGGGAAAGCCCACGGCGGCATAGGCCTCCTGGGCGCGGCGGAAGACGTCGCTGACCTTGGCGCCGGGGCGGGTGGCCGCGATGAGGGTAGCGTCCACCCGGGCGACGGCCTCTTGCCGGTGGCTGACCTCCTCCGGCAGCGGGCCATAATGGATCAGCCGGGAGACGGCGGCGACCAGGCCGCGGCAGCGGGCGCCCAGCGCCAGCATGGCGTAGCGCTGCATCACCTTGGCCGTGGCCAGGGGGTGGCGGTGCTGCCAGATGCGCTCATCCACCCCCACCAGGTTGACGATGGGCGTCATCCCACGGGAGAGGACCTCCTTGGCGAGCGCGCCAGCGATCTCGTACTCGGACATCCCGGGATGGGCCTGGAGCGCGGCGGCCTGGATCGCCTCGCCTGCCTTGGCGGCGATCTCGCGCAGCCGCTCGCGCTCGCCCTTGAGCAGCAGCATGCGCCAGGCGGCCAGGTCGGCGGAGACGTTGAGGGCGTTGGGGTAGAAGCCATCGACGCCCAACCGCATGCCCGGGGTGAGCCGCGCGACGGTGTCCTCGGCGACGTGCCAGGGGACCGCCTCGATCTGGCAGCCCTGGGCCTCCAGCCCTTCCTCCGCTCGCAAGCGGGTTGCCTCGATGTTGTTGCAGATCACGGTCTTGGCCGTGGGCGTGAAAAGCAGCCAGGAATTGCCATCCGCGGCGTTGACGCTGACGAAATTGGACGCGCCGTCGGTGAGCCAGGCAAAGTTGCTCACGCCGCGGACGAGGAGGGCGTCCAGTCCCTTGGCGGCCATCATGGCGCGGACGCGGTCCTCTTTGGTCTGTACTTCTGCGATGCTCATGGCGTGCCTCCCAGAAGATGTGTGGTCAAAGGGCTAGCCCTGAGCGCCCTCCGGCGCATCGGCCGCTGCGGGCCCTTTTCCGCGCAGTCGTTCCCAGGCGGGCCGCAGGACGGCGTAGCAGACGATCAGGGTGGCCAGGGCGCCCAGTAGCGGCGCGATCCAACTGGTCCCGTCCATGATGGAGCCAAAGCTCTCGAAGGAAAGCAGGTGGATGGCGAAGGGGATCGCGCCGAGGAGGGCCACGAACGGTCCCGGCAGCGGCTTCCACTTCATGCGGATGAACAGGGCGAGGATCACGAGGTGCAGCAGGACGACCTGCCACAGCGCCACATCCAGCAGCCCGTGGCTGAGTCGCAGCAGCATCTCGCCGTTGCCGGTGGCGGCAAACACCACCGATACGAGCATCCCCACCGCGCCAAAGACCATCAGGCCCAGGGCCAGGCCAGTCAGCACCTTGCCCCCCACGGCCTGGACCAGCTCCGCTCGTCTGGTTCGCAGGATTTCCAGGCTATCCCAGGCGAAAATCAGCGCGACCAGCCCCAAGAGCGATGTTACATAACCAAACTCACCTGCCATCTCCAACCCCCTTGAGCGATAGCTTAGGAACAAACAACTGCGCCCCTAGTAAAGCACCAAAAGCCTTGTCTGGCAAATTGCGTGGCCGCGGTGAGCTAACGCGGGCCGGCCGGGATGGCGATCCGCTGCCCCGTGCGAGAGGACTCGTGCGCGGCGTCCAGCACCTCCAGGATGCGAAGCGCCTCGTCGGCCTGGAACCACGGCGCGGCGCCCTCGCGGAAGGAGGCGATAAAGCTCCGCAGCGCCGCGACGCCGGTGGCGCCCAGGTATCCCTTCGTTGGCTCTGGCTCAAAGTGGAAGGTGCGCGTGGGCGCGGTGTGCCAAGCGGGGTGGGCGCTGTGGGCGGTAAAGCCATCGTCCATGCGCTGCCACTCCAGCCAGCCCAGCGTCCCGCGCAG
>JAAYEA010000347.1 GCA_012689325.1 Chloroflexota bacterium
CGTGCCCGAGTCGGTGGGAATCGCCGTTGGCCTGCTCATCGCCGCGCTGCACCATGCGGGGTTGGCCATGTTGACCTACACGCCAAGCCCCATGGGCTTCCTGAACGAGATCCTGGGCAGGCCCAGCAATGAGAGACCGACCCTGATCTTGGCAGTAGGCCATCCGGCGGAGGGCGTCACCGTGCCCGATCTCCGCCGCAAGCCCCTGGACGAGATCGCCACCTTTATCTGAAAGGAACCGCCATGGCCATCTCCTATCCCTTTGGCAACGACCCGGCCAAGATCGCCCGCTACCAGCGCTTCTGGACCCGCGCCGCCGCCGAGCGCCCCCTGGTGGGCCTTTCCTTCAAGAGCTGGTTCCCATTGGAGGAGTACGCGGCCAGCCGCGCCTGGGAGGCGGTTGACTACCTTACACCGGACATGGTGCAGCCGGAAGCCTTCCTGGACGACCTGGAGCGACTGCTGCGCGAGGGTGAGACCATGGGCGACGATATCCTGCGCGGCGCCGCACCCTCCGAGGCCATCCCCTGGCTGGTCGGCGCGCTGGGCGCCAAGCTGCGCATCCTCCCCGGCAGCATCCTCGGCGAGCAGCGCACCGAGCCCTGGGAAGCCCTAACCGACGTGCGCCTGGACCATGGTCATCCCTGGTTCCGTAAGTATGTGGAGTATGCCGAGGCGTTGGTTCGGCGCTCCCGAGGGCGCTTCCCCGTCAGCCATGGCACGCTGCAAGGCCCCACCGACCAGTTCGCCGCGTTGCGCGGCCACAGCCAGAGCGTGCTGGATCTGCTGGAAGAGCCAGCCAAGTCCGAGCGGCTCCTCTGGCGCATGGCCGAGATATTCGTCGAGATCACCCAGGAGATCTGGAAGCATATCCCGCTCTTCCACGGCGGCTACTATGACGCTCAGTACCAGATTTGGGCGCCCGGCCCCATCATCCGCATGCAGGAGGATGCCACCGGCCTCTACTCGCCGCAGCTCTACCGTCGCTTCGTGCAGCCCGTCGATCGCTGGGTGGCCAGCCACTTCCCCTGCGCCTTCATCCACCTGCACTCCACCTCCATGTTCATCCTCGATGCCTTCCTGGAGGTGGAAGAGATCCGCTGCTATGAGGTCAACTATGAGCTCAAGAGCGGCGGCCCGCCGATGAAGGGCATGATCCCCTTCTTCCAGATGATCCAGCGCGCCGGGCGGCCGCTGCTGGTGCGCGGGTCCTTCACCCCGGACGAGGCGCGTCTGTTGATGGACGAGCTCGACCCCCGCGGCCTCTATATCTATGTCATGGCCACCGATGCCGCCGAGGTGGACGCGCTGCGGCCCATCCTGGGCCTATAGCCGGAACGCCCTAGGCCGCAGGTCGCCCGGCTCGTTGCGGGAGTGGGAGGAGACCATGGAACCCTGGACCTTTGTTCACGCCACCGACATCCACATCGGATCGCCGCGCTCCTTTCGGTATGCCCCCGCCTGGAACGCCAATTGGCAGACCGCGCGCCGCCAGATCATCGCCATGCAGCCCGACCTGCTGCTCGTCGGCGGCGATCTGGCCCGCGACGGCAATATCCACCGCTGGGAGCTAGAGAGCGTCAAAACAGAGCTGGACACGCTGCCGTTTCCCTATCACGTGATCCCCGGCAACATGGACACCAACAACAAGCACACTCGAATCTCGGGCCAGGAGCCTGGTCGCGACGATATGGATCTCAACGTGGCCATGCCGGACTATGACAACTATCGCGCCGTATTTGGCCGCCCGTGGTGGACCCTTGTGCACAAGGAGGTCCGTTTCACCGGCCTGGGCGGGATGTCGCTGGGCTCGGGACTGCCCCTGGAGGGCGAGCTGTGGGCCTTCCTGGAGTCGCTGGCGGACCTGCCGCGCCCGCGGTACCATATCTGGCTCACGCACTATCCGCCCTTCACCCAGTCGCCGGATGAGCCGAACTGGGACATCACCGACCGGGAGCAGTACCGCGAGTGGTACTTTGACCTCGACCAGCCCTACCGCGGCCGCTTGCTGGAGATCATGCGCGCCACGGGCGCCACCCGCGTCTTGAGCGGCCACACCCACGTCCGCAAGCAGCTCGCCGCCTATGGCATCCACTTTGATGTCGGCGCCTCGACGGCGTTCACCCAGGCCGGGCCCAACTGGCCCGACGGCGACCATACCCTGGGCTTTCAGCGCTACGACGTGACCGATTCGGGCATCGCCTACACCTTTGTGCCGCTGGCGGAAGTCTCCACGGCCAAGGGCTACGGTCCTGGCGGGCACCCCCGCCCGGATCAGCGAGACTACTCAAAGGCGTGGGAAAAGTAAAGGAGCAGAACCGTGGAAATCCCGTTTCTCGCCCAGCCGGATCAACTGGAGGCCAAGATCGCCGAGTGGCAGGCCCTCGCCGAGGCTCGCCTGCGTATGGATTATGTCACCTCCTATTCCGGCCATCGCGTTTATGGTCTATCCGTGTCCGATTTCCGCTCCTCCACCGAGGGCAGGCGCGCCCACTACTTTGCCCAGCCCCATGCCCACGAGCCCGGCGCCACCGCCGGCATGATGGACGTGCTTGAGCAGTTGCTCACCGGCCGCGATCTCTACGGCGAGCCCACGCCCCTGGACGTGGAGCGGGTGCTCGCCAAAACGGTGCTCACCTTCAATCCCATCGGCAACCCTCAGGGGCGCGCCGCCGCTCCGGTCCCCTTCTGGGACGGCTCGCGCTACACCAACGACCAGTTCTGGTGCTGGATGCGCGGCGACGACTCGGACCACCCGGGCCACATGTGGAGGCGGCTGGACGAATGGGATCGCCGCGTGGAGCGCGCCCCGGAGCCGGTCGGCATCGTCTATGAGCAGATCGACGAGTACCGCTACGTCGAGCCCAACCGCAGCCAGCTCTCCGCCTACTTTCGGCTGTTCCACCAGCTCGACGCGCGCTACCATTATGACTGCTGGCTCGACCTCCACCAGACCGAGTTCGTCCACTCGCCCCACACCTGCGAGATACTGCTGCCCATCGCGGGGCTGGCCAGCGGCTCGATCGCCGAGGTCAACCACAAGTGGGGCCAGCGGATCGTGGACGCTTGGATTCGCGCCGGCTTCCGCGCCCTCCCACAGCCCGTGCCGCTGGGCTACACCGGCGAGCAAGCCGAGTATTTCCGCCGCAACTGGGGCGCGCTTCACCAGCGCATGAACATCATCTCGACCGAGATCAAGAACAACGCGCCGGACGCCCCGCCCCAGTTCCAGATGCGCGCGCAGGTGATCGCCATTCAAGAGAGCATCAAGCGTCTGCTGGAGGACTGATCATGCCGCCGGAGGAAGCTGCCATGGACCCAGAGATCACCATCCGCCCGCTTAAGCCGGAGGACACGGAGGCGGCAGCCGCCATCGCCGTCGCCGCATGGAAGCCCATCTTTGCTCACTTTCGCTCGGTCTTGGGCGACGAGATGTACGACATCTGCTACCCTGACGGCTACGAGGTCATCAAAGCGGCGCAGGTGCGCGGCGCCTGCCGCGGCGAGGGCGGCGCCCTGGTCGCTGTGGCCGAGGTCGGCGGGCAGGTGGTCGCTTTCATCTCCTACTATCCCCACCGCACCGCCAGCACTGCCGAGATCGGCAACAACGCCGTCCACCCGGAGTGGCAGGGTCGCGGCATCGGCCCTCGGATGTACGAGTTCGTTTTTGATCAACTGCGGACGATGAGCGTCCGTGTGGTGCGCGTCCGCACCGGCGGCGACCCCGCGCACGCTCCGGCCCGCCGCGCCTATGAGAAGGCAGGCTTCCAGGTCAGCCTGCCCGAGGTCACCTATTACCGCGAGCTCTAGCCCATTTGGCAGTCCCGAGTTCCGACGCCATAATACCCCATCCCTGCACGAGGTGAGCCATGCAGATGCTGTACAAGCCCGATTGGGAGCAAGCGCGCGCCCGTATGCTGGCCTGGTGGGCCGGCGCGGAGTCGGATCGTCCGATCATCCAGGTCACCGCGCCGCGGCGGGAGGCGCCGGGCCGGCCCGGCTGGTCCTCGTGGAGCTTGATCCACAACCTCGATCATCCCGAGCGCGCCCTGGAAGGCTACGAGGCCTATTGCCGGGACACCTTCTTCGGCGGCGAGGCCTTCCCCAACCTCTGGATCAACCTCGGCCCCGGCGTCACCGCCGCGTATTTGGGCCGAGTGCCGCGAATCGCCGAGGAAACGGTCTGGTTCGAGGCCGCCGAGGCCATGTCCTGGGAGCGCATCCTCTCCCTCCGCCTCGACCCCGACGACAAGTGGTGGGCCATTACGAAGCGGCTCACCTCCCTGGCGACAGAGCGGGGCCATGGCCAGTACTTTGCCTCGGTCACGGACCTCAACGGCGTGCACAACGTCCTCGGCTCGCTGCGCGGCACCCAGCGACTGGCCATGGACTGCCTCGACGACCCCGATCTGGTCAAGCGCGCCTCCGCCCACCTCACCGACATCTGGCTGCAATGCTATGACGAGTTGGTAGGGATCACCCAGCGCCGCCAGGAAGGCTCCTCCTCCTGGATGGGCATCTGGTTCCCCGGGCGCGGCTCCGACGTGCAGTCCGACTTTGCCGCCATGCTCTCGCCGCGCATGTTCGCCGACCTGATCCTGCCCGACCTGCGGCGCCAGTGCCAGCACGTGGAGCAGAGCATCTTTCACTGGGACGGGCCGGGCCAGATCCGCCACCTGGACGCGCTGCTGGACATCCCGGAGCTGGGCGGGCTGCAATGGGTCCCCGGCGCGGGCAACCCGACCACCGGCTCGCCCCAGTGGTTTCCTCTGTACCAACGCATTCAGGCCCGGGGCAAGCGGCTTGTCTTGCAGGGCATGGAGCCGGGCGATGTTCGCGGCGTCGTCGAGACGTGCGACCCTCGCGGGTTGCTCATCACCACCAGTTGCGCCACCGAGCAGGAGGCGCGCGACTTGCTGGCCATGGTGCCCCAGTGGGCCCGCGCCAGGCGGTAAGGCAGGCATATAACAGGGGACACTCGGTAACAAAGCAAAAGGGGGAACTCGATGCTCAAGAGAAAGCTGGGCAAGACCGGCGAAAAGCTCACCGTCGTCGGCTTTGGCGGGATCGTCGTCAAGGGGCTGGAGCAGCCCATCGCCAACGGGATCGTGGCCAAGGCTGCCGAGGAATACGGGCTCAACTATTTCGACGTCGCTCCGAGCTATGGCAACTCGGAACAAGTCCTGGGGCCCGCGCTCGAGCCGTACCGGAACAAGGTCTTTCTGGCCTGCAAGACCACTGAGCGCTCCGCCGAGGGCGCCCGGCGCGAGCTGGAGCAGTCGCTCATCAACCTGCGCACCGATCACTTCGACCTGTACCAGTTGCACTCGGTCAAGACCATGGAGGATGTGGACCAGATCACCGGGCCCGGCGGCGCCTTGGAAACCTTCGTCAAGGCCCGGCAGGAGGGCAAGACCCGCTTCATCGGCTTTTCCGCCCATGGCGAGGAGGCGGCTCTCGAGCTCATGAAGCGCTTCGCCTTTGACACCATCCTCTTTCCGCTCAACTATGTCATCTGGCATCAGGGCCACTTTGGCCCGCGCGCCCTGGCCGCCGCGCAGGCCCAGGGGATGGGCATCCTCGCGCTCAAGGCCCTGGCCAAGCGCAAGTGGGACGAGGGCGAGGACCACGGCTGGTCCAAGCGCTGGTACGCGCCGGTAGACACCCCGGAGGAGGCCAAGTTGGCGCTGCGTTTCACCCTCTCGCTGCCCGTCACCGCCGCCGTGAGCCCCGGCCACGCCGACCTGCTCTGGTGGATGTGCGAAGCCGC
>JAAYEA010000348.1 GCA_012689325.1 Chloroflexota bacterium
CACCGGGCAGGCCGCGACGCACCGCCCGCAAGAGGTGCAGCGCTCGGCCACCGTGAGATAGGCGTCGCTCAGGCTCAGCGCCTCCACCGGGCAGACGCTGATGCAGCTCCCGCAATAGCCGCAGCGCTGATGGTCGATCTGGATCATGCCAGGCTCCCTTCATGAAAAAGGTGCCCTGACCGGATCTCCGGCAAGGCACCTTTCTCGTGGTCATGTCGACGGACGCGGCCTAGATCATGTGTTTCTCAACATAGTTGACGGCATCGCCCACGGTCTTGATGGACTGCGCGTCCTCATCCGAGATCTCGCCGCCGAAGTGGTCCTCGAAAGCCATCACCAGCTCGACCAAGTCCAGCGAATCCGCATTGAGATCCTCGCGGAAACTGGCCTCCATCACCACCTTGGCCGGGTCGGCGCCCAACTGCTCGATAACGATCTCTTTGACCTTTTCGAAAACGCTGCTCATGCTATCTTCCTCCTCGTGATCCTGATGATATATGGCTTTTGGGCCTCTGGATCGGGCAGATATCGTCGCCAGTATACTCGCCTTGGGAAATGAGGTCAACTGCTGCCGCAGGTTTGACGCCAAGCCCCACCACTGGTATGATCTACCCTGATATCTGTGTCTAAAAACACTTGGCGCCAAGTCGAGTTACGAAGGCACGCGCATGACGCACCAGAATCGCAAAGAGGACCACATCCGCATCTGCATGGAGGAAAACGTCGGCGCGGTGGGCCTGACCGCCGGGTTTGAGCGCTATGGCTTGCTGCACTGCGCGCTGCCCGAGATGGCCCTCGCCGACGTGGACGCCAGCGCCCAGCTCTTTGGCAAGCGGCTGGCGGCCCCCTTGGTCCTCTCGGCCATGACCGGCGGCGCCGAGATCGCCGCGCCGATCAACCAGAACCTGGCCAAGGCCGCCCAGGCCTACGGAGTGGCCATGGGCGTCGGCTCGCAGCGCGTTGCCGTGGAGCATCCCGATTGGGCGCGCACCTACCAGGTGCGCGAGGTAGCCCCTGATATCCTCCTATTTGCCAACCTGGGCGCCGTACAACTCAATTACGGCTACGGCGTGGAGGAGTGCCGCCGGGCCGTGGAAATGATCGGCGCGGATGCCCTCGTCTTGCACCTGAACGCGCTGCAAGAGTGCTTTCAGCCGGGCGGCAATACCGATTTCTCTGGCCTCCTGGCCAAGATCGGGGCGATCTGCCGGGCCCTCAGCGTCCCCGTGATCGCCAAGGAGGTGGGCTGGGGCCTATCGGCGGCGGTGGCCCGGCAACTGGCCGATGCCGGTGTCGCGGCGCTGGACGTGGCGGGGGCAGGGGGCACCTCGTGGAGCCAGGTGGAAAAGCACCGCTCCCCCGCCGAGCTCACCCGCCAGATCGCCGAGGCCTTTGCCGGTTGGGGCATCCCCACCGCGCTCTCGCTGCAACTGGCGCGCCAGGCCGCCCCGCGCCTGCCCATCATCGCCAGCGGCGGGGTCCGCAACGGTGTGGAGGCGGCCACGGCCATCGCCCTGGGCGCCGACCTGGTGGGCATAGCTCGCCCCTTGTTGGAGGCCGCCACCACCTCGGCAGAGGCCACCGGCGCAGCGGTGCAAGCGCTCATCGAGACGTTCCGCATCGCCATGTTCGCGGCGGGGGCCCGCGACCTGGCCGCGCTGCGCCAAGTCCCCCTGATCCGAGATGGCCAAATCTGGCAGCGGAGGTAAGACCATGGATCTCGACGCACATGTTCGTCTGGTGGAAAGCCAGATGCGGACCCTGCTGGTCCCCTCCGAGCCGGCCCTGCAGCCCTTCTATGGCATGATGTCCTATCACCTGGGCTGGCTGGACGCGCAGTTCCGGCCAATCCAGGCGGATGGCGGCAAGCGGCTGCGGCCCCTCATCTGCTTGCTGGCCTGCGAGGCCCTGGGCGGGGATATCCAGCGGGCGCTGCCCGCCGCCGCCGGCATCGAGCTGCTCCACAATTTCTCGCTGATCCACGACGACATCCAGGACAATAGCCCCATGCGCCGCCACCGCGAGACCGTTTGGCACCTCTGGGGCATGCCCCAGGCCATCAACGCCGGCGACGGCATGTTGATCCTGGCCCATTTGGCGCTGCAACCGCTCCAGGAGCGAGGGGTCCCCCCCGCCACCGTGGTGCAGACGCTCCGCGTGCTGGATCAAACCTGCTTTCGGCTGTGCCAGGGGCAATACCTGGATATCGCCTTTGAGCAACGCGAGGCCGTCGACGTGGAGGAATACCTGCGCATGATCGGCGGCAAGACGGCCTCGCTCATCGCGGCGTCCGCCGAGATCGGCGCCATGCTGGCTACCGATGGCTCCCAGGCCATCGCCGCCAGCCGCGAGTTCGGGTGGGAACTGGGGCTGGCCTTCCAGATGGTGGACGACATCCTGGGCATCTGGGGCGATCCCCAAGTCACCGGGAAATCGGCCGCCAGCGACATCTTGTCCCGGAAAAAGACGCTGCCCATCCTCTTTGCGCTCCAACACCTGCCCGCGTCCAGCGCCGCCGCCTTTGGGCGAGTGTACGCCCAAGAGCAGCTTGCCGAGGAGGATGTGCCGCAGATCTTGGGCTGGCTGGAGCAGGCCGGCGCGCGCGCTGACGTCATCCAGCGCGCCGAGCTGCACACGCAACGTGCCCTGGCCGCCCTCGACAGGACGGGCGGCAGCGGCCCTGCCCAGGAGCAGTTGCGGGCGCTGGCCCAATCCTTTCTGAAACGCTCGTTTTAGCCCCTTTTTGGGGAACCAATCGGGCGCCCTGAGCGTCTCTACCACAAAGGGGCTGGCGCGCCGTCTGGTTTGTGTTGTCCCCGTCCCTTGTACTATTGCGGAACCGTTGGAGCCGCAGGAGGAAATGCCGCCATGACTCACATCTCACCTCGATGGAGCCGCGTAACGTTCACCGTCCTGATCGCCATCAGCCTGTTGGTGGCCTCCTTAACAGGATGCGCGGATACGCCCACTCCAACCCCGCCGCCGCCCACGGCGACGCGCACCGCTACCGCGACCATCATCCCTCCGACGGACACGCCCGAGCCCACCGCCACCGCGACCTCGACGCCTCTGCCGCCGCACGCGCCCTTTATCACCTATCGCTTCCCCGCGCCTGGGGAGGAACTGCGCACCGATGCGCCCATCGCCATCACCTTCGACCAGCCCATGGACCAGGCCTCGGTGGAAGCGGCCTTCCAGATCCAACCAGTCGTCAAGGGCGAGCTCAAGTGGCAGGATAACACCCTGACCTTCAAGCCCACCGGCGAATCCTTCCTGCGGAACGCCACCTATACCGTCTCGATCAACGAGCGCGCCAAGAGCCTGATGGGCCTGCCCATCCAGGCCCCAGCCGCCTTCCGGCTCCGCACGGTGGGCTATTTGGAGGCCACGGATGTCCAGCCTGCCGACGACACCGTCGAGGTGGACATGAAGGCGGCGGTCACCGTCTCTTTCAACCGGCCCGTGGTGCCGCTGACCTCCATCGGCAGCCAGGCCA
>JAAYEA010000349.1 GCA_012689325.1 Chloroflexota bacterium
GCCGTCGGATCAGGAGGTTGTGCTGCTCATCAGGGTCCTCGCGCAGGTCGAAAAAGAGCGGCGGCGCGGCGCGGAACCGCACATACTTCCATCCGCGCCAGCGGATCATCCGGAACTCGGTGCCCGGGCCCCAGCGCGGCGTCAGGCCATCGCAAAAGACCGGGCGATCGGGGTCTAGGTGGCCCCCACACAGGGCCGGCGAGAGGTCGCGGCCATCCAGCTCGCCCGGGGCCTCCGCTCCGGCCAGCGCGCACAGCGTGGGAAACAGGTCCACCAGACCCACCGGCATCTGGCAGCGCGTCGCAGGCGATTCGCCGCGGCGCTGCTCCGGCAGCGACACGATGAGCGGCACGCGGGTGCAGCCCTCGTACCACCCGTTCTTCCACCAGGCGCCGTGTTCCCCCGCCATCTCGCCGTGGTCGGTGGAGTAGACGATAACGGTATTCTCCAACAGCCCGCTGGCCTCCAGCCGCAGCAGCAGGTCGCCGATGACCTCATCCAGGTAGCTGACGTTGGCAAAGTAGGCCGCCCGCGCCCGCATCATCTCGTCGTGCCCGATGTCGTCCACCCGAAAGCCTCGCCGCATCCCCACGCTCATCGGGTGATCGTAGGCGTCGCCGCCCGGGCCGACCCTCGGCGGGGTCACGCCGTTGGGCCAGTAGCGCTCCACGTGACGCCGCGGCGCCGTGAGGGGAAAGTGCGGTCGGCTGAACGACGCGCAGAGAAACCACGGCTGGTCAGCCTGGGCGTGCTGATGCTCGCGCAGCCAGGCCACCGTCTCATGGCAGACGATCTCGTCCTGCAGCAGGCTTTCGGGGATGCCGGTCACGCCCACGTGGCTCGTGCGGGTGCGCATCGCGTGGCGGTCGTTGTCGTCTAGCGGCTCCCACTGGTGGCCGCACTTGCCGGTCAAGTCGCCATAGGGCCGGTGCTGAAAGCCCGCGAACTGGGCGCTCCCGCCCAGATGCATCTTGCCCACCAGGCAGGTGGCATAGCCGGCCTCCCCCAACGTCCGCGCTATGGTGGGCAGCGTGGGCCGCAGCACCGACTCGTTGGTCCATGCACCCGAGGCGCGCACCTCCCGTCCGGTGAGCAGCGAGATGCGCGAGGGCGTGCAGAGCGGCATCTGGCAATAGGCGTCGGTAAAGACGGTGCCCCGTTCGGCCAGCCGGTCCAGGGTGGGTGTCCGCGCGGGCTCGCCGCCCTCGCCTGGCGGCGTGTGGCCCATGTAGCGAAAGCTGTGCTCGTCGCTGAACAGGAACAGGATATTGGGCTTGGACATGAGCGCTCCTTGCTACGCGTTGCGCGCTGGTGATGCCTCCATTGTACGTAAAAGCGCGATTTCCTGCCAGGGGCGAAACGGGACGGCCAGTGAAACGTATGGTATAATGCATTCGATCTCGCAGCGCGAGCTCGCTGAGGCGATGCGGAGCCGGAAGAGCGCCAGCGCCTCATGCTGGCGGAACCAGATGCCGGAGGGACCGATGTCGGGCGATCTGATCGAGACGCAGGGCTTGACCGTGTTCTATGGCAGCCATCGCGGCATCCGGGATGTGGACCTGACGGTGCGCCAGGGCGAGGTCTTTGGCTTCCTGGGGCCCAACGGCGCTGGCAAGACCACCACCATGCGCGTTCTCCTGGACATCATCCGGCCCACGCGCGGGCGCGCCAGCCTCTTCGGTCTCGACTGCCAGCGCGACGGGGTGGCCATCCGCAAACGCGTGGCCTATGTCCCTGGCGAATTGGCGCTCTATGGCAACCTCACCGGGCGACGTTACCTGGACACCCTGGACCGTCTGCGCGGCCGCCGAGCAGCGCCCTTCTACCGCCGCGAGCTGTGCGACCGTCTCGGGCTGGACACGACGCGCCGCGTCGCCGAGTATTCCCAAGGCAACAAGAAGAAACTGAGCTTGGTGGCGGCCTTTATGGCCAAGCCCGACCTCCTCATCCTGGATGAGCCGACCGGCGGCCTCGACCCGCTGGTGCAACAGACGGTGTTGAGAATGGTGCAAGAGGCGCGGCGCGAAGGGCGCACGGTCTTTTTCTCCTCTCATATCCTCTCCGAAGTGCAGGCCATCTCTGACCGGGTAGGCATCATCCGCGAGGGGCGGCTGGTGACCGTGGAGCGCGTGGACGATCTGACCGCGCAGCCCTTCCATCGCCTGAGGCTGTCCTTTGCCCAGCAGCCTCCTGCGGAGGCATTCCAGATCGCCGGCGTGACCGAGTTGGACCGTGAAGGGCCCAGCGTCCGCCTGGAAGTGCGCGAGAACCTCGCCGAGGTGATGCGCATAGCCGCGGCCATCGGCATCACCGACATGGAGACGCAGCCTGTGACCCTGGAGGAGGTCTTTCTCGCCTACTATGGGGAGAAGGGAGTGGACCGACATGGACAGGGTGCTTAGCCTGCTGTGGAAAGAACTGCGCGAGCGGCGCGGCGCGATTCTGTGGTGGGGACTCGGCCTGGCCGTCTTTGGCTACGTCGTCCTTTACCTCTACCCATCTCTGGCGGACCAGATGGCAGCCATGGACATGCCGGAGGTCTACCAGATGTTCGGGGACTTTAGCAACCTGGGCAAGCTGAAAAACTATCTCGCCGTGGAGGCCTTTGACGTCATGTTGGTGCTGACGCTGGGCTTTTACGCGGCATTGACGGGGTCGGGCGCTCTCGCCGGAGAGGAAGAAACGGGCACGCTCGAGACGCTCCTGGCGCTGCCTCTGGCGCGCTGGCACGTGGTCATCGCCAAGGTGGCGGCTCTGGGGCTGACCCTGGCGGCTCTCCTGGTGATCATGGCGGCCGGGCTGTCCCTGGGCCTAAATCACGTCGCCAGCCAGAGGCCGGTCGAGTACGACGCTCTGGACATGCTCTGGGCCAGCCTCAACGTCTGGCCCATCCTCATGTTCTATGGCACGCTGGGCCTCTTCCTGGGAGCCTATCTGCCCTCGCGCGGCCTGGCTTCGTCGGTGACTGCGGCGCTCCTCGTCGTGAGCTACCTGGTCAACAACCTGGGCCGGTTGGTCGATGTGGTCCGGCCATATCGGCCCTACTCGCCGCTTTACCACTATTCGAGCACCGCTGTGCTGGAAGGTCGGGTTGTCTGGTCCGACGAGTTGCTCATCTTGGGCTTCACCCTGCTCTGGGTCGTGCTGGCCCTGCTCAGCTTTCAGCGACGGGATGTCACTGTGCACATCTGGCCGTGGCAGCGCCTGTCCGCCAGGCGCCGCGCTGCCCAACGGGAGTGAGAACGACATGACGCGAGCGACGCAAGATGGCCTTGCCGAGCAGTACCGCGACGACCGCAACCTGAACGCCCGGCTGGCGCTGCACCAGCGTTTCAGCGTCAACCGCTACGGCTGGCAGCCGTGGCTCTTCGATCAACTCGCCTTTCCCAGCCAGGCGCGCATCCTGGAGGTGGGCTGCGGCCCCGGCGACCTCTGGCGTCGCAACGCCTCGCGCATCCCGGCCGGGTGGCGGCTCCTGCTAACGGACCTCTCCGCGGGCATGGCGGCCGCGGCGCGGCGTAACCTCGCCGAGCAGGTGGGGGTTATGGCAGTTGGTGTCGCCGATGCGCAGGATCTGCCTTTTTGCAGCGCGTCTTTCGACGCCGTGATCGCCAACCACATGCTCTACCATGTGCCGGATCGCTCTCGGGCGCTGGCCGAACTGGCGCGGGCTCTGCGTCCCGGCGGCTGTCTGGTCGCGGCAACCAACGGCGAGCGGAACATGGCCGAGTTGGGAACCCTGGTGCGCGGCTTCGATCCCACCATCCGATGGGAGCAGTACGCCGCCGGCTTTACCCTCCAGAACGGCGCGGCCCAGCTCGCGCCCTGGTTCGCGCGTGTGGAGCGCCTGATCTATGAGGATGGCCTGGTCATCACCGAGGCCGAGCCCTTGGTGGCCTACGTCCTTTCGATGCAGGGCAATGCCACTCAGCGCCTGTCCGGCGACCAGGCCGCCGCCTTTGCGGATTATGTGCAGCGAATCCTGGCGCGCGATGGCGCCATTCGCATTGGCAAAGAGGCTGGGATGTTTCGCGCCTGGCGCAGTTGAGGAGCGCATCATGGATCTACTGGATATCGTGCGGCGCGATCCGCGCCCGGAGCCGTGGGGCGAGGGGGATAACATCCCCTGGCACGAGCCCGCCTTTTCCGCGCGGATGCTCCGGGAGCACCTCTCTCAGGCCCATGACGCGGCCAGTCGCCGCCTGCCCAAGGTGCAGGCCCACGTGGCCTGGATCCACAGCCACGTGCTGGGAGGCCAGCCGGCGCGCATCCTGGACCTCGGCTGCGGCCCCGGCCTCTATAGCAGCCGCCTGGCGCAGATGGGCCACTCCTGCCTGGGCATCGACTACTCGCCGGCTTCCGTCGCTTACGCCAGGGAGACGGCCGCGCGCGAGGGTCTGGACTGCACCTACCGCCTGGAAGACATGCGCGCCGCCGACTATGGTCGGGGCTTTGGGCTGGCCATGTTGCTCTATGGCGAGCTGAACGTTTTTCGCCCCGAGGATGCACGCGAGATCCTCTCCAAGGCCTGGCAGGCCCTGATTCCCGGCGGGCAGCTCCTGCTGGAGCCTTCCACCGAACAGGGACTCCGGCGAGCCGAGCCCGGGGGCCGCCGATGGTTCACCAGCGAGAGCGGGCTATTCGGGGAGCGCCCATACCTCCGCCTGCAAGAGACCCTCTGGTCCACTGACGGCCAGACCGTGACCGTCCGCCACTATGTCATAGACGCCGCCAGCGGAGAGGTGACGCGCTACGCCCAGACCCTGCAAGCATACGCCGAAGGGGCCTACCGCGAGCTGTTGGAGAGTTGTGGGTTCGGCGATATCATTTGCTATCCCTCGCTATTGGGCAAAGACGACCCGGAGCAGCCTGACTTTGTGGCGCTCGTCGCCCGCAAGCCACAGGATTGATGAATGGAGGAGCGATCATCGTGATGATGCTGGACAGATTGCTTCATGGCCCGCGGGTCTACCTGGCCCCGCTGACCTCTCGTGACCTGCCGACGATGGCCCAGTGGTACCAAGACTCGGGTTTCCTGCGCCTCTTTGACGCCGACCCGGCCTATCCGCGCGCCGAGTCCGAGCTGACGGAGTGGCTGGACAAGGCGCGCCGGGGCGGGGATAGCTATGCCTTTGGCATCCGCTTGATCGACCGCAACGAACTGATCGGCCTGATCGAACTGGACGAGATCTCCTGGTCCAATGGGGTCTGCGGCCTGGCCATCGCCATCGGCGAGCGGGGATACTGGCGCAAGGGGTACGGGCAGGAGGCGGCGCGGCTGGCGCTGGGCTTTGCCTTTGGCGAGCTGAACCTGCACCGCGTTCAGGCGACGATCCTGGGCTATAACGAGCGCTCCATCCGCATGTTCGAGCGGCTGGGCTTCAGGCGCGAGGGGACCTTCCGCGAGTTCCTGCACCGCGATGGGCAGCGCCACGACATGCACCTCTATGGCCTGCTGCGCCCCGAGTGGGAGGCCCGGCCGCCCGAGGCGCCGGACGGCCAGGCCCACTAGGCCGCGGAGCTAACCGTACTTGCGCACATAGGCCGCGTTCAGCGCCGCCTGATCCTCGTATTCGGGGTACATCCCCACGATCACCGCGTCGGTGGCCTTGATCTGTCCCAGCGTGGAGGCGAATGCCTGCTCCACCTGCACCTGGTCCTCGCACAGCCGCCCCGCTGCCAGCAGCTTGAACGCCAAGCAAGGCTTGTCGGATCGGCGAATCGCCGCCAGCATCCGCGCCGGGTCGCCCGCGAGAAACACCTTTTTCGGCGGCTCTGGCGGATTCGGCATGATGGTCTTGATGTCTTGCTCGCTGCGGGTGACCTGGTACAGGCAGCACATGAAAAAGTCCACGTCCCATCCCTCATCCAGGACGTGATCCAGCACCACCGGCATGTGCATGGAGACGCCGACCATGGCCCCACTGTCGCGCACCTTTTTGCAGAACTCGCGCACCTCATTGATCCGCCCCTGTTTCCACAGCGAGTCGGTGACGCCGCCATGGTGGGCGATGGCGATGGCGCCGGCATCGGCCAGCCGCCGGACCAGGTGCGGGTCCTTGTCGGTCTCTTGCGCCAGCGAGATGAACTGCATCTTGCCGCCCTGCTCGCGGAAGGCCCTCAGCACGTCCAGGTTGACCGCCGTCGCCTGCCAGGTGTTGATGCCCAGCCCCTGGGCCCGCCACAGCAGCTCGAGGATCCGCTCCTGGGTAAAGTAGCGCCGCATCTGGTTATCCAGGAAGCGCGAGAGGTGCGAGATGGCATTGCACGGATTGGAGCCCAGGATCAGCCTCGAAATGGTGTAGGGGCCAAAGGGCACCTGCGGCATGTCCGGGCGAATCGGTTGGTTCATGAGCGCCTCCACAAAGCGGATGGGTTACGGTCAGTCAAAGGAAGGGATCGCGACCAGCGCTCCGCCCGCCATGGCCGATTCGTGCGCGCAGATGCCCGCCGCCGTCCAGTTGGCCGCGGTGATGGCGTCGACCCGGGGCCGGCGCCGCTCGACGATGCTGCGCACGAACTCGTGCACGAGGTGCGGGTGCGAGCCATGATGGCCGCCTCCCTGCTCAAAGGACAGATGCCGCTCATCCTCGCCATAGACAAAGCGCCGGGTGTAGCGCCCCACCGCCGGCGGCAGCAGGTCGGCATGGTCGGGCGGCGCCGGGCGCTCGACCGTCACCGCGCGCTTGTCCCCCGGGCGAACCGGGCTCATCTGGAAGAGGAGCGGATCCTCGTTCTCCATCTGCCACTCATAGCAGGCGTCCTCGCCATAGATGGCAAAGCTCTCCATGTACGGGCGGGCGCAATGAAAGAGCGAGCGCGTCACTTCCGCGGCCAGCCCTGGCTCGGCCAACCGATAGAGAGCCGTCTCGATGGGATAGGGGTTGCCGTAGGGCTCGCGCAGCTCGGGGCGCATCTGGCCGGAGCCAAGACAGTGAACCTGGGCCGCGCGAGTCCCAGCGAGAGCCAAAAGCGGCGCGATCGCGTGGGTGGCATACCACATCGGCGGCAGGCCCGCCCAGTACGGTGGCCAGCGCTCCATATCCTGATAGTGGGCGCCGCGCAGGAACTGGATGCGGCCAAAGGCGCCCTGCGCCTTCAGCTCCTGAGCATAGAGGAACTGCCGCGTGTACACGGCGGTCTCCATCATCATATAGTTGCGACCTGAGGAGCGCTGGGCGGCGATGATGGCCTGGAGATCGGCGATGCTCGTCGCCATGGGCACGGTCGAGGCGCAGTGCTTGCCGGACCCCAGCACGGCGACGGCCTGCCGAGCGTGGTCGGGAATGCCAGAGACCAGATGCACGGCGTCGATCTCGGCCGAGGCGATCACCTGCTCGATATCCGCCATCCGCCGCCGGACGCCGAAGCGGTCGCCGATGCGAGAGAGGCGCGCGCCGTCCTGATCGCAGATCGTGACGGCGCGCACGTCCGGATGGTCCAGGTAGATCGGGACGAACTCGGCGCCGAAACCAAGCCCCACCACCGCCACATGCAGGCCCTTGCTCGCGCCCATCTCGCCGTCCTTTCGCCCGGCTAGTGCCCCAGTTCTTTCAGCAGCGGGACCGTCTTGTTGACCCAGCCCAGCGCGGCGTCATCCAGGGTGGCCTGGATGCGATGCTCGCCCGCCAGGAACCAGAGGTAATAGGTCATATACCCGGGCGCGCTGACCACCGTGTGATAGCCTTTGGGAGCCATCAGGATGGTGTTGTCGCGCACCGTATAGTTCTCCTCCACCCCGTCGCTGTTATAGTAGCGGCAGATGCCAAAACCCTCCCCGGGCGAGACGCGGAAGAAATAGTCCTCTTCGTGCGCCGCCTCGCGCGGCAGGTCCTCCACCTCGTGCCGGTGCGGCGGGAAGGTGCTCCAGTTGCCGCTGGGCGTGAACGTCTCGCCCACGATCAGCCGCCGGGCCGGCAGCTCTGGCTGCCCGGCCAGGGTGAGGATCTGGTTGAAGTAGCGCTTGAAGTTGGCCGCGCCCCAAATGCCGCTGGTTACCTTGTCCGGGCCGATGACGTACGGCTCGGCCTTCAGGTCGCTCGGCGCGCTGGGCAGGGCGATCTCCACGGCGCTCTCCGCCTTGATCGTATAGCTGGCCCCCGCCGGAAGATAGACCGAGTGCGGCTTGCCCGCAAAGACGTTGGGCCGCCCGCCGACCTTTTCGAAACGCTTCCCAGCCACCTCAAAGGTCGCCTTGCCGCCCAGGATCACCGCCAGCACCTCGCGGTCGCCGGTCTTGCCGGAGAAGGACTCTCCTGCCGAAAGCTTGAGCAGGTCAAACCCCAGCAGCCTGCAGGGGTTATGGGGCAGGCCATTCAGCCCATTGTTGGCGCTGAGCGTCGCAAAGTACTTCATGTCTCCTCCTTGCTAGTTATGTCGAGTTTCGCGCGGGCTCCTGTGCCCGTCCTACGGCTCGACCATGTACAGGTTCACCTTGCCGCCCGCATCCGACGCATAGATGATCCGGCTGCCGTCCCAGCTCCAGGTAGGGTGGCAGTGGGAGCTCTGCGTGTGCCAGGAGGTGCCGTGGCTGCAAAGCACCCGCAGCTCGGGCTGCGCGCCCGAGATGTCGATGAGCACCAGGTCGTCCACGTCATCGCCCACCAGGATGGTGTTGTCCGGATTGGCGTGATAGTGGTTGCAGTAATAGGGCATGTCGATGCGCTTGACCACCTTGCCCTTGCGGTCGGCCAGCCCGACGAAGGGGATCATGGTGCTGGCCTTCACGGCGACTTCGGTGGCCACCGCCTGGGTGCGGCTCGAGGTGATGGTGCCGTCGTGGCCAGGGCCGCGGTCGTCGAAAAAGATGTAGCCGTCTTGCGTCCAGAACTCGTGCCCCACCGAGTCCTGCTCGTCCTGGCGAAAGCAGGGCTTGGCCTCGCGCGAGACGAAATCCAGCAGCCAGATGCGCTGCGTGACCAGGTGCCAGGGGCCCTCATGACAAAAGGTGGCGATGGTGCTATCGTCGGGGCAGAACTGGAAGTGGCCCAGCCAATGGGTATCCCGATGCACGTCCAGGGCGCCGGAGCCGTCCAGGTAGGCCAGGGTGATGCGCCCATCCTTGACCAGGTAATAGCTCTCCTTGAACCCGGTATAGTTGGGCCCCCGCGGCACGTTCACCCTTTCGTTGCGGGCGAAGGCGATGTAACGCCGGTTGGGCGCGATGGAGGCCATCCCCACGGAAAAGTCGCCCGTCTCCTCATAGACCGGAGCGCTCTTGCCGGTGACGGTGTCCAGGCACTTGATCGTCTTGCCCACCGAATAGACCACCAGCCGGCTATCTGGGGTCTTGGTGACCCCGCCGACGGACTGGGGCTCGTCGGTGAGCTGCACCGACTCGCCGGTTCCTAGGTCCATGCGGTAGACGTTATAGTGCGGCGCGTCTTGCGGCGCCTTGTCCTGCCCGCTCGCCCGGTCCGAGATATAGATGATCTCGTTCTTCTGGCTATCGAACGAGTTCTCGGTAAAGTAGAGGTGCACGTTGTTCCCGGTGGACGTCAGTTGGCGAATGGTCCTGCCGGTCTTGGCGTCCTTGAACTCGCGCTGCTCTGATTTCCACTTGCGCCCGATCATGCGGTCTCATCCTCGCTTTTCTCGCTAGGTCCAGCCACTTCCTCAGCCTTCTGGTCCCCGTCTCTGCCCACGGCGCCCAAGAAACCCGGCAGATCCAGCCCAGCCAGTTTGGCCACCTCGTGCATCGGCGGCAACACCCCCACAAGGCTGCGGCCCAAACCCGAAAGGCCGCCCTCGCCGCTGCCGCCATCCCAGACCACCACCTTTTCTAGGGGCAGGTTCTGAATCGCCTGCGCCTGCACGCCGGCCACCTCGACCAGCTTCTCGATGACCAACAGCGCCGCGGCGCCGGAGGAGCCGCCAGCGGCCTTGACCAGCTCCAGGTAGCCCTGCGCCTTCGCGGCGAGCTGGGCCTCGATGCCCTTCGCCTCGGCCTGCATCCGCAAGAGGATGGCATCCGCCTCGCCCTGAGCGATCCGAATGAGTCGCTCGCGCTCGGCGTCCGCGGCGATCAGCACGCTCTCCCGATCGGCATTGGCGGGCACGACGATCTCGGCCTGCAGCCGGGCTTCCTCGCGCTTGGCGCGAGCCAACTCGGCCTCGCGCTGGGCGCTTTCCTCCGCCACGCGGATGCTGCCGTCGGCCACCCTTCCCGCCGACTGGGCCTTGCCGCGGGCCTCTTCCTCGGCCACGCGCTGCTGCGCCTCATAGGCGGCGCGCTTGGCCGCGTTCCCAGTCTCTACCTCCACCGCCTCGCGGTCGTACTGCGAGGTCACCTGCCGGCGGTCGCGGTCCGCTTCCTTCTCGCCGATCACCGCCGCCGCGTCTGCGGCAGCCACGGCACGACGGCGGTCGCGGTCCCGCTCGGCCACGCCCGTCTTGCCCATCCGCTCCTGCTCGGCCACGTCCACCAACGCCTGGTTGATCGCCTCCGCCGCGGCCTTTTTGCCGAGGGCCACGATGTAGCCGGACTCGTCCTGGATATCGCGGATGTTGACGTTGATCGCCGTCAGGCCGATCTTTTCCAGTTCGGTAGAGACCGCGTCATTGACCTTGGCCATGAACGCTTGCCGGTCGCGGTTGATCTCCTCGATGGCCATGGTGGCGATCACGGCGCGCATCTGGCCAAGGATGATGTCCTGGGCCTGCTCCTTGATCTCTTGCTGGCTGAGCCCCAGCAGGCGCACCGCCGCGTTCTGCATCAGCCCTTCCTCGGTCGAGATGGCTGCGGTGACCGTGGTGGGCACGGTCACGCGGATGTTCTCGCGGGAGAGGGCGTTGGTCAGCTCGATGGGCACGACGAACGGCTCCAGGTCCAGGTAGGCATAGTCCTGCACCACCGGCCAGACGAACGCGGCGCCGCCGTGGATGGTGCGCGCGGCGCCCCGCCCCGTCTTGCCAAAGATCACCAGCACCTTGTTGGATGGGCAACGCCGGTAACGTGTCACCAGCGTCATGAACAGCACAATGATGATAACTGCCAGCAAGAACGCCAAGAAGATCTCGATTGGGAAACCCACTGCTGCTCCTCCTTATTGCGAATAGTGGCTGGCTGCGCGGCGAATCACGCTGATTCGCTCTCCAGCTCCTTCTCGACCTCCAGAATGCCATCACCGGACTTGAGTTTGACGCGGACCACCGTGCCCGCCGGCAGGGCGCCCCCGTCCGCGCTGCGCGCTCGCACAAAACTCACCACCCCGTTAACCAGCACCCGAACCTGCCCCAGGCCTCCGGACGGGATGTCGATATAGACCAACCCAACGCTTCCCACGGCGCTGCGCACGTCGGCGTTGCCCTCTTCGGTCAGTCGCGGGAGCAACCAGAAGAACGAGGCGACGATCACCATCCCCGTCAACCCCCACACAATGGCGCGGCCCATCGCCGCCGCCGCGCCGTGATCCTGCGACAAATAGAGCGCCCCCGCCCAGCTAAAGAGCATGCCAAAGGCGAGGATCGACCGCACAGAAAGGAGGCGAAAAGTGGAGATGCCCGAGGCGTCCTCCACCAGGTTCGATCCGGGGTGCAGGTCGTCGAGATCGGCATCGGGATCGAGGTCCACGCCGGCATCGGTCCCGTCGGCATCGGCGCCCTCTCCCCCGCCCAGGGCCGTGAAAGAAGCCACGAGCTGCCAGACAAAGATGGTGCTAAAGAATACCGCGGCCACGTAGAACCATCGGTTCAGGGCGGACAGCGAGTTCCACCAGGACCAGTCCATCATCCTCCTCTCGCACCCGCGGCGTCTGCGGGTGCACGCGCGCACTTTTCGGCGGCGCCGGGTTGCGAAGCGTCAACCACCAACCAGGCTCATTATGCGACAAACCCGGGGAAAAGGCGAATTGGTGTGGCACATGGGACTCGCCCAACTCGAGCTCGCGTTTGTGTCTTCGGTCCTTGCATGGTAGAATCGCGCTGTTATCTCACCTGTAAGGAGCGCCATGTCTCGTTTCCGCTACGATACCTCCCACGCCTGGTACAAGGGCAACACCCACATCCACACCACCGCCTCCGATGGCGGGCACACCTCCGCCGAGGTGGCTCGGATGTACGCCGAGCAAGGGTACCATTTTCTATTCCACGCCGACCACTGGGTCGCCTCCGACGTCGCCGCCGAAGCAGACCCGTACCCGCTGCTTTGGCTGGACGGCATCGAGCTGCACGGCGACGACCGCGGCGGCAACCCCTATCACATCGTCTGCCTGGGTCGCTTCCAAGGACTCGATCGGGAGATAGGTCTGGTGGCTGCCCTGGAGGCGGCGCGCGCCCAGGACGGGCTGATTATCCTGGCGCACCCGGACTGGATCGGCAACACGCTGGAGGATGCCCTGCGGTACGGCTTTGCGGGCGTCGAGGTCTATAACCACGTCTGCCGCTGGCTGAACGGCAAGAGCAGCGGCGAGGTCTACTGGCACGCCATGCTGGAGCGCAACCCCGCGACGCTGGGCCTGGCCGTGGACGACGCCCACATCCGCCCGGAGCATCCGGGATGGAACGGCGGCTGGATCATGGTCAATGCGCCAGCCTGCACCCCCGAGGCGGTTGTGAGCGCCGTTCGCGCGGGCAACTTTTACTCCACCCTCGGCCCCGAGTTCCACGACATCCGCGCCGAGGGTCGCCGCGTGACGATCCAGACCTCCCCGGTCCAATTCGCTCGACTGGTTGGGCCCCGGCACCTCGGCGCGCGCATCGGCGACTTTGGCGGGACCACCTTTACCACAGCCACTTTCGACGTCCCGGAGAGCTGGTCCTACGCCTACCTGGAGATCGAGGACGTCTACGGCAAGCGCGCCTGGACCAACGCGCTGTTCGTCCAAGACTAGCGGTTCGAGGAGGGTTATGGCGCTCACATCCCCACGGGCGAGCAACGGCAAGCTCGCCAAGACCGTGGGCTACTATGCTGCCTTCGTCTCTCTGGGATTGGTCTCGGCCGCGCTGGGTCCGACGCTGCCCGGCCTCGCCGAGCACACCCGCAGCGCCCTGAGCGGCATCAGCTTTGTCTTTTCCGCTCGCTCCTTCGGCTATCTGTTGGGCGCCTCCCGCGGTGGGCGGCTCTATGACCGGCTCCCCGGCCACCTGCTCATGGCAGCCGCGCTGCTGGTCACCGCCGCCCTGGTGGCCGTGACGCCGCTGATCCCCGTGATCCCGCTGCTGTTGGCGGGTTGGTTCGCCATCGGCCTGGCCGAAGGGTCCATTGACGCCGGCGGCAATACCCTGCTGATCTGGGTGCACAAGGCGAATGTCGGGCCCTATATGCAGGCCCTGCACTTTTTCTTCGGCGTGGGGGCGTTCGTCTCGCCGCTCATCGTCGGTCGCGTCATCACCGCCACCGGCGACATCCACTGGGCCTACTGGATCGTCGCCCTGGTGCTCGTCCCCGTCAGCCTCGCCATCGCCAGGATGCCCAGCCCGGCGCCCGTGGCCGATGGCGATGCCGAAAGCAGCAGCCAGGGCTCCGACTGGGCGCTCGTCGCGCTCATCGCGCTGCTCCTTTTCGCCTTTGTCGGCACCGAGGCCAGCTATGGCGGTTGGATCTATACCTATGCCCAGGCCATCGGCCTGGCCGGAACGGCCAGCGCCGCATACCTGACATCCGCTTTCTGGGGGGCGCTCACGCTGGGGCGCTTGCTCTCCATCCCGCTCTCGCTGCGCCTCAGCGCCCGGACCATGCTGCTGATGGACGCCATCGGCTGCCTGCTCAGCGTGGCCGTGATCCTGCTCTGGCCGGGCTCCTTGCCCGCCATCTGGATCGGCACCCTCGGCATGGGGCTCTCCATGGCTTCCGTTTTCGCCGTCGTGCTGACCGTGGCCGAGCGCAACATGCACGTCACGGGAGCCACCACGGGTTGGTTCTTTGTCGGGGCCAGCGGCGGCAGCATGACCTTGCCGCTGATCATCGGCCAGCTCTTTGAGCGGGTGGGGCCGCAGTCGGCCATGTGGGTTATCTTGGTGGACCTCTTGCTCGCGCTGGTCATTTACCTGGCGCTGGTGCGCAAGCTCGCCAGCAGATCGCGCTAGTCGCCCCAATCGAAAAAGGCCCCCTGTGAGTTCATCACAGGGGGCCTTTGGAGTTATGTTGTTCGGTTCCGGTGATTAGCCGCCTCGGCTGACGATGATGCCGTCGAGGACTTTGTTGACTTCTTCGCGAGCTTTACGCTGGCTGAAGCCGCACTTGCCTCCGATGAGGTGGCAGATCTCGTCGTGCTGATGGGCGATCCCATCCAGATCCTTGTCAGAGACCTTGTCTCCCCATCGCGCCCGAATGGCCGCCTTCACGTCGTCCCATTTTTCCGTCAGAACCTTCTCGATCTTTTCTGCAGTGATAGCCATCTTGACTTCTCCTCTATTGGCGAATCCAGATCAGCCTGCTTGCCTATTTCATCGTATCACATTTTGGGTCGCAGCGCAAGCTTGGCTGCGTCATAGTCTCTTGAACACTGGGGGTCCAGGGTTATAGTACATTTGACCGACGATAGGATCCACCTTGAGGCTCGTGGTGTGCCGATCAAGTCCGCACTGCTCGTTCAGGAGGTGGCACAGCTTGTCTCGGCCTGCCGATATCCGCTCAACCTCTTTATAGTCATACCGCTCTCGCTTGCCGCGAAACAGTCGTCCAATGCGTTTGATAGCGTTCATGCTGTATCCCCCTTCCGGGATGCCAGCTGCTTTGGTGATCATCCCGCTAATCGTTTGCTTCCAACCTTCATGAGTGATTATACAGATGGAGGGATATCCCGATATGATATCGGTCATACGGCGAGCAGAGGACTCGAGTTGGGCGGCTAACCTCCCATCTGTGGGTCCGCGCGCCGGCGGGCTCGCGCCAAGGCCTCACGAAGCTCTTCCACCCGGACTGGCTTGCTGATATAGCCGTCCATGCCCGCCGCCAGGCAGACCTCTCGGTCTCCCTGCATGGCATAGGCCGTCATGGCCACCATATAAGGGCGCTTCTCGGCTGGCCACCCGGCCGCAACGCTGCGCGCTGCCTCCAGGCCATCCATCTCGGGCATCTGCACGTCCATCAGGACCACATCGTACGACTGCCGGCGCAATGCCTGCAACACCTCCAGGCCGTTGGCGGCCACATCGGCGCGGTAGCCCAGCCGTTCCAGGATCTTGAGCACCACTTTCTGGTTGATCAGGTTGTCCTCGGCCACCAACACGCGCAAAGGTTGCGCCGCTGGCTCTGCCGCTTCCGGCTCGGGCGGGCGCACACCTTCCCGCGGGGCCGCCCCGGCGCCAGGTATATCCGCCAGGGCGACTGCCTGGATCGTAAAGTGGAAGGTCGAGCCGCGGCCCAGCTCGCTCTCAACCCAGATGCGCCCCCCCATCAGCTCTGCCAGCCGGCGCGAGATGGTTAGCCCCAGACCCGTGCCTCCGTAGCGGCGGGTGATGGAGCCGTCCGCCTGGGTAAAGGCGTCAAATATCCGTTCCGTGTCCTCGGGCGCGATGCCGACCCCGGTATCCCGCACCGCGAAATGCAGCGTGTGGCGAATCCCGTCATGGCCCTCGGAAGCCACCGAGACCGCTACTTCGCCCCGCTCGGTGAACTTGACCGCATTGCCCAGGAGGTTCACCAACACCTGGCGGAGGCGAGAGGGATCGCCCAGTAGCCGGCGAGGCGCCCCAGGAGACAGCGCGAACGACAGCTTGAGCTTCTTCTGTGCCGCCAGCGCGCTGACCAACTCCAGCGACTCTTCCACGCAGGTGCGCAGGTCAAAATCCTGCTCCTCCAGGGCCAAGCGCCCCGCCTCGATCTTGGAGAAATCCAGGATATCGTTGATCAGCGATAGCAGCGCGTCCCCGGAGAGGCGGATCGTCTCGGCGTAGCCCCGCTGCTCAGGGCTGAGCGGCGAATCCAGCATCAGGCCGCCCATGCCGATGATCGCGTTCAGCGGCGTGCGTATCTCGTGCGACATGTTGGCCAAGAACTCGCTCTTGGCGCGAGAGGCCGCCTCCGCGGCGTCCCGCGCCCGAGCCAGCTCGCGCTCCGCCAGCCGCTTCTCCAGCGCCGCAGAGAGCGACGAGGCCGCAATCCGGAGAAGCCGCACCTCCGCCTCGGACCACACCCGTCCATCCCGACATCGCTCCAGCATGACCAACCCAAACAGACGCTCCTGAACCCTCAGCGGCAGCGCCAGGACGGCCCGGATGCCGTGGCGCGACAGAACGCGACCCTCGTCCTCCGGGAGATCGGCGACGGCGCCCCAGATCGGCTCGCCGAGGCCCAGCAGCGCCCTCCAGCGTGGCAGCGTAGCCGCTGAGGAGATCGGCGGCGCCGCGGCCTCGAGTTGGGGCGGCGCATCTCTGTCGCGCCACTCGGCCACCTGCGCAGCCATCGCCTCATCCGAGAGCGCAGCCATCTCGAAAGCCCGCACGCGGTCCGCCTGCGCTACTTCGCCCAGTTCGGCAAGCACCGGATCGTACATCTCGCCGCCTTGCGCGACGCCCAAGAGGTGCTGCTGTATCCGCATGAGAGCCAGCAGGTAGCGCTCCCGCACCTGCAACTCCTCCAGCGCCCGCCGGCGCTCGCTGATATCGTGCATGACGAACACGACGCCCAGCGGCGCGGCGTTGGCGTCGCGCAACACGCCCAAAGCCACCGCCGCCGCGTACGGCCGACCATCGCCTGGCATCAGCATGTACTCGGTCCGCAGCACGCCCCCGTCCCGCGCCACCGCGCCCATCTCGCGCCGGGCGCGCTCCCTGTCCTCCACCGCGACAAGCCCATCGATGGAGGTTCCAAGCATCTCCTGCTGGCTGGCGTAGCCCTGGCGCTGCCAGGCGGAGCGGTTGCAGTTGGTGATCGTTCCCTCCGCCGTCGCGACCACGACGGCATCAGGGGAAGAGTCGAAAATGGCGTTGACCAGATCATGCTCGCGGCGCAAAGCTTGCTCGCTCTGCAGTCGGGCGATGGTGCTGGCGAATAGAGCTGCCGTCGTCTCCCAGGCCGTCCGAACCGACGGCGTGAACGAGTCCAAAATCCGCGAGCCAACCACCAGGCAGGCGACCGCCCTCTCTTCATGGGTCATCGGGATGATCCCCAGCCCGCGCAGCCCTTCCTCCAGCATCGGGCCGTCCAAATCGGCGGCGTCGCCATAGATGGCGCGCCCATCCCGAACTTGGCTGGCGCGCGCCGCGCCAATCGGCTGGCCACTTATCTGGTTCGCCAGGCGCTCCGAGAGGCCACGGTGCGCCGCAAGGCGCAGCTCACCGCTCAGGCGATCGGCCACATAGAGCGCGCCGACATCCGCCCCGACCTCCAGCGCCGCATCCAGGCAGAGCTCCAAGGCGCCATCCAGCGACTGCACCGACGCCAGCGCCTCGGCCACCGAACGCTGGATACGATTGAGGTCCTCCGCCTGCCGGCGCTGCGTGATATCTCTCAAGATGATCATCCGGCCCGAGATAAAGCCCCGAGGCCCCAGCAGCGCCGACATCCGCAATTCATAGGCGCGCCGGACAGGATCGCCAAGCCAGACCTCGCGCTGCCCCTCCAAGGCCCCTTGCCAGCCAGCCAGGACGTCGGGCCAGGGAGAGCCAAGTTGCGCCAGACTCTTGCCCTCCAGCAGCCTGGCTGGCCCCAGCAGCTCCTGGGCGGCCGGATTCGCGTCCAGGATGCCCCACTCCTTGTCCAGTACCACCACGCCGTCGGCCATGCCTTGCACCAGCGCCTCGCAGGCGATCGGCGTCAGGTCCAAAAGCCGATAGCGGAACAGGGCCAGCCCGATCACGATGGATGAGAAGCCAAAGCTGAGGGGGGTAAGGTCGAGCTCCGGATGCGGAGTCACATAAAAGATGCCGAGCAGGTTGACGGCGAGGGGAAGTGCGGCCCCCACTGCCAGAAGCCAGCCCTGCCTCCGCTGCACGCGCGGGGCATGGAGGGTCGCGTAGGCCAGCGTCACCACCCCTGCGATCACCAGAGTGTACGAGTATGCCAAGTGGAGGAAAAAGACCGCCCCGAACCGAGGGACATTCAGCAGGATCAGCCCATCGGCGTGGAGGACCTGCCAGCTCCGCCACACCAATCCGTGGGCCTCGTTCGTCCACTTGGCCGCGAGGGTCACGAGAGGGACCAGGCAGAGAAGGAGAGCTCGCCCTTTGGCCAGCCGGCGGCTCAGACCTGCATAGTGCAACGCAAAGCCGACCCACCCGACCGGCACCGCGACCAACCCTACGTACCAGACATCCGACCAGAACAGCGCGGCGGGCTCGGCCCCGCTGGTCATGCTCAAGATCGTCGCGCCGGCCCAAAGGCCCACGGCGGCCACTGCCAAAGCGAACGCCCTCGCGCCAGGGGTGGCCCGCCGCTGCCAGACGTAGCCGGCCATGACCAATGATACGAGCGTGGTGAGCAGCAGGCCAGCCAGGTAAGCAGCATAGTACCAGTGCATAGAGGCTCCGTGCATACAGTGGATCAGTGGTCCGCCAGGGACTGCGCCTCATGGGCGTCAGCGGACTTGCACTATACATCCCAAGAGCCGGCCTGTCAACTTGGATTGACATCAGCAAAAAAACAAGTAAACTAGACCGACTGGGCGGCCAGGGTAAATGGGGCGCAGGTAGCTCAGAGACGAACCAGGACACGCAGGTGGAGGAGCCATGAGCAAAGCGCTGGAAGAGGGGAATGAGCTGGAACTGGATTTCACCAAACTCGTCCAAGTGGGCCAGCTTGGCGTCCCGGTGGTCCCGGTGGTGGTGCAGGACGCTGACACGCACGAGGTGTTGATCCTCGCCTATGCCAACGAGGCCGCCCTGCAACACTCGTTGCAGACCGGCACCGCTACTTTCTGGAGCACCTCTCGGAACGAGCTCTGGATCAAGGGCGCCACCTCCGGCGACTCGCTGCGGATCGTCGAGGTTCGTGTCAACTGCGAGCAGAACTCGCTCCTCTACCTCGTGCGGCCATTGGGCCAGGGCGCCTGTCACACCAAGGATCCCGCGTCCGGCAGGGCCCGCTCCAGTTGCTATTATCGCAGGATCGCTGGCAACCAGCTCGAGTTCGCTGCTTGGCCAGTCACATCAGATAGAGAGGGATAGCGCAGATGCCAACGCTCAAGCTGGGCGTGCCGAAAGGCAGCCTCCAAGATTCCACCGTGCGGCTTTTCGAAAAGGCGGGGTACAAGATCATCGTGCGAGACCGTTCCTACGTTCCGGTGATCGATGACCCCGAGATCGAGTGTCTCATGTTCCGCGCGCAAGAGATGGCGCGTTATGTCGAGCGCGGCATCATGGATGTCGGCCTCACGGGGCAGGACTGGATCATGGAGAATGACGCGGACGTGGTTGAGGTGGAAGACCTGGTCTATAGCAAGCAGACCTCGCAGCCTTACCGCTGGGTGGTGGCCGTGCCACAGGATTCGGATATCCACAGCGTCAAGGATCTGCAAGGCAAGCGGATCGCCACCGAGTTGGTCCAGGCGACCAGGCGCTACCTGGCGCAACACGGCGTGCAGGCCGAGGTGGAATACTCGTGGGGCGCCACCGAGATCAAGGCCCCGCTCCTCGTGGACGCCATCGTGGAGGGCACCGAGACCGGCTCGTCGCTGCGGGCCAACCGCCTCCGCATCGTGGACACGGTGACCGAGTCCACCACCAAGTTGATCGCCAACCGGCAGGCCTGGGCCGACGACTGGAAGCGCGACAAGATTCAGACGCTGGCCATCCTCCTCAAGGGCGCGCTGGAGGCCGAGGCCAAGGTCGGCCTCAAGATGAACGTGCCCAAGGACAAGCTGGCCGACGTCTCCAAGCAGCTTCCCTCGCTGCACACCCCGACCATCTCGGCCCAATCCGACCCGGAGTGGGTGGCCATCGAGGTCATCACCGACGTGCACATCGTCCGCGACCTCATCCCCAAGCTCAAGAAGGCCGGGGCCTCCGGCATCGTAGAGTACCCGCTGAACAAAGTCATCTATTAGCCGGACCGCTCGCGCCGCCAGCGCCCCGCCACTGCGGGCTGCTGGCGGCGTTTTTCGTGCCCTTCGCTGCCGCGATTTGACACCTCTCCCGCCCCGAATATAATGCGATTCCGAAATGTTCGTCAGCGAACCGTCTGCCGTGAGGGGACGGAGGGAGGAAGCTGTGGCAGAGAACGCCGTGAAGGAGAGACCAGGCGCCGATGGCGGCCCCCCGGCCAGCGGCTCGACCGTGAGCGTCACGGAGCCAACGGCCATCGTCGGGCGGTTCCTCGACATCTATCGCTACCTGAACCACTACTCCCGCACCATTGCCCACGATCTGGGCATTTCGGGCCGGAAGCTCTCGGCGTTGCGCTTCCTGAAGGCGAGCGACGGCGCCAAGATCGGCGAGCTGGGTGACTACTTGCACATTAGCGACAGCTCCACCTCCGAGCTGGTCTCCGAGCTGGAGCAACGCGGCCTCGTCCGTCGCCAGCGCTGCGACGCGGATAACCGCGTGGTTCGCGCCTACGTCACCCCCGAAGCAGAGGAACTCATCGCGCGCGCCCCTGTGGCGGGCTTTGGCCTGATGCGCGAGGGGCTCAAGTCCCTTCCCGCTGACGAGCGCGCTGCTATCGCCGCGGCCCTGGAACGGCTCGCCGAGCTGCTCGGCGTGGATTCGGTCGCCTTCTAGCGAGCCCGACCCGGATCGGCCGCGGCTCGCCCTGCTGCCACCCTGGCCTGAGGAGAGACAATCGTGAAAACCATCTGGCGCATCGTGACCTGGATGAAGCCCTACGTGACGCGCGAGGTGCTCGCCTACGTGACGGTCCTGGTGATCAACGCCCTGCGCGTCCTGACCCCGCAGATCATCCGGAGAATGGTAGACGAGGGCATCGAAGCCGCCAACTTTGGCTGGCTTGGCATCCTCAGCCTGGCGCTGATCGGCCTCAGCATCCTGCAGGGAGTGTTTCACTTTCTGCAGGGCTACCTGACCGAATGGGTCTCGCAGCACGTCGCCTACGATTTCCGCAATGCGCTCTACCGCAAGCTGCAAGGGCTCTCCTTCAGCTACCACGACCGCTCCCAGACGGGGCAACTGCTGTCGCGGGCCACCAGCGACGTGGATCGCCTCCGTTTCCTGACCGGCCGGGGGCTGCTGGGTCTCGTGGATGCCGGGCTCTTGTTCCTCACCACCGCGATCGTGCTGCTCCGCATGAACGCCGAGCTGGCATTGATCGCGCTCGCCCTGGCTCCCCTGACCTTCTACCTGGCCACCCTGTTCAGCAAGCGAGTGCGGCCGCTCTTCCGGGAATCGCAGAACAAGATGGGCGAGGTGGCCACCAAGCTGCAGGATAACCTGGTGGGGCTGCGCATCGTCAAGGGATTTGCCCAGGAGCCGGCGGAGGTGGTCCGGTTCGCGACGGTCAATGAAGAGGTGTTCAACCTCAACGTCCGGGCGGCCCAGGAGCGCACCTTTTTCTCGCCGTTCATGAGCCTGATTGCCAACCTGGGAGCCGTCCTCGTTCTCTGGTACGGCGGCTCGCTGGTGATCCGCGGGAGCATCACCCTGGGCGAGTTGGTGGCCTTCAACAGCTACTTGCTGCAATTGATCGGCCCCATGCGGCGGATGGGCTTCCTCACCGCCAGCCTGTCTCAGGCCGAGGCGTCCGGCGAGCGGGTCTTTGAGATTCTGGACGCCGAATCCGAGGTGAAGGAATCCGCCGAAGCCAGGCCCCTGCCTCCCGTGCAGGGCCACGTGACCTTTGACCACGTCTCTTTCCGCTACTTTGGCTCCTCCGCCCCTGTTCTCAGCGACATCTCCTTGGAGGCCAAGCCGGGTCAGGTGATTGCCCTGCTGGGCGCCACTGGTTCCGGCAAGAGCACGATCATCAACCTGATCCCCCGCTTCTACGACGTCACCGAGGGACGCATCCTGGTGGATGGCATCGACATCCGCGACGTTACCCTGCAATCGCTGCGCAGGCAGATCGGCATCGTGCTGCAAGAGACCTCCCTCTTTGCCGCCAGCATCCGCGAGAACATCAGCTTTGGGCGGCCCGGGACGACCGAGGAAGAGGTGGTCCACGCGGCCCAGTCCGCAGCCGCCCATGACTTTATCATGTCCTTCCCCGATGGCTACAATACGCTGGTGGGCGAGCGGGGCGTCACCCTCTCGGGCGGGCAGCGGCAGCGCATCGCCATCGCCCGCGCGCTGCTCATGGATCCCCGCATCCTCATCCTGGACGACTCGACCTCCAGCGTGGACGCCGAGACCGAACGGCTCATCCAGCAGGCCCTCGACCGGCTGATGGCGGGGCGCACCAGCTTTGTCATCGCCCAGCGCCTCTCCAGCGTGCGCAATGCCGACCTGATCTTGCTCCTGGACCGGGGGCGCATCGTCGCTCAGGGCCAGCATGAGGAGCTGTTGCGCGAGAGCGGGCTCTACGCAGACATCTTTTACTCGCAGATCGAGCGCCGCGCAGGCGCGGACGGCATCGCGGTGCCGGCGGGAGGACAAGCATGATGCACGGTTTCGGCGGAGGCGGCGGTGGGCGGGGCATGCTCCACCATTATCAGGACACCGACGGGGCGTTCTTCGACCCCAAGGTTGCCAAGCGGCTGGTCGGCTACTTGCAGCCGCACTGGCATCGCATGGGCCTGGCCGCCTTGTTCATGCTTGCCTCGACGGCCACCAAGCTGGTCACGCCATACCTGACCAAGCAGATCATCGACGTGTACATCGCGAACAGCGACTTGCACGGCCTGCTTCTCATCTCTCTGATCGCCGCCGCGGTCTATGTGGTCGAGTTCTACTCGAACTGGAAGGAGAGCTACCTCCTCTCCTGGGTGGGCCAGCGCATCCTCAACAAGATGCGCGTCCAGCTCTTCGAGCACTATCAACGCCTCTCGCTGAGCTTTTACAGCAAGATCGAGACGGGCACGCTGATCTCCCGCGTCCTGAGCGACGTGGGCGTGTTGAACGAGCTGATCTCCAGCGGCTTTATCAACATGATCAGCGACGTCCTCTTCCTGGTGGGCACCGTGGTGGTGATGCTCACCATCAGTTGGCGGCTGGCGCTGCTCACCTTTGCCGTGCTGCCGCTCATGGTCCTGGCCACCTATCTCTTCTCCCGCAAGGCCAAGGGCGCCTACCGGCAGACCCGCGTGGCCGTGGGCGAGCTGACCGGCGACCTGGCGGAGAACCTCTCCAACATGCGCGTGGTGCAGGCTTTTGTCCAGGAAGATAGCACCCACAAGCACTTCGAGACGCTGAACCGCACCAACCGCGAGGTCAACATCCGCGCCATGATGCTCTCGTTCATCTTTATGCCCACCGCCGACGTGCTGAACGTGCTGGCGACCACCATCGTCCTGTGGTTCGGCGGAAGGTGGGCGGCGGCGGATGAGCTAACCCTGGGCGTGGTGGTGGCCTTTGTGACCTATGTGACGCGTTTCTTCCAGCCGATCCAGGACCTCAGCCAGATCTACACCACGTTCCAGGCCGCCATGGCCGGCGGCGAGCGGGTGTTCGACCTGCTGGACACGCCGCCAAGCGTCCAGGATGCGCCGGACGCCATCCCCATGCCCACCATCGAGGGACACATCGAGCTCTGCAACGTGCGGTTCGAGTACGAGCCCGGCGTCCCCGTGTTGGATGACGTCAGCCTCGATGTGACGCCGGGGCAGACCATCGCCTTGGTCGGGCCCACCGGGGCGGGCAAGACCACCATCACCAGCCTCTGCTGCCGCTTCTACGACGTGACGGAGGGCTGCATCAAGGTGGACGGGCACGACCTGCGCGACGTGCAGGTGCGGTCGCTGCGGGCGCAGATGGGGATGGTGCCGCAGGAGCCGTTCCTCTTGCAGGCCACCATCGCCGAAAACATCCGCTTCAGCCGGCCAGACGCCAGCGAAGAGGAGGTTCGCGAGGCGGCCCGGTTGGCCAACGCCGACGAGTTCATCTCCAAGCTCCCCGCGGGGTACGACACGCCAGTGATGGAGGGCAGCTCCAACCTGTCCCAGGGGCAACGCCAACTGATCTGCTTCGCGCGCGCCATCCTCTCGCAGCCGCGGATCCTCATCCTGGACGAGGCCACCTCCAGCGTGGACACCCGCACCGAGGTTCTGATCCAGGACGCCCTGCGGAACCTGCTCAAGGGGCGCACCTCCCTGGTGGTGGCGCATCGCCTCTCCACCATCCGCGAGGCCGACCAGATCTGCTTCATCGACCAGGGCAAGATCCAGGAGCGCGGCACCCACGAGGAGCTGCTCGCCCTGGGCGGGCGCTACGCCGCGCTCTACCGGCAGCAGTTCGCCCAGGCGGAGTAGCCGCCGCCCGCGTCCTGCCTCGTCAACGGCACACGCCAGCGGCGCCCTCAGCGCCCTGGCGTGTTGTTTTCCAGGGCCTGCCGCCCCAGCGCGACGAGGATCGGCTCGAGCAGCGGATAAAGCTGCGCGTAATAGTCACGATAGAGGCCGTCGTACAGCGCCGCCACCTGCGGGCGCGGGGCGATCCGCAGCGTGGGGCGATACATGGCTGCGCTAGCCTCAGCCGCCGTCGCATAGGCGCCGATCGCCGTCGCCGCCAGCATCGCCGCCCCCAGGGCGGTGCTCTCGGCTGCCGAAAGCACCACCTCCTTGCCGCTCACGTCCGCCATGATCTGCCGCCAGGTGGGGCTGAGCGCGCCGCCGCCGCCCATGTGGATCTCGCTCGGCGCCACACCCAGCTCGCGTTCATAGCTCTCGATGCACAACCGCACCTCGTAGGCCATCCCTTCCAGGATAGACCGGTAAAAGTGGGCCTGCGTATGATAATCGGACCACCCGACCGTGACCCCGCGGGCCAACGGCGCGTTGGTGGGGACCATGCGCCCCTTCCAGTAGGGCACGGTCAACAGCCCGAGGCATCCCGCCGGGACATTCGAGATCGCCGCCTCCATCGCCTCTTCGCTCTGCCCCCGCGCGAAATCCTGCACGAACCAGCGCACGATGTCGGCCCCGGCGCGCAGCACCGCCTCCAGCAGAAAGCTGTCGGGGTAACACCCGGCCATGGTGCGGTACGCCGGCCCGACGCGATAGCTCGGCCAGTGCAGTCCCAGCACCAGGCTGGTGCCCACCGTCAGGCTGAACGCGTCGCGCCCAGGGGCATGGGCGCCCACGGCAAAGACCTGCCCGTCGCCCCCGGCGGCCACCACCGGCGTGCTCGCGCGGAGGCCGGTCGCCTCGGCGGCCTCGGAGCTGAGGCGGCCCAGTGGCGCGCCAGGAGGGACCACTGCGGGCAGGACCGCTGTTGGCAGGCCCAGGTAGCCCATCAGATCCTCGGACCAGGCGCCGCGCGCGGTGCCCATCAGCCCGAGGCTGTCGCCTCCGGCGGTGCAACTGCGCGCCTCCCCGGTCAACTGCCCGGCCAGATAGCCGCCCACGTCGAGGATATGAGCCACCCGGCGGAATCGCTCCGGCTCTTGTGCGCGCATCCAGAGCAGTTTGACAAAGGATGGCGTGGTGTCTAGTTGCTTTCCCGTGATCTCCAGGAAACGCTCCGCGCCGAAATCCTGCCGCGCCTCCGCCGCTTCCCGCGTGGCCCGCTGATCCAGCCAAAGGATCGCCGGCCGCAGGGGCTGCCAGTCCGCATCCAGCGCCAAGAACGTCTCACGCTGCCAGGCGAGCCCCACCGCCAGGACGCGACGCGCGTCCACGGTGGCTGCGACCTGTCGCAGCGCCGCCGCCGTGGACTCCCACCATTCGGCCGGGTCCTGCTCCGCCCAACCGGGGGCCGGGTGGCTCACCCGCAGCGGAGCTCTCCCCTCGGCGATGGCGCGGCCCTGCAGGTCCCAAGCTAC
>JAAYEA010000350.1 GCA_012689325.1 Chloroflexota bacterium
CCCTCGCTCATCGCGGGGCTGCGCGTGCGCATCGGCGACCGCATCGTGGATAACAGCCTGCGGCGGCAGCTCGACCAGGTCCGCGACCAGGTCGGGCAAGACCTGCGGCAGCAATTGGGAATGCCTTCATGAGCAGCGAGTTCGACATCAGCCAGGTCCTGCGGCGCATCCGCGAGGCGCAAGAGCGCCAGCAAGGGGTGAGCGCCGCCCCGGAGAACGCTCCCGCGGAAAAAGAGCTGATCACCAAAGGTGAGCCCGGCCGGCCGCAGGATCGCCCAACGGCCAGCTACGCTCGCGACCGGCTGGACATCCATGCCGTGCTGGGCGAGGTCCTCGAAGAGGCCGCCCACTACCGGCACAGCACGGGCGTCATGGACGTGGGCACGGTGCTCCAGGTGGGCAACGGCGTGGCCACCCTCTCCGGCCTGCCCCAGGCCGTGACGGATGGCCTGGTCCGCTTCCCCACGGGCACGTACGGCCTGATCCTCAACCTGGATCGGACGACGGTGGACTGCATCCTGCTGGGCCCCGAGGAAGGCATCCAGGGCGGCGACCTCGTGACCGAGACACACGGCAGGCTCCAGGTTCCCGTGGGCGAGATGCTGCTGGGCCGCGTGGTGGACCCGCTGGGGCGCGCCTTGGACGGCAAAGAGCGGATCATCTCCGAGGCGCAGCGCTACATCGAGCGTCCTGCCCCCGGGATCATCAGCCGCGAGATGGTCAACCAGCCTCTGCAGACCGGCATCAAGGCCATCGACGCGCTGGTACCCATCGGGCGCGGCCAGCGCGAGCTGATCGTCGGCGACCGGCAGACGGGCAAGACCACCATCGCGCTGGACACCATCATCAACCAGCGCGAGGAAGGGATGGTCTGCATCTATGTCAGCATCGGCCAGCGCAAGGCCAGCGCCTTGCAGGCCATCCAGGCGCTGCAAGAGCACGGCGCCATGCCCTACACCACGGTGGTGGTCGCCGCACCCGACGACCCGCCCGCCCTGCTCTATATCGCCCCCTATGTGGGCTGCACCATGGCCGAATATTTCATGGACGCTGGCTATGATGTGCTGATCGTCTATGACGACCTCTCCAAGCACGCCGACGCCTACCGCGAGTTGGCGCTGCTTTTGCGCCGCCCCCCCGGCCGCGAGGCCTACCCGGGCGACATCTTTTACCTGCATTCCCGCCTGCTGGAACGCGCGGGGCGGCTGAGCGAGGACCAGGGAGGCGGCTCGCTGACCGCCCTCCCCATCGCGGAGACGCGCCGGGGCAACATCTCGGCCTATATCCCCACCAACCTCATCTCGATCACCGACGGGCAGATCTTCCTATCGCCCGCGCTCTATAACCAGGGCATCCGCCCGGCCATCGATGTCGGCCTCTCCGTCTCGCGGGTCGGCGGCAAGGCGCAGAAACCCATCATGCGCTCCATTGCCTCCAACCTGCGGCTGGAAATCTCTCAATATCGCGAGGTAGCCCAGTTCGCCCGCTTTGGCACCGAGGTCGACGAGGCCACCCAGCGGCAGATCGCGCGCGGCGAGCGCCTGCAGGAAGCCCTGAAGCAACCGCGTTACGCCCCCATCCCGCTGGCCAAGCAGCTCGCCATCCTCTATGCCGTCTCCCAGGGGCACCTGGACGACGTGCCCGTGAACCGCGTGGCCGGCTTTGAGACGGCGCTGTGGAACCTGCTGGTGCGCGAGTACCCCTCGATCCCGCGCCGGCTGGCCACGGAAGACAAGCTCTCGCCGCGTTTGGTGCAAGAGCTGATCGAGGCGATGGAACGGTTCCATACCGTTTTCCAGGAAGACACATGGAAGACATCGAGCGGATAAAGCAGCGCCTGGACAATGTGCAGAGCGTCGCCCCCATCCTCACGGCGCTGCGCAACATCGCCGCGGGAAGCTGGCACATGGCCCGCGCCCGGCTGGAGGCGGCCCGCATCTTTGGGGACGAGCTCTCCGCCATTTATCGCGCCCTGCACCGCCATCTCCACCCAGAAGCGCTCCAGCCCCCCGCCGAGGAGGCTGCCCCCGCGGGGCGCACCCTGGGCATCCTGGTCATCGCCTCGGAGCGCGGGCTATGCGGCAGCTTTAACTCCACCGTCATCGAGGCGGCTGAACAGCAGGCGCGAGAGCTGGGCCACCAGGGCTACCAGGTGGAGCTTTTGACCCTCGGCGCCCGGGCCACAACCTACTTTCGCCGCCAGGGCCGGCCCCTGCTGGCGACGCAGAGCCTGCCTGTCACCACCGTCGCCTCGTTGGCCTTTGTGCAGCGCCTGCACCAACAACTGGCCGGGCTGTACGAGACCGGGGCCTTGGACCAGCTTTATGCCCTCTATACCCCCTATCAAGCGCGCGCGGCCGGCAAGCCCGTGATGCGCCCGCTGTTGCCCATCCAGCTGGAACAGCCCCCCAGCCCAGAAGAGCTCGCCACCGAGCCGATCATCGACACGGACCCCGAGCTTGTCTACAAGAGGGTCTTGCAACAGTGGTCCGTTGTCGAGCTCTATCGCTGTGTCATGGAATCCGCCGCCAGCGAGCAATCGGCGCGGTATCAGGTGCTGGACGGCGCCACCAACAACAGCCAGCGCCTGATCGACGAGCTGACCTTGAGCTACCACACCGCGCGCCAGCACGCCATCACCATGGAGATGCTCGATCTGGTGGGCGGCGCCGGGCTGCTCAAGCCGCGCGCTGCCGGCAGCTCGAAATAGCCATCTGGGGCCCATTCGCCCGTAACCATTCCGGGGGGAATCCCGTCTAACATATACAGGGTCCTCACACCGGGCTTTGCTGTGCCCGCCACAGGTCAAGCAGGAGAGAACCATTGCCCGCGCTGACCCGCCTCGAGTTCACCCCATATGTGCTTCCTCTGTTGGGCGCGGCCCTCGTGGCCATCGGGGTTGCGGCATACACATGGCGGAAACGCCACGTGCACGCCAGCGCCACGTCGCTGTCTTGCTTGATGAGCCTGGTGCTCCTCTGGCTGCTTGCCTACAGCGTAGAGACCCTGAGCGTCGCTCTGCAGGCCAAAGAACTCTGGGAGACCGTCATCACCCTCTCGCAGGCTTTTGTGGGCCCTGTCTGGCTCATCTTTGCCCTGCAGTATGCCGGGCGCGGCGACCTGCTCTCCAAACGCCGCATCTTGCTCGTCTTGCTTCCCGGCATCATCACCGCGGCGCTGACCCTCACCAACCCCTGGCATCACCTGGTCTGGCGCGATTTGCGCATCGTCGCCTCCTGGCCCATGCCCAGCGCCTTCCCGACGCCTGGGCCCTGGTTCTGGGTGCTGGCCTTTTATCGGTACGTCTACGTCCTGGTGGGCACGACGTTGGTGCTGATCCCCTTGGTGGGCTCGCCTGCGTGGCATCGCAGCCAGAGCCTCCTGGTCGCGTTGGGCGGCCTGATGCCCCTCGTGGGGAATGCGCTGCATATCTTTGATATGACCCACGCCCTGGCGGTCGACCTGGGGCCGTTTGCCTTTGTGGCCGGCGGGGTGCTTCTCGCCCTGGGACTTTTCACCTACCGCTTGCTGGATGTGCTGCCCGTGGCGCAGCAAGCCATTTTCGAGAGCATGCGCGAGGGGGTGCTGGTGTTGGATGGCTTTGGGCGGCTGGTGGACATCAACCCGGCGGCGCGCCGCATGCTGGGCATCCCGCCCCAACTGCCGGTCGCGCGCATCCCGCTGCAAAGCGCCCTGCCTGCCCCGCTGTACGCCGATCTCCACAGCGCTGCGCCGGCCAGCGCCGAGTTCGAGATGGGCCGCGAGGAGACGACGCGCTGGCTGCGACCAGGCTTCTATCCTTTGATGGACGGGCAGGGGCGCTCGCTGGGCAAGCTCATGGTCCTCTACGATATCACCCAGGAGCGCCGCCTCGCCGCTTTGCGCGACGACCTGACCCACATGATGGTCCACGACCTGCGCAACCCGCTGACCATCATGCATTGCAGCACCGAACTGCTCCTGGATGAGGTCTATGCTGGCTTGGAGCCCCGGCATCAGCGGCTGCTCAAGATGATCATGTCCAGCAACATCCAAAGCCTGGAGCTGGTGAACCGCATCCTGGACCTGCAAAGCCTGGAGAGCGGGCGCATGGATATCGCCCAAGAGGATGTCTGCGTAGCGGACTATGTCAAGCAAGCGGTGCAGCAGGCTTCCTTGTTGGCCGAGGTCAAGCAACAAGAGGTCTGCGTCGACATCCCGGAGGGGCTGCCCCCGGCGCAGTCCGATCCCCGGCTCTTGCAGCGCATCCTGCAGAACCTGATCGGCAACGCCGTCAAGTTCACGCCGGAAGGCGGCCGGGTCACCGTCAGCGCGCGCGAGCAGGGCGGAGGCATTCAGGTCACGGTGGCCGATAACGGGCCGGGCATCCCGCCGGAGCTGCAGCAGCGCCTGTTCCGCAAGTTTGTCACGGGAGAGGTCAAGCAGCGCGGGAGCGGCCTGGGGCTGGCCTTTTGCAAACTGGCCGTGGAGGCCCACGGCGGAGACATCTGGATGGAGAGCCAGGAGGGGATGGGCAGCGCCTTTCACTTCACGCTGCCCATCCTGAGGCTCGAGACGAATACCCCCGTCGCCGATCCTGCGCTAACGCGCCAAGATGTTGGCTAGCTTTACAAAGCGCGTGGGCAAGGGCTTGCTCACGCCGATGACCTGCTCATAGGGAACCGTGGTCACCTCGCCGCCCACCATCCCCACCAGGCAGCCCTGCTCGCCGCGGGCCAGGGCCTCCACCGCTCCCGCGCCCAGGCTGCTGCCCAGCAAGCGGTCGTAGGCATCGGGCACGCCGCCGCGTTGCACGTGGCCCAACTTGGTCACCCGCACCTCAAAGCCCAATTGCGCCTGATTCTGCTCATAGTGCTGCGCGATGGCCTCCGCGTTATAGCTCGCGCCCTCGGCCACCACCACGATGGCATGGGATTTGCCGCGCAGGTAGGCGGCGTGGATCTCTTCGGCGATCGTCTCGGGCAAGACCTCGCTCTCCGGGATCACCACCGCCTCGGCGCCGCCGGCGATCCCGGCCATCAGCGCCAGATAGCCGCACTTGCGCCCCATGACCTCCACCAAAAAGGCCCGCTCATGGGAAGAGGCCGTGGTCTTGAGCCGATCGATGGCCTCCAGGGCGATATCCAGGGCGGTATGCACCCCGATGGTGATATCGGTGCCCGCCAGGTCGTTGTCGATGGTCGAGGCCACGCCCACCACCGGATAGCCCATGCGGGCCAGGTCGTACGCGCCCGCCTGCGAGCCATTGCCGCCGATGACCACCAGGGCCTCGATGTCGGCCTGCCGCAGCTCGCGCAGCGCCCGCCAGCGCCCCTCTTCCGTCTTGAACTCGGGGCAACGCGCGCTGCCCAGCACGGTGCCGCCCAACTGCATGATGCCGCTCACGTCCCGCGCCGTCATGCGGTCCATGTCTCCGGCGATCAGCCCCGAATACCCGTGGCGCACCCCATAGACCTGCCAGCCCTGGCCGATGCCCATACGCACCACGGCCCGGATGGCGGCGTTCATGCCCGGGGCGTCGCCCCCGCTCGTTAGCACTGCGATTTTGTTCATGCTCTCGCTCCGCAAGCTGGATAATGCTTCACGCGCATTCTAGCCATTTGCGCGGTCAAGTCAACCTCGGGCGACAAGAAAACACCCCTGGCATCAAGTGCCAGGGGTGTTGTTCGGATTGCGCTCTAGGGGCTAGACCTCGCGGAACTCGCCTTCGACGGTCCCTTCGTCGTCCGCCGGCTTTTCTTGCTCGCCGCCGGGAGGAGGAGGCGTGCCGCCGGGCTGTTGCTGATAGGCCGCCGCGCCCACCTTTTGCACCGACTCCATCAGCTCTTGCGTGGTGCGGCGCATCGCGTCGGCATCGGAGCCTTGCAGGGCCGAACGGACCGCGGCCACCTTGCCTTCCACCTCGGACTTGAGATCGGCGGGCACCTTGTCGCCCAGGTCGCGCAAGGTCTTTTCGGCGGTATAGACCGCCGAATCGGCGATATTGCGCGCCTCCACCGAGTCTTTGCGCTTCTCATCGTCGGCGCGGTGCTGCTCCGCCTCGTGCACCAGCCGCTCCACCTCGTCCTTGTTCAGCCCGCTGGAGGCGGTGATGGTGATCTTTTGCTCGCGGCCGGTGGCCTTGTCCTTGGCCGCCACGTGCAGGATGCCGTCGGCGTCCAGGTCAAAGGTCACCTCGATCTGCGGCATGCCGCGCGGCGCCGGCGGGATGCCGTCGAGAATGAAGCGGCCCAGCGTCTTGTTGTCGCCCGCCATCGGCCGCTCGCCCTGCACCACATGGATCTCCACGCTGGTCTGGCTATCGGCGGCGGTGGAGAAGAGCTGGCTCTTGCGCGTCGGGATGGTGGTGTTCCGCTCGATCAGCGGCGTCGCCACGCCGCCCAGCGTCTCGATGCCCAGGGTCAGCGGGGTCACGTCCAGCAACAGGACGTCCTTGACCTCGCCCGAGAGGACCGCGGCCTGGATCGCCGCGCCCACGCCCACCACCTCGTCCGGGTTGATGCCCTTGTGCGGCTCTTTATTAAAGAACTTGCGCACCAACTCCTGGACGACTGGCATGCGGGTCTGCCCGCCCACCAGCACCACCTCATCGATCTCCTGGGGGCTCGCCTTGGCATCTTCCAGCGCCCTCTTGAGCGGGCCCAGCGTCCGCTGAACGAGGTCGCCGGTGAGCTGCTCCAGCTTGGCGCGAGTCAGGTTCATCTGCAGGTGCTTGGGGCCAGTGGCATCCGCCGTGATGAAGGGCAGGTTGATTTCCGTCTGCATAACGGTGGAGAGCTCGATCTTGGCCTTCTCGGCGGCTTCCTTCAGCCGCTGCAGGGCCATGCGGTCCTGGCGCAGGTCGATGCCTTGCTCCCGCTTGAACTCGTCGCAGATCCAGTTGATGATCACCTGGTCAAAGTCGTCGCCGCCCAGGAAGGTATCGCCATTGGTGGACTTGACCTCGAACACGCCCTCGCCCAGATCAAGGATCGAGATATCAAAGGTGCCGCCGCCCAGGTCATAGACGGCAATGGACTCGTCCTTCTTTTTGTCCAGACCATAGGCCAGCGACGAAGCCGTCGGCTCGTTGATGATGCGGAGCACTTCCAGGCCCGCGATCTTGCCCGCGTCCTTGGTCGCCTGGCGTTGCGCGTCGTTAAAGTAGGCCGGCACCGTGATGACCGCTTGGGTCACCGGCTCGCCCAGGTAGGCCTCGGCATCCTGCTTGAGCTTTTGCAGGATCATGGCCGAGATCTCGGGCGGCGAATACTCCTTGCCGCCCATGGCCACCCAGGCATCGCCATTGGGCCGCTCGATGATCTTGTACGGCAGCACCTTGCGGGCCTTGACCACTTCCGGGTCACTGTAGCGGCGGCCCATCAGCCGCTTGATCGAATAGATCGTATTCTCGGGGTTGGTGATCGCCTGGCGGTGGGCCACCTGCCCCACCATGCGCTCGCCGGTCTTGGGGTTCACGGCCACCACCGAGGGGCAAAGCCTGCCGCCCTCGGCCGTGGGGATCACCACCGGCTCGCCGCCCATCATCACCGCGACCACCGAGTTGGTTGTGCCCAGATCTATGCCAACGATTTTCCCCATGTCAGCATCCTCCGAATGGAATGGATTATGATAGCTCTATATCGCAAGGGGCAGCGCTATTCACTAGGCCGCCTTTGCCACCTTGACCATGGCCGGGCGCAGCACCGTATCGCCCAGCTTGTAACCCTGACGCAGAACCTGCAAAATGGCGCCCTCCGGATAGTCGGCGCTTTCCTCGTAAAAGACCGCCTCATGCACGGTGGGGTCAAAAGGCACGCCTGGCTCGGCGACGACCTGTTCCAGCCCGCTCTTTTGGAAAGCCAGACGCATCTTGCGCTCCACCAGCTCGACCCCTTGGCCCCAGCCCGAGGACTGCGCCTCGGCGGGAAGGTCGCTCAGGGCCCGCTGCAAGTCATCCAGGACCGGCAGCAGCTCGCGCAACAAGCTGGCATTGGCCCACTTGGTCATCTGTTGCTGATCGCGCTCCTGGCGCTTGCGATAGTTGGAGAAATCCGCGGCGGCGCGCTGCCACTGCTGCAGATATTCGGCCGCCTTGGCGGTCTGCTCCGCCAGGGCCTTCTCCAATTCAGCCACCTGCGCCAGAGTCTCCGGCTGCCCGGCGGCGTTCTCTTGTCTGGTCGTTTCTTGGTCATCAAAAGCCATCTCGCTCGTCACCTCCACAAATCTGTCAAACCGCGACTAGGATGTATACAGATCGTTGATCAGCTCGGTCAGGACCTCCGAGATATAGCGCACCGCGGAAACCGCGCGACGATAAGGCATCCGCAGCGGCCCCAGGACCCCCAGGGCCCCGGAGGCGCGCTCCACGTCGCCATATTGCGCCAGCACGATGCTATACCCTTCCATGTCCTCCCATTCGCCCTCGCCGCCGATGATGACCTGCACGCCGCGGGCATGGCCCATGGCCGCCAGCATCTTTTCCATCAGCCCGGCGCTTTCCCAGAGCTGCACGACGTGCCGCATCCGGTTCGGCTCGCTGAACTCGGGCTGCTGCAGGACCTGGGCAAGGCCATCGCGATACGAGATGACGTTGCGGTCCCGCTCCACCGCCAGCATCATGTCCAGGATCTTGTCCATGGCGATCTGCTCCAGGGGATCGAGCGCCACGAGCTTTTGGGCCATCTCGGCCACGTTCAGCCCCTGCAGGATGGCATTGAGCTTGTTGGCGATCCCCTCGAGCCCTTCCTGCGTCATGGGCGTGGCGAGGGGCAGCATCTCCTGGCGCACGATGCCGCCGTGCAACACCAGCACGATCAAGGCAAAGGTATCGCTGACCGCGATCAGCTTGACGTGCTTCATCCGCGTCTGCGGCGTCTGCGGCGCGGTCACCAGGGCCGCCGCTTGCGACGTGTGCGCCAGCACGGCGGCGGTCAAGCGCATCCAATGCTCCAGGTCCATGCGCACCTGGTAGAACTGGTGGCGGATCGTGCGCTGCTCAGCCAGAGGCAGCTCGGAATCCTGCATGAGCTGCGCCACAAAGTAGCGGTACCCTTTTTCGGTGGGCAAGCGCCCCGCCGAGGTATGCGGCTGGGCCAGATAGCCGCGCTCCTCCAGGTAGGCCAGTTCGTTGCGGATGGTCGCCGAGCTAACGCCTCGCAGGTAATTCTCCGCAATGGTCGTCGACCCCACCGGCGCAGCCGTGTTGATATAAGTCCTGACCACGATGCTCAGGATCTCTTTTTGGCGCGGCGAAAGCTCCTCGTCCTCTTGAGGCTGAGGGATCGTTTCCTGGCCGTCCAGCGTCATTATATCACCTACAATCGCGCTCGCGTTAGCACTCGCGGTATCCGAGTGCTAATCATATCACGAACAGGGCGTCTTGTCAAGTACCATTTTACGCCCAGGAAGCGGCTACTTTGCGTTCTGGACCCACATATGTTATAATTTCCCGAGGTTCATCAGAGGGAGGTAGGATCATCTCGTATGAAGCGTGAAGCCGTCGTAGCCGAACGGCCGCATGACTCCGCTTGGCAGCGCGTTTTTATGCTTTTCACCGTCTTGCTGGTCGCCGGGGGGATGTTCTGCGGCTATCTGGTGTATACCACGGTTCGCGACCTGGTGGGCCGCTCCCAACTCGCGATCCTGCCCAGCCTCCCCAGCGGCACCGGCGTCGTCCAGGCCCAAACCGGCCAAGATGTGGTGACGCTCCCCGCACGCAAGGAGCGCATCAATATCCTCTTGCTGGGCATCGACCAGCGCGAGATCGAGACTGGCCCCTGCCGCACCGACACCATGATCGTGTTCAGCATCGACCCTGAGAGCAAGACGGCCAGCATGCTTTCCATTCCGCGCGACCTCTGGGTGACCATCCCCGACTATAACGAGCACAACCGCATCAACGCCGCCCACCTCTTTGGCGACGCCCGCGACTATCCCGGCGGCGGGCCCGCCCTGGCCAAAAAGACGGTGCAATACACCCTGGGCGTCCCGATCCACAACTATGTGCGCATCAATTTCGCCGGGTTCGAAAAGATCGTGGATACCATCGGCGGCATCACCATCAACGTCGAGCAGGCCATCCACGATGAAAAGTACCCCGACGAGCACTATGGCTACATGACCGTCGATATC
>JAAYEA010000041.1 GCA_012689325.1 Chloroflexota bacterium
AGCCACGGCAGCAGCAGGATAAGCAGCAGGCCCCAGGCCGCATAGAGGGCGGCGCCGTTGCTGAGGGAGCGGTGCATCGCCCCGATCCATCCGGCGCGCCCTGCCTTGAGCTGGCGATAGATCATCAGCGCCAGGATGGCGATGTTGACGAGGTTCCAGCCCAGCACGGCCAGCCGGTTGGGGGTAAAGCCGCCCCCCACGGTGCGATAGATGATCGCCGCCAGGGCGTAGAGGCTGACCGCCTCGGCCAGGATGGTGAGGGCCAGGACGCCGGCGCCCAAGAGCCGCATCCCGCCCGATTCGCTCTCCTCCTCCCGCGCCGGCGTGACGCCGATCAGCAGGCCCATCACGGCGAAGAGGAGGATGTTATAGATGATGAGCGTGCCGCGATTCTGGAAGGGCTCCAGGAAGCGAAAGGGGATGAACCCGGCATAGATGACCAGGACCACGAGCGCCAGGGGCAGCAACAGCCGTAGCAGCGTGGCGATGAGGCGCGTCAGCCCGCGGCCGAACTCTTGTTCGGCGGGCGGGATCGAGGGGTCGTAGCTGGTGGCCACCGCCAGCACCGGGATCAGCCCAAAACCGCCGGCAAAGAGCAGGCGCACGGCCATCTCCGAGGGCTCCAGGTCCAGCGCGGCGAACAGCCCGATGGTGATGGCGCCAAAGAGGCCGCCGACGATGAGGTAGAGCCCCGCGGTGATGGCGACCTCGACCGACTTGGACAGGAAGGCAAAGCGGTCGCGCGCGCCGGAGCGCCAGCCCAGGACCAGGAGCCCCAGCGCGGCCCAGGCCATCAATGGCAGGTGCAGGGCCATGAGCAGGTATTGGTCGCCCGCCGCGCCGCCCCCGAAGGGGTCTCCAGTCGGCATCGGGCTGCTCGTCAGCCGCGCGTAGGCGCTCACCGCGGCCAGCCCCAGCGCCAGCAGCAAGGCGCGCCGGTACGGCCCCTTGGCCGCCAAGGCCAGGTAGGCGATGGCGAGGACGGCGGCGATGGGCGCCCAGAGGAGCACGAACTCGACGAAACTCGACTCGCCGCGCTCCCCGCTCAGCGCCCAGAAGGCCAGTCCGCAGACGAGGCTAAGGGGGACAGCCAGCTTCCAATGGGCGCCGCGGGAGACGGCCTGGGGCGCCGTCAGGGGCTCGGCCAGGCGGTAGTGCCAGGCGGCGTAGAGCACGCTATCCGGCGACTCGGCATGGAGGGTCGCCAGCGCGGCGGCGAACTCGGCGGCGCGGCCCTCGCTGGCGGCGGCGCGGTAGAGCCGCTCCAACGCCTGCGGGTCCTGCCCCGCCTCGCGGACAAGCTGCATCTCGTCCATGGTGTTTGCTCCTCTCAGAAAAGGAAATGGGACGCAGATTTGCATGATGGAATGGATCGAAAAGATGGGATCAGGGAAATTCAGCGCTCCCTTTCCGATCTCCTACCCTTCCTGTGCGATAGCGAACGCGCCCTCCCCGGGCGGCACGATCGCGGATTGGAGCGCATAGCCCCCAGCGGCCGGGAACGCGACGCATACGCGCACCGGGTAATCCCACGCGGTAGTAATACGCCCGCGGACGGCCCCGCCTTCGACCCTCCACTCGGCAACCTCTACCCCGCCGCCAGAGTAGTGCAGGTCGGTCCCCGCCAGCACCGGGCGCCGCCCATCCCAGGGCGCCAGGCGCACCAGGCGGCTGGCGTGGGGCGCTTGCTCGCCCAGCGCGATGGTCTCGCCGGCGGCGAAGAGCCCCAGGCACTCCTGGCGGATCAGGTCGAAGGCCAGGTAGCGCGCGGCGGGGATGGATGCGGTGACCATCCCCTCGAGCGCGATGGACGGGGGGCGCGGCGCGTCGGTCCAGTTGACCGCGGCGACGGTGACCCACGGCCCCAGGTCGGGGCAGCGCGGGGCGATCCGCGTCAGCAGGTAGGAGGGACAGGTCGGCTCGAAGGGGTCCAGCGGGATGGCGCCGACGCCGTGGGCCGGGACGACGTGGCGATAGAGCGCCTTGCGGTCGGCGTCCAGCTCCAGGAACTTTTCGGTAAAGCAGGTGATGCCGCCGCCGAGGTACTGGTTCAGCGTGATGGTGCCCGCCTCGTCATCGCTGAACTGGCCCAGGCTGAGCCGGCCGTGGCGGCTGTTGTTGATCGGCTGGTCGCGGCGGCGGACCATCATGGCGTCGGCGTCCACGTGCCAGAGGCGGTTCATCCAGGTGCGCAGCAAGTTCTGCTTGAACTTGGGCAGGGCGGGCGGGTCGTTCCAGCGGGCCACCACGTCGCTGCCGCTGCGCTGGGAATCCGCCAGGCCCAGCGAGCCGCCATAGTGCCCGCCGCAGACCGAGATGTAGGAGCCGGGGCCCGCGCCGCGGCGCACCGCCTCCAGGGCCATGCGATAGGCCTCCAGACGGGTCTTGGTGCCGTCGAAGAAGCGGGCTTCCTTGTCCAGAAATACGGCGCGGGTAAAGTCGAGCTTGTGGTAGGTGTAGCCCCAGTCCTCGGTCATCTTGCGAAAGAGCGCCTCGATCCAGTCGCAGACGCCGGGGTAGGTGGGGTCGAGGACATAGTTGAGCCCGTCCATGGGAAAGAGGACCGGCGCGCCGTCGTTCCGGCGCAGCAGCCACTCGCCGTGCTCCACGGCGAAGCGGGAGTGGATCTTGGCGATAAAGGGACAGGTCCAGAGGCCGGGGCGGTAGCCGAGGGCGCGGATGCGGTCGGCGGCGGCTTGCATGCCGCTGGGCCACTCGTCGCTCCCCTCCCAATCGCCCCAGGAGAGGTCCCAGCATTCGTCGATGAGAAAGACATCGAAGGGGATGCGGTCGCGCTCCAGGTAGCCCAGGTCCTCGAGAAAGTCGCGCTCGGTAAAGTGCGGCCCGTAATAGTACCAGCTACAGAGGACCGACGGGGGCGGCTGGGCGGGCTCGGCGACGCCGTGGTAGGCCGCCACGCGCTCGGCATAGTCGGCCATCAGCTCGTCGGGGCGTTCTCCGCCGCGCAGCAGGCACCACTGGCTGGTGCGCTCGCCGCCGGGGGGCAAGAGCGAGCCGTCGAACTCGCAGTCGGCCTGCAACTGGGCGAGGGCGACCTGGTTGCCGGCGCCCTGGAAGCGCAGCCACCAGCGGGCGCAGTGGCCGAGCTGGCTGAGGAACCCGCACAGGAGGACCGGCCCGCGCGCACCGGCGGGGCGCAGCAGGCAGAGCGGATCCATCTCGACCGCCTCCGAGGCGCCGCCGTCGCCGCTGGGCGTGCCGCCGATCTCGGTGGCGCCGCGGGTGGCGTGGGCCCAGTCGGCGTCGTGGACGCCGGGGCGGAAGGAGGAGGGGATGCCGTTTTTCTGGCGCTGGTGGGCGATGACCTCCCAGCCGGCCGCGCCCTGTCCGGCCAACAACAGGCCCTCCGGCCCGTCGGCCTGCACGGGCAGCAGCGCGTCCAGCCGGAGCGGGGCAGCGCTGGCGTTGCGGAGCCGCAAGCGCAGGGCCACGGCTTCGCCGCCCTCGCCCAGCCAGGCCTCGCGGGTCAGCTCCAGGCCCAGCGCGGTGTAGGTGTCCGCCACGAGGCGGCCGGGGCGCCCGGCCAAGGTGCGGGGCGATTCGCGGCGGGCGCGGTGGATCCAGCAGGCGACGCCGGGCGCGGCGGGGCGGGCCAGCGGCGGCGCCCAGGTCAAGGTGAGGGAGAGCCCCTCGCCGGTCAGGGTCACGGGGCCGGTGGCGGCAGGCAGGTCGGTTCGCAGCGGCGTGCTTGGCATGGGAGCATCTCCTTGCGCAGGTTGGCGCGAGTGTAGCATGAAACGGGGCGAGCGCCAAGACGAGCCTGCCGAGATCGCGGCCTCGGTGGCCACAGCCACGTGCAGACGTCATCCGGGCCGGCGCGCCAAGGCGTTGTCCGCCCCGGGCCGCAGGCTCAAGCCTGCGGCTAACACCGACAAGCCTGCTGGAAGCAGGCCCTGGAGACGTCCCGGGAGTGCCTTGTCCGTCGTGAGCCCGCTCTGAGGGGGCTTGCCAGGTTCAGCCCGGCGCTTTGGCGCTCGGCGATGAATGAGGCATGGAATGCCGACGCCGAGCTAGTGCGGCATTCCATCCCGCAGAGGCTCCAGAAGCCCGATTCCATCGGGCGCTGTGGCGTAGCACGGCGACTCGTCGCCGTGCGGGCCGGCGCGCCAAGGCGGCTGACGACTTGGCACAAGCCCTGCTGTGAAACCACTTGACATAGCGGGCGGGCCCCGCTATACTGGCATTGTGGGGCAAGGGGCCTTGGTCCCCTGGCGCGCGGCCAGCGAGGGACGGCTCGGGATGAAAGGAGGACCAGATGGAGCCTAGACGGCGGGGGTGCTGCGGGACGGGCTGCATGATCCTGGGAATCGTGCTCCTGGCGCCTGTCCTGTTCATCGGCTGGGTGGTGGCGGTGCAGACGCGCGTCCCGGAGAGGCTGGGGCTCCGCCAGCCGCCGGAGGTGAGGCTGTTGGGGGGCGCGCCCGACCGCGAGGCGGCCGCGGCGCTCAGGGCGGAGCTGGAGGCGGCAGGCTTTTCCGCCGAGGGCATGAACCTGGCCGTGCTGCCGGTCAAGGGGAAGGACTATAGCCTGGCGGCGGCCGTGTTCGATGCCTCCCAGGGGTTCCACTTCGGTTCCTCGGGCGGCGGCGACGCGATGCTGGATAGCCTCCGGCGCCTGGGAACGGGCGAGGCGGCCACGCAGTACCATATCGGCAGGGTGGCGGTCCACTATTACGACGAGGAGGGGCGCAACCTGGTCTCCCTGACGGCCCCCACCGATCTCATCCGCAGCTATGCCAGCGGCCAGATCACCAGGGACGCCTTTCTGCAAGGCATCGAGGGGCAACTGGACCTCAAGGCTCTGTTCGAGGAGGCGATGCCATGACGCGCCCAAGATGGGTTACCCTGTTGGTGGCCCTCGTCCTGGTTGCGCTTTTCACGGGCGGTTGCGAGTTCTTGGAGCTGATGCTGGAGGAGAGCGATCAGGCGCAGGTGGAGGAGACGGCCAACGATTGGGTGGAGGCCAAGGGCCTCAACCCGGTCAACGAGGATGGCTCGGTGGATACCGATGCGGCGGCCAAGATCGCCAAGCGCGCTGCCACCGGCTCTACCGGCGACCCGGAGGAGGACGCCGCGCTGAACAGCGACAACGTCGTGCGGGACGTCCGCCAGGCGGAGGAGTGGGCCGAGGCGGCCTTCAGGGACCGGGACACGCGCTATCTCGACCAGGCGATCGCCCTGCGGCCCAACGACTGGGCCTATCGGCTGGATCGCGGGGCCCTGAATATGCACATCCACTTCGCGCCGGACATGGAGCAGGTGGAGAAGGACTTCCAGGTGGCCGACTCGCTGCTGGGCCCCGGGCGCGCTGAGCGCATCCAGTTCGCCGAAAAGGGCATCCGCCAGATGCTGTGGGTGCAAGAGGCGCTGGCCAAAAAGCCGGATAGTGGGGCGGCGGTGCTGTGGAAAGATGCCCGGCAGTGTCGCGCGGTCTTTGGGCGGCTGGCGTTGTATCAAGACATGCTGGCCGACCAGACCGGCCGCGAGAGCGACCGCCAGATGGCCGCCCAGTACCGAGCGGACCTGGACCAGTGCCGCGACCAGTGAGGCGGCGGCCGGACGAAGCCCAGTGACCAGATCGCCAGACATGCCACGCCCTCGGAGGTCGTTTCCGGCCTCCGAGGGCGTTTCCTTTGAAAGGCGGCGGCCATCTGGAGCTGGGCCGCACGCCATCGAGGGGCCTAGAAGAGCCCCAGGCCGTTCAGGAGGACGATGAACACCAGCACCGGCGTGACGAACTTGCAGACGCCGATAAAGAGGTTCACGATGCGCTCGTTCTTGAGCGCACCCTGGTTGGTGAGCGCGTTCATTACCTGGGCCTTGCCCCAGACCCAGCCGACAAAGAGCGTGATAAAGAAGCCGCCGACGGGCAGAAGCACGTTGGAGGTGGCAAAGTCGAACAGGTCAAAGAAGGTCTTGCCCAGGACCTTGGTGCTGGCCAGCGTGCTGCTGGAAAGCGCGGCGGTGGAGCCGACCAGGGCCAGCAGGACCACGGTGACGATGGTCGCGGTCACGCGCGGGAGGCGCAGCTTTTCGTTGAGGAAGGCGACAGGGACCTCCAGCAGGGAGAGCATGGCGCCGGTGGCGGCGATGGCCGTCAGGATGAAGAACATGATCATAAAGACCTGGCCCAGCGGCATGGAGGCAAAGACCGACGGGATGGTGATGAACAGGAGCGACGGGCCGGCCCCTGGCTCAAAGCCGTAGGAAAAGACCGCCGGGAAGATGGCGATGCCCGCCAGGATGGAGACGGTCAGGTCGGCGAGCATGACGCGGGCGGCGGTGGCCGGGATATTCTGGTCCTCGCGGAAATAGCTGCCGTAGGTGATCATGGTGCCCATGCCGACGGAGAGCTTGAAGAAGGAGAGCCCCATGGCGGCCAGCACGACGGGGCCGGTCAGCTTGGTGAAATCGGGATTGAACAGGAACTTGAGCCCTTCGGCGGCGCCGGGCAGGGTCAGGCTGCGGATGCAGATGATGACCAGCAGGCCCAGCAGGATGGGCATGAGGCGCTTGGTGACGCGCTCGATGCCCTTGGAGACGCCCAGGGCGATGATCAGGCCGACCCAGGCGAGCACGATCCACTGCCAGAGGAGCGACTGCGACGGGCTGGCGATGAGATCGGCGAAAGCCTGGCCGGTGACGGCGGGGTCGGTGGAGAGGATGCCGCCGGTGACGGCTTTGACGATGTAGGCAAAGACCCAGCCCGCGACCTCGGTGTAGAAGGCCATGATCAGGAAGGAGGCAAGGACGCCGGCGGCGCCGACGAGCCACCAGAGCTTGCCCGGCGCCAGCTTGCGCAGGGTGGTGATGGCGTCCGCGCGGGCGGTGCGGCCCATGACGTGCTCGGCGATCATCACCGGCAAGCCAACCAGAAGGGTGCTGATCAGGTAGACGATGATAAAGGCGGCGCCGCCGTTGGTGCCGGTGAGGGAGGGAAACTTCCAGATGTTACCGAGCCCGACCGCCGAGCCCAAGGTCGCCAACAGGACGCCCAGCCCGCTGGTGAAGCCGTCTCGCGCGGCGAGACGGCTGCCGATAGGTTTGTTGCTGCGTTGTGTTGCCATGATGTGGAACCTCCTGATATGTTGATGGATGGGCCTCTAGCGGCGGCATCCAAGTACTGCCACAAAAGCAGAGCGAAACCACGTGATGAGACGAAAAAAGCCGCATATTCAGCGACTCGTGACGAATCGCGATGGCTTGGTCCTGACGCGGAACGAGACCCCTCGCTTCGCGACGAGCGGGTCTCGGCGATACGCCATATGCGATTCGCGATCAGCGCCTACAGCCAGGTCGTCACCTCGCTGACCGACTTGCGCGGGCGGGCGCTGGGTGACTCGTCGGGGTAGCCCAGCGACAGGGCGGCGACCATCTGGCTTCCATCGCCCAGCCAGGCGTTGAGCTCCTCGAGGGCATAGGTCGTGTCGCCGATCCAGAGCGTGCCCAGGCCCAGCTCCACGGCGGCCAGGCACATGTTCTGGATCGCCGCGCCGATGGATTGCGTGTCCATCGTCTCCATGATCATGTCGATGGGCTCGGCCGGGGCCTTCCATTCGCGGTCTGGGTTGTAGACCAAGATGGTCACCGGCGCCCGCGCCATGATCCGCGCGGTGTTCTCCGAGCTGCCGGGGTGCACGCCATAGCCCTTGAGCTTTTCGATGCCCTGGCGCATGGCGGCGACCATCTCGGCGCGCTTGTCGCCCTGGACCACGAAAAAGCGCCAGGGCTGGCGGTTCTTGGCCGAGGGCGCCTGCGTCCCGGCCAAGAGCACCTGCTCGATCAGCTCCCGCGGTACGGGCGTGTCCCTGAACCGGCGGATGCTGCGGCGCTGCGCGATGACCTCCAACGTACTCATCCGGTGATGTCCCCCTTCCACGCATGTGTGTCCGGCAACGGGGGCAGATGATACCCCCGAATGCGCAATCGTGCAAGATCAGCCTAGAGCTGCAACACCGCCACGCCGTGCGGGCCGAGGGCGAGCACGCCAGTGGTGGCGGCGTTGGTGAGCAGCTCCAGCTTGCCCGCGGGGACGTCGACCGCTTGCTCCGCCTCGGTGTGGTTGATCAAGAAGAGCAGCCGGCGGCCGCTCCCCTCCCGCAGCGAGACCTCGACGCCGGCGGGCGGGACGACGACCGGCGCGACGCCGGCGTCCGCCAGCAGCCGCGCGATGAGCAGGTCATAGAAGCGCTCCTCCTGCACCACCGTGCCGAGGTAATAGCCAACGCCGCGGCCATAGGCGTTGCGGGTCAGCGCAGCGTACGGCCGCATGTGCCAGTCGGCATAGCCCGCCAGGGCCTGGGCGGTGGTCGGCGCGGCCCATTCGGCGGTGCGGATGGCCGTGAACGGCCCAGCCAGGTCGCCCTCGCCGCGCACCGCATAGCTGAACCCGGCGGGCTCGCCCGGCTCGCCCAGCGACTCGTACTCCTCGATGGCGACGCCCAGCGCGTCGGAGAGGAGGCCGGGGAGGGTGCGCGGGTGGCAGAGGCCCGTGGCGTCCTTGACGCCGGTGCGCGAGTCGGCCAGCAGCACGCCGCCCCCTTTGACATACACATCGAGGGCCTGGGCCACCTCGTCGGGGAGGATGTAGAGGTCGGGGGCCAGCACAGTTTTGTAGGGCGCCAAGTCATCGGTCGGCTTGACGAAATCGACGTTCACGCCTGCGCGGAAGAGCGCCTCGTAGTAGCGGGCCATGTCGGCGTGGTAGGCGTTGCCCGCGTAGCCGGGCTGGATGCGGATGGCCCAGATGCTGTCATAGTCATAGATAATGGCGACGGGCGCCTTGACCGTGGTTCCCTCCAGCAGCGGGGCGAGAGCTTGCAGCTCGCCGGCGGTCTGGGCGGCCTCCTGGTAGCGGCGCAGGCCCCGCCCGTCATGCCCGAGCAGGCCGTGCCAGTACTGCTCGCGGCCGGCGGTGCAGGTGCGCCAGCGGAACCAGATCATCCCGTCGGCGCCGCGGGCCACCTGCTGGTAGGCGATGGAACGGAGCTCGCCGGGGCGGGTGTTGCGGCTATAGACGCCCCAGCCGCCCGGTCCGGCGGTCTGCTCCATGATCCAAAAGTTGCGCTTCTTGAGGCCGCGCATCAGGTCGGCGGCGCTGGCGGCGCGGGTGCGAGGCTGGGGCTGGCCGGTGCGCAGCGTGGGATAGTTGTCCCAGCTCACGAAATCCAGGTCCTCGGCCAGGTCGTAATAGTCCAGCTCGTGGAAGAGGCCCATGAAATTGTGGGTAATAAAGTGCTGCGGGCAGACCTGGCGCAGGATGCGCACCTGGTCGCGCTGAAAGCGGACGTTGAGCCAGGAATGGAAGCGCTGCCAATCGAGGCAAGCGCTGGGGTTGTGGCCGGCCGGGTCCATGGGGATGTCGATCTCGCCCCAGGTGCCGTAGCGCTGGCCCCAAAAGTGGGTGCCCCAGGCGCGGTTGAGCTCGTCCAGCGCCCCGTATTTGCGCCGCAGCCAGTCCTGGAACTCGGCGCGGCAGGAATCGCAATAGCAGACCGGGCCGCCGAACTCGTTATCGGTCTGCCAGCCGATGACGTTGGGCGTGTCCTTGAAATGCTCGGCCATGGCGCGGGTGATCCGCTCGGAGGCGAGGCGGAGGGCGCCGGAGGTGTAGCAGCTATCCTTGCGCACGCCCCAGGTCAGCCGCTGCCCGTCCTTGCCCAGCGCCAGCGCCTCCGGGTATTTGCGCGCCAGCCAGGCGGGCATGACGGCGGTGGGGGTGCAGAGGAGCGCCCGGATGCCCTCCTTGGCGAGGACGGCCAGCGCCTCGTCCAGCCAGCCGAACTCGAAGCGGCCCTCCTCCGGCTCCAGGTTGACCCAGGCGAACTCGGCCAGGCGGGTGGTGTTGAACCCGGCCTCGCGCATCATGCGCGCGTCGGTGGCCCACCGCTCTTGCGGCCAGTGCTCGGGATAGTAGTCAGCGCCGATGTGCATGGGAAGCCTCCAGAGTTGCAGGTTGCAGGGCACAGGTCGAACGTCACAAGTCGAACGTCGAACGTCAAAAGGTCCAAGGTCGGTAGCGCGATTCCCCGAGACCGCCCTGCGGTCGCCGGTTGTTGGGGCGAACCTGGTGTTCGCCCTCCGGTTGCAGGTCACAAGACGGAAGGCGGCCGCGGCGAACCTGGTGTTCGCCCTCCTCCGGCGCAGCCTACCACCCCATGCCCGCCAGCCACTGGCAGCAGAGCTCCATCCAGGTGGCGACGTGCGGGTCCTCCGGGGCCAGGCCAAGGCCGTGTCGTCCCTCCGGGTAAAGGTGCATCTCGAAGGGGATGCCGTGGCGGCGCAGCCCCTGGGCGAAGAGCAGGCTGTTCTCCACCGGCACGCCGGCGTCGGCAACGGTGTGCCAGAGAAAGGTCGGCGGGGTGCGCGGGCCCACGTGCAGCTCCAGCGAGAGCTTGTCCAGCATCTCTTGCGGCGGGTTCTCCCCCAGCAGGTTGCGGAAGGAGCCCAGGTGGGCGAACTCGCGGGACGAGATGACCGGGTAGCAGAGGACCAGCGCGTCCGGGCGGCAGCTCGGGCACTGGGCAGGGTCCTCGGCATGGGGATCGCCTTCGTCGAAATAGACGCCCACGCTGGCGGCCAGGTGCCCGCCGGCGGAAAAGCCCAGGATGGCGACCTTGTCGGGCTTGACGCGCCACTCCCCGGCGTGGTGGCGGATCAGGCGCAGCGCCCGGGCCGCGTCCAGCAGGGCGGCCGGGTAGCGGTGCGGCGCCACGCGGTAGTGGACCACAAAGGCGTGCAGGCCCGCGGCGTTGAAGCGCCGGGCGATGGGCTCGGCCTCGTGGGGGGCGCGATTGGCATAGCCGCCGCCGGGGCAGACCAGCACGGCGCCGCGGGGTCGGTCCGTCTGCACCGGATAGAGCTCCATCCAGGGGCGAAAATCGTCGTCCATGACGGAGGCGGGCGGCGTCTCCTCCCAGAGCCAGACGAGGCGGCCAGGGTTCGATTTGTCGGCCATCTGAATCTCCTTAGCTACGACTGTGGCGCAATCCACCGGATTGCGCGGTATGGGTGGCCTGCCGAGCCGCCCTAGCTGGCCTGGCGGATCAGCTCGGCCAGGGCCCGCAGACGGGGGAGCGCGGCGTCGACGGGCACGCGGTCGGCGACGCCCAGGATAACCGCGGGATCGTCCCGCGCCTCCGCCACGGCCTCGGCGACGGCCGCGCGGAAGCCGTCCTCGTCAGTGGTGTCCAGCAGCGCGTCCTGGGGGATGCCGCCCCACAGGATCAGGCCTTTGCCGGCGACCTTGCGCGTCTCGGCGAGGGTCAGGTCGCCCTGCGGCGGACCGGCCACGCCCTCCACCGCGTCCACGCCCGAGTCGGCCAGGAGGCCCACCAGCCGCCCCACGGGGCCGCCGACGTGCACCCAAAGCTGCTTGCCGCGCGCGTGCAGCAGGTCAGCGGTGCGGCGGTAGCTGGCGGCGAGGTGCTGCTGAAAGGCGCGCGGCGAGGTGAACTGGCCGTCCAGGTTATCCGGCGCCAGGACCACCACCCCAGGCAGCGCGGCGACCTGCTCGGCCAGGGCCTGTAGCTTGGACTCTAGCAGCTCAAGCATTTCGCCGATGAGGTCGGGCTGCTCGTAGAGGAGCATCAGCCCCTCGGACCAGCCGAGGTAATCGTGAAAGAGGTCCGAATAGGGGCGGCGCGGCAGCTCCAGGGCGACGATGCCGTCTTCCCCCGCCACCTGGCGCCAACCCTCCAGGCGCGCGGGTTCCAGCACGTAGGTGCGGGCGCGGATCGCCTCCAGCGCCGCGGGGAGCTGCTCGGCGGCCGTGGCGGGGTAGGCGACTTGCCACCAATCGCCATCGGGACCCAGCGACCAGCGGCTGACCAACTCGCCGCGGCCCGTGATCACGCGGGTCTCGCGCTCGCCCTCCCGCTCGGACGTGACGACCTCGATCCCGGGTTGCTCGACGCGCCAAGGGCGGCAAGGGAGCCAGGGGGCCGACCCCAGGGCGCGGGAGACCTCGGCCAGGCTGAGGCCCGCCCACTCGACGGGCAGGGTGCCGCGCCGCTTGTGCCAGCTATGCCACTGGGTCAGGTCGGCCAGATAGGGCGGCCGCCCGCGCAACTGCTCAAGCAGGGCCATGCGCTCCTCCTCAGGAGATTGGACGCAGATTCACAGGATGATTAGGATCAGAATCTGCAATCAGAAAACCGCGATCCGCGATAGGCGATCTGCGATGCGCCCTACCGCACCGGGAAATAGAGCGTGTACGGCTGGTCCACGACCTCGTAGAGCGGGATGAAGCGCAGCCCCCGCTCCTGGCCGCGCATGCGGTAGCGGATGGTCCAGCGGTTCCACTGGCGCTCGTCGTCGGAAACCAGCAAGGCCGCCGGGTCGCCGCCCTCGGCGTGGAGCGCGCGCTCCTCATCGCAGAGCCCCGCCAGGACGACGGGCCCCTCCATGAAAGCCACCATGTCCTCCGCGCCGGGCAGCGGGCAGGCCGTGACCGCCTTGGGCAGCTCGATGCGCACGTGGTCGTTCTGCCAGGTGCGGGCGATGGCGTGCCAGGAGGAAGGCGTCTCTGCCACAGCCCGCTGCGTTCCGTTGACGGTGATGGTCGCCGGGCCGGCCAGCCACCAGGGCAGGCGCACCTTGAGGGTGAAATCCACCGGCCGATCGGCGTGCACCGTGAGGTCGATCGCCCAGCGGTTCGGGCGATGCCAGGGCCCGGCGGCGCCGACGACCTGCGTGGTGCGGCCGGACTCGGTGTCGAAGGACTGGGTCACGGTCACGGGCGTCCCATGGGCCACCCAGACGAGCTCGGAGGGGATGTACTGGGCCAGCAGCAGCTCGTCGCTCCGGGCATAGTAGGTGTAGGCGTCGTGCAGGGCGTGGGCCTGCACCAGGGAGCCGTGGCAGCACCAAAAGTCGTTGGTGGGCGAGCCCCAGAGCTTGCGCCCGCCCGCGCGCAGCGGGAGGAAATAGGTGACCATGCCGGTCTCGAGATGCTGCTGCGCCAGGATGCCGTTGTAGAGGTTGCGCTCCATATAGTCGGCATAGGCCACGTCACCGCTCCAGCGCAGGAGGTAATCGGCCAGGCGCATCATGTTATAGACCACGCAATGCTCCTGGTTCAGGTTGCCCAGGCGCTCGGCGAGCTCAAAGGGCGGGGTCCAGATCTCGCCGGAGGTCTGGCTGCCCGTGACATAATACCCGCGGTCGGTGACGGCGGAGCGCCAATAGGCCTCGGCGATGCGGCGGTAGCGCTCGTCGCCGGTGACCTCGTAGGCGCGGGCGGCGCCTTGGGCCTCGGGGATGGTGGTATTGGCGTGGAGGTTGGTGAGCGGGTCGCCGCCGGCCAGGAGCGGCTCGAAGAGGCGCGGCCGCTCGTAGCGGCGGATCAGCTCCAGGTGCGTGGGGTCGCTGGTGATGCCATAGAGGTTGGCCCACGATTCGAGCATGCCGCCCGTCTCCACGTCCAGCAGGTTGTCCATCTGCTCCCGGGTGAACTGGGCGGTCCAGCGATGGAACCAGCGGGCCATCTTGACGGTAATATCGAGCGCCTGGGCGTTGCCGGCGTAAGTATAGGCGTCCAGCAGGCCCATGAGCGTCTTGTGGATGACATAATGGGGAGCCCAAGTGGGCTGGCCCCTGGCGGTCCATTCGAGATAGGAGGGCGGGATGGAGCCGGCCCACTCGCCGCCGTTGCGTTCCTGGCAGCGGGCCAGCTCGGCGACGATGTGATCGAGCTTGGCCTTCACCTGGACATCGCCCGTGCCGGCGTAGGTGCGCGCCGCGCCGGAGAGCCAATGGCCCAAAAAGTGCCCGCGCAACTGGCAGGTGGGCGATTCCCAGCCCCAATGCCAATCCGAGCCATCGTTGCTGGTACCGTGGCTGGTATTGCGCCAGCGCGGGCTGATCAGCCGGGCCTCTATCAGATAGTTCTGCAGCAGGTTGCGGTCCTGCAGGCTGAGCAGGTATTGCGTGTTGAGCTCCCGCCGCTGCTGGAAAAGGCCAGGGAGCAGCTTGACGCGCTGCTGGCTTATAGGCTGATAGGCGTTGGCGGTCATGGAGGTGTCTCCTTGTCGATGCTTGCTGACTCAGGCAGCCAGCCCGCGCCAGAGCTGGTAGAGGCCAAAGCCGACCATGGCGAGAGCCGAAACGCCCAGCATCGCGCGGTTGACGCGCGCCCCCAGGCGTTGCGCGGTGCCAAAGAGCACGATGAGCGTGGCCAGCAACCCCACCATGCTGACATAGAAGCCGAGCAGCAGGCCAAGCCCCAGGGCGGGCGACTCGCGCCAGCCGGCGAGCAGGATCGGCCCGGTGACCAGGCTCCAATACAGGTAGGGGCCGGGGCTGAGGGCGTTCATGAGCCCGGCCTTGAGCAGGCTGTCCTCGCTGGCGGGAGCCTGGCTGGCGTCCCAGGGCGCATAGTCGCGCCAGGAGCGATAGATGCCCCAGGCCAGGTACAGAATAAAGAGCCCCCCGGCGAAATAGAGCAAGCGCTGCAGCCAGGCGGGCACCTGGCTCAACGCGAGCAACACCAACAGGATGATGGGCCCATCGCTGATGAGCGGCGCCAAGGCGATGGGCAGCGCGCGGCGCCAGCCCCGCTTGAGCGACTGGGAGAGGGCGTAGGTCAGAAAAGGACCGGGCTGCGCGGCGGCGGCCAGCCCGTAGCCTAGCCCCTGCAGGATGTATGCCAGCATGCGCCCTCGCCAAGGATGTTGGTCACGCAGGCGGGCCGTCGGCGCGTCATGGCGCGGGACTGGCCGTCTCTTGCGCGAACTGGGTCAACAAGGTCACCACCCGCGGGGTCACGTTGTGGCCGCCATGCAGGTTGGTCTGCAACGCCAGGATCGTCTGGCTGGGCCCGGAGGGGATGCCCCACCACCCCAGCAGCAGCGTAATGAGCACATACTTGAGCCCCTTAAGGGCGGCGTTCTCGCCCGGCCGGATAAAGTAAACCTCGGAGGGACGCAAGAAGGTGCGCACCAGGACCGAGATGCAATAGGGAAAGACGACAAAGCGCCCGCCCTGTTCCAACTCGACGACCAGGTCGCTTCCGGAGAGACCAGACATCCCAACGATTCTCATGGCCATACCGCACCACCCACAGACTCGCCCGCGGCGCGATGGACCCGCCGCCGCTACTCGCTCCCCCCGGTTGCCCCACCTCGCCCAGCGCCTAAAGCTCGGACAGAATCCCTCTGAGATAAGCGATGCACCTCGGCGACACGCCCTCATAGTCGTGCTTGTAGAGGTCCAGCGCCAGCCCGCCCGCAAAGCCCACCTCGCGCAGCGCGCGCAGGTAGGCGCCCAAGTCCATAGCGCCCTCCCAGGGGAGGAGATGCTCGTGCACGCCCGCGGCCATGTTCTCCACGTGACCGTGGACGATCCTGCTGCCGACCTGGCGGATGGCCGCGAGGGGATCGGGGTCGCAGAGAAAGACGTGGCCCAGGTCCAAGTTGGCGGACAGGCGCGGCGAACCGACCTCCTCGAACAGGCGCAGCAGCTCGGCGGTGCACCCCACGATGAAGCCCGGCTCGAACTCTTCCGCCAGGGTCACGCCGCACTCTTCCGCGACCCGCACGAGCTCGCCGGTGCGGTCCACCATCCGCGGCCACTCGTCGGGGTCATCCGGGCGCTTGCGCGTCCCCGCCAGGACGAACAGGTCCGTGCCAAACTCGGGCGTCCAGCGGATCGCCTCTTGCGTCTCGCGCAGAAAGGTGTCGTTATGGATGAAATCCTTGTGATAGCTGACCGAATAAGGCGCCAGCCCCAGGCCAGCGACCTGGGCGCGCACGGCGGCGACCAGCGCGGCATCGAGCCGGGCCGGGGCCAGGTCCGGGTTCTCCAGGCAGATCTCCACGCCATCGTAGCCGAGCTGCCGGATGACCTCCAGGCAGCGGTGGATGGGGTATTTGGCCAGCGGCTGCGTGCGCGCCAACAGCTTCATCGTCTCCTCCGCGGAACGCTGGCTATATGATACGCCAAAGGCGCCAAAACCGCAACAGCGCCGCAGGGATCACTCGCCCGCTTGCGGCGAGAGGAGCGCGACCAGCTTGCCGCATCCTTCCCTGGCCGCGCCCCAGCCCTCCACCCGCAGGGCCACCTGCGCGATGGTGGCGGTGGGCAGGGAGACGCTCTCGTGGGTCAGGTACGCGGCCAGCTCCTCCAAGGTGGGGTTGTGGCCGACGAGCATGACCACCTCCACCTCGTCCTCGAGCTGGCGCAGGACGCCGGAGACGATGCCTTCGACCCCCTCATGGTAGAGGGTGTCGTGGATCAGGAGCTCGCCCGAGTATTCGGCCGTCTTGGCGAAGCGTTTGGCCGTGGCGCGGGCGCGCTTGGCCGGCGACGAGATGATGAGGTCGGGCACCAGCCCGGCCTTCAGGCAGGCCGCGCCCATCTCGGCGGACTGCCGCTTGCCGCGCTTGGCCAGGGGGCGATCCAGGTCGCTGGCGTACTCGGCGCCCCAATCGGATTTGCCATGCCGCATGATCAGCAAGGTCTTCATGGTGGGCTCCTTGTGACGCTCGGATGCCCCGATTATACCACCACTGCGCAAGGGGGGCTTTGACAGGGGGCGGGTTTCGCGCTATGCTCAGGGCCAACACGACAGGGAGGTGGCCCGTGGCCATGTCATCCTATGAGGTCGTCCACCGGGCGATCCATTTCGAGCGTCCGGATCGCCTGCCGCTGAGCTTTGCCGCGTTGGGCTTGAACGACTTTCACGGCGTCAAGTGGCGCCAGATCGGCACCGGCGACCGCAGCCTGCGCGAGACGGTGGACGAGTGGGGATGCACCTGGGCCCGCTCCGAGATGTCCAACATGGGACAGGTGAAGGGCCATCCGCTGTTGGAGTGGAGCGCCCTGGAGCATTACCTCTGGCCTGACCCCGATGACCCTCGCTTCTGGGATGGGGTGGAGGGGCAGTTCGAGGGCTCGGAGGGCAAATACATCTCGACCAGCATCTTTATGCTCCTCTTTGAGCGGATGCACGCCCTGCACGGCTTTCAGAACACCCTGACCGACCTCTACCTGGAGCGCGAGCGCATCGAGATGCTGGCCGACCGCATCGTCGAGTTCGACCTGGGCATCATCGAGAACACGGCGCGGCGCTTTCCCGGGCAGATCCACGGCTTAAACTTTACCGACGACTGGGGCACGGAGCAGGCGACCTTTATCCGGCCGGCGCTGTGGGACGAGTTCTTCAAGCCGCGCTACCAGCGCCTCTTTGACGCCTGCCACGCGGCGGGCTGGGACGTGCGCATGCACTCGTGCGGCAAGGTGAACGACATCATCGAGGGGCTGATCGAGATCGGGCTGGACACCATCAACCTACAGCAGCCCCGCGCCCTGGGCATCGAGGAGATCGGGCGACGCTTTCGCGGGCGCATCTGCTTCGAGTCGCTCTGCGATATCCAGCACACGCTCCCCTTCCGGGGCGCGACCGAGATTCGCGAGGAGGCCGAGCTGCTGCTGCAAGCGTGGGCCACGCCGGAGGGGGGCTTTATCCTCTCCGACTATGGCGACGGGGCGGCCATCGGCGTCGCGCCGGAGAAGAAAGAGATCATGCTGGCGGCCTTTCTCGCCGCCGACCGGTGGAAGAAGGGCACCGCGGAGGCGCAGAGAACGCAGAGAGCGGAATAGAAGTAGCCCAGAGAGCGGCCTCTGAAATGGGCGCACACTCGAAGTCATGCTGAGGTCCGCCGAAGCATCTCTGCCAGTGTACCCCGAGACCCCTCGGCGGACCTCGGGGTGACACGGTTGCCTGCTCTCGTCCGCGGTGGTGAGCTTGATCCATGACCAACTCTGCGGTCTCTGCGTCTCGGCGGTGGCTTAGCTCTATATCGAAAGGATGGGTATGAAAGCGGCGATCATCGAAGCTCCCGGCAAGATCAGCTATGGCGAGGTGCCCGATCCGGCGCCCGCGCCCGACGAGGTGGTGCTTCAGGTGGCGGCGGCGGGGCTGTGCGGCACCGATCTGCACATCCTCCGCGGCGAGTACGAGGCGGTCTATCCCATCATCCCCGGCCACGAGTTCGCCGGCACGGTGGTGGAGGTGGGAAACGCGGTCAAGGACGTGGCCGTGGGGATGCGCGCCACCGCCGACCCCAACATCTTTTGCCACGAGTGCGCCTTTTGCCGGAGCAACAAGGCCAACCAGTGCGCCAACCTGCAGGCCGTCGGCGTGAACCGCGACGGCGCCTTTGCCGAATACGTCCGCATCCCTCGCGAGAACCTCTATCCGATCGGCGAGATCCCCTTCATCGAGGCCGCCTTTGCCGAGCCGCTGGGATGCGTGGTGCTGGCGATGCAGCGGGCGCAGATTGCGCCAGGGAGCGACGTGCTGCTCTTGGGGGCGGGGCCGATGGGCTGCCTGCTGACCCAAGCGGTGAGCCACTCGGGCGCGGCGCGGCTGACCGTGGTGGACCTCTCGTCGCGGCGGCTGGAGCTGGCCCGCGCGCTGGGCGCGACCGATGCGGTGCCCGCGGGCCCGGACCAGGCCAAGCGGCTGCGCGAGCTGGCCCCGGACGGGTTCGACGTGGTGATCGACGCCACCGGCGTGCCCGCCGTGGTGGAGGGGGGCTTTGCCCATCTGCGCAAGCGCGGCAAGTACCTCTTTTTCGGCGTCTGCCCCACCGGCGAGCAGATCAGGATCACGCCCTATGACGTCTTTCGCAACGACTGGCAGATCATCGGCAGCTTTGCGCTCAGCTATACCATCCAAGAGTCCATCCGCTGGCTGCAGAGCGGGCGGGTGCGGGTGGCGCCGCTCATCTCGCACGAGATCCCGCTCTCGGACGTGGCGGCGGGGCTGGAGCGCGCCCAGACGGACCCCGAGCGGATGAAGATCCTGTTCCTGCCGGGGAGCTGAGTCTCGGAGTGCGGCCATGGCCGCGATGTAGCGGAGGAGGTCAAGATGGACGGTCAGTGCTATGAGCGGTACCCGGCGCGGATCGTGGCGCTTGCGCTGGGCGTGGCCTGGGCGATCTACCTGATCGGCGCCCTTCTGCTGGGGCGGTTGTGGTGGCCGCTGGCGGTGGCCTACTTGGCCTTCGTTCTTTGGGGCGAAGTCAACGTAATGCGCAAGAATTGCGTCAATTGCGCTTACTATGGCAAGCTCTGCGCGCTGGGCAAGGGCAAGCTGGCTGGGCTCCTCTTCGGTCGGGGCGATCCCGCCCAGTTCGCTGCCAGGCAGGCCACCTGGCGCGACGTGCTGCCCGATATGCTGGCCTCGGCGGCGCCGCTGGTGGGCGGCATCGTCGTGCTGATCCGCGGCTTTCGCTGGGGCACGCTCTTGCTGCTGGCGCTGTTCGTGGCGCTGACATTGGGCGGCAACGCCGTCGTGCGAGGGATGTTCGCCTGCAAGCACTGCAAGCAGCGCGAGCTGGGCTGCCCGGCGGAGCAGCTTTTCGGCGGCAAGCCGGCGAAGGGGCCTGCCGGATAGGAGGGATGCGATGGTCACCCCACAGATCGTCGAGCGCCCCGCCTTTCGGGTGGCGGGCCGCAAGGCCTGGATCTCGGGGCCGGATAACGCCATCTTTGGCCGCTTTTGGGTCCAGTGCCGCGCCGAAGGGCTGTTCGAGACCTTTGCGCGGCTCACGGGGATGCGGCCAGGGGCCCAGACCGGCGGGACCGTGCTGGGCGTCTCGCGGGTGGAGCAGGATCCGGCCAAGCGCGACTTTTACTACATGATCGCCGTGGAGACGGAGGCCGAAGCGGAGGGCCTGGAGTCCTACCTGGTCCCCGCGGCGCGCTGGGCGGTGTTCTCCAGCCGGGGGCTGATGCCGGAGGCGCTGGTGCAGGCCGAGATGCACGCCTTCATGGAGTGGCTGCCGGCGTCGGGCTATCGCCACGCCCTGGCGCCCGAGATGGAGGTCTACCCGCCGGAGGAGGCCGGGCCCGGCGGCGAGGTGAGTTGCGAGTTCTGGCTGCCGATCACGGAGGAGGGGACGCCGATCTAGAGGATGGGCGCAGATCAGGAGCAGTGGATGAGGGGCCGAGATGCGCCCCGGCCCTCAATGTAGTGCTCTCGCGAAGGGGCGCGATATTCCAGAGGAGGAAGCCATGACCTATCGTTGCGCGTTTCTGGGGTGCGGGCCGCGGGCGCGCGGCCATGCCGAAGCCTACCGGCAGATCACCCGCGGCAAGCTGGTCGCACTCTGCGACATGAACGCCGAGCGGCTGAACGCTTTCGGGGATACCTATGGCGTGGCGGCGCGCTATACCGACCTGGACGAGATGCTGGCGCGGGAAAAGCCCGACCTGGTCCACCTGGTCACGCCGCCAACGCTGCGGGTGGGGCTGATGACGCGGCTGGCGGAGGCAGGCGTCGCGGGCGTGATCGTGGAAAAGCCGGTCTGCATCGGCGCCGACGACTATAAGGCGCTGCGGGCGCTGGAGGCGCGGAGCAGGTGCAAGTTCGTGGTCAACCACCAGCTTCGCCACCACCCCAAGATACTGGAGTTCTTGGCGGCGGTGCGGAACGGCGAGATCGGCGAGGTGCGCTTCATCGACGCCAGCAGCCGGTACCCGATGGCCGGGCAGGGGCCGCACATCCTCGACCTGACGTTCGCCTTTGCCGGCTATGCGCCGGTGACGTCGGTCTTTGGCGCGTCGTCCGGGTATGACGACATCAACGGAACCCACCCCAGCCCTCGCGCCGCCGAGTCGCTGATCACCTTTGCCAGCGGCGTGCGGGCGGCGCTGATGGCGGGAGAGGGCGCGCCCGAGTTCGAGCCGGGGCCGAGCTGGGCGCATAAGCGGATCGCCGTGTATGGCACGCATGGCTTTCTCCACTGGCGCATGAACGCCTGGGAGCGGTCGGGGCCGGACGGCAAGGTGCTGCAGGGGCGGCACGAGTACGCGGCGGAGGATGTGGTCGGGCAGGCCAACCATACCAACGCCATGTTCGACTGGCTGGACGGCAAGGCGGTGCATCCCTGCAACCTGGCGACCTCGCTGGACGAGTGGCTGGTGATCCTGGCGGGGTACCAGAGCACGGTGGAGGCGCGGGCGGTCGCCATGCCCTTCGACCCGCCCGACGACCTGCTGCAACGCTTCAAGGCCCACGTCGGCGCGGGGTAAGCCACCGCAGAGACGCAGAGAACGCAGAGGACGAGGTAGAAAAGAGAATTCGGAGAGAGGTCGCGGCAGAGGCGCAGGGTACGCAGGAGGCAAATGGAAACACTCTGCGCCCTCTGCGTCTCTGCGGTGGCCTATCCGTTTGGAGGAGAGATGATCAAGCTAGGGATTATCGGGGCGGCGACGTATTGCCCGTCGTATCGGGGCGGGGAGGCGGCGCGGGCGGCGGGGTGTTTCCACGGCACCGCTTTTTCCACGGTCTATAACGGCTGCGACGAGGCCGAGGCCAAGCGCTGGGAGTGGACCTTTGTGGCGGCCAAGAAACACCTGGAAGGGGCGCGGGTGGTCAAGGTCTGGGACCCGGACCGTGTCTGGGCCGAGCGGCTGGCGCGGGCCTGCTACATCGACGAGGTCTGCGCGACGCCGGAAGCGTGCTGCGAGGGCGTGGACGCGGTGGTGATCGTGGATGAGGGCTCGGGCGAGCAGTGGAAATGGGCGCTGCACCCGCTGCGGAAAGGCGTGCCGACGTATTGCGACAAGCCGCTGGCGATGAGCGCGCGCGACGCGGCGGCGGTGGCGCGGGTCGTCCGCGAGACCGGCACTCCCTTCATGTCGGCCAGCTCGCTGCGCTTCGTGCCGGACATCGTGGCGCTCAAGGCGGCGGCGCCCGAGCTGGGCGAGATCCACCTGGCGACGGCCATCTGCGGCAACGAGTTGGTCTATTACGGCATCCATGCGCTGTCCATGTATTACGGCGTCTTGGGCGGCGGCGCTGTCTCGTGCCTGAACGTGGGCCAGCCGGACCGCAACATCGTGCGGGTGCGCTTTGCCAACGGCCGCGATCTGGTGCTGATGGTGGCGGAGGGCGAGTACATGCGCGCCGGATACCAGATCAGCCTCTACGGCCGCAAGGGCTGGCGCACGGTCACGCCGGACCTGACCGACCTGTATTTTTACCTGCAGGAGCGGTTTGTCGCGATGCTCAAGACGGGCGTGGAGCCGGTGCCGGTGGAGGAGGAGGTGGAGGTCATCGCTGTGCTGGAGGCGGGCAAGCGCTCGCTGGCCGAGGGCCGCGAGGTGACCATCGCCGAGGTGATGGGCGGGTAACGGCGACGCCGAATCGAGCCGGCAGGAGGGCTTACATGGACTAGACCGAGCTGAACGACCGTGGCGAGATGGCATCCGTTGCCTGCAGAGCGCGGATCGAGGACCTGCTTCCCAACTCGCACCGCCTGTAGCCGCCACCTCAGAAAGGAGCCCCATGTCCCGATATGTGACCGTCAGCAGCGTCTCCCACCGGCCGGAGAAGGGGCCGGACGACGTGGCGGGCCGCCTGGATCAGGCCGGCCGCTACGCCATCCGCGCGGCGCGCATGGGCGCGGATATCGTGGCCTTTCCCGAGATCTATATCCAGTATGGCATGTCCCGCGAGCAACGCATCGCGCGGGCCGAGGTGGTCCCCGGCGAGACGACCGATTACATGGCCGAGATCGCCCGGCGGCATAGCATATACATCATCTGGCCGCTGGAGGAGCGGGAAGGGGAGCGGTGGTACAACTCGTCGGTGTTGATCGACCGGCAGGGGCAGGTGGCGGGCAAGTATCACAAAATGTTCCCCACCATCGGCGAGATGGACTCGGGTATCACGCCGGGGAGCGAAACGCCGGTGTTCGAGACCGACTTTGGCAGGATCGGGCTGGCGATCTGCTTCGACCTCAACTTTCGCCCGATCATCGAGGGGCTGGCCAAGCACGGCGCCGAGATCATCTTCTTTTCGTCCATGTACCGCGGCGGGCTGCAGCTGCGCGCCTGGGCGCAAGAGCTGGGGGTCTATTTCGTCTCGGCGATCTGCGCCGAGCTGGGGATGATCGTGGACCAGAGCGGGGAGGTGCTGGCCGAGTCCACCTACGAGGCGGTGATCGCGCGGCGGATCAACCTCGACCGGCGCGTGCTGCACATGGACTATAACTGGGACAAGATGGACGCGATGCTGGCCACGTACGGCCCTGGCGTGCGGTTCGACTATTACACGCGCGAGGCCAAGTACGCGATTGCCTCCGAGATGGAGGGGGTGAGCGTGGATGACCTCATCCGCGAGTTCGGCCTGGAGGAGTTGGACGCCTATTACGCCCGCGCCATCGCCCGGCGAGAGAGAGAACTCGGTACACAGATTCACACAGATGAACACAGATAAGGAATGGGAGGCTAGCCGGCCGATCTGCCGGATCTGCCTGCTAGCAAGCTACCTGGCCCAGGAGAGCGAGCCTTTGCGCGCATTGTCAAGGACGCGGCGCTTCACCTCGGCCTTCGGGCCAAAGTTAAGCAGCAATCCCACCTCCATTCGGGTGGCCTTCAGGTAGTTGAGCAACTGCGCCTCATGCTCTTTGGCAAGCATGGTCACGGCCTTGAGTTCGACGATGACGGCACCATCGACGAGCAAGTCAGCAAAGAACTCGCCGACCACCTGTCCGGAATAGTGTAGTGGACGCGCAGGGGCGCCTGGTGCTGGATGGAATGGCCCGACTTGGCTAGCTCGAGGGCCAGGGCGTTCTCGTACACTTTTTCGGCGAACCCATACCCTAGCTCGTTGTACACCGCGTAGAAAGCCCCGATGATCGCCTGCGTGATCTCTGCGTGTTTCGCCTCTACGACTGGTTGATGAGACTCTGCTCGTGCAGCGCGCTTCTCCTCTACCATTCTCTTGTCCTGATCTGTGTGAATCTGCGTTAATCTGTGTACCCCTTATCCTATCCTCTCCCAATCGAACTGCGGGCCGGGGCTGGAAGGGGCGCGATCCAGCGCGGAGGCGCCGATGATGCCGCGGAAATAGACCAACTGCTCGGCGGGGGCATAGGCCGCCGGGCCGAGCGGCGGATACCGCCTGGGCACGCGGTAGGTCTTGCAGAGATAGCTAACCAGCTCCCGCAGGCTCGCATACTGCTCCGCCGTGTAAGGATCCCAGCGCATCTCCCCGGCCTCGTTGGCGGCCTGGCCCCAGTTCACCAGCGCCACCCCCAGCGAGCGGGCATTGGGCTGGATCAGCGCCTCGCGCGCGGCGGCGGGCTGGAGGAGCAGGACGTGGCGCGCGGCGTCCTGGTCACGCACGAGCTGATAGATGGTCCCGTCGCGGTCGATGACATAATGCGGGGAGGCGCCGCCGATGACCTGCCGGGCCCGCTCCAGCGTCCCCCGCCAGCCCGCGCCGGTGGCGTGGATCACCAGCAGGTCGATGGGGTGCCCCGCGCGGCCTTTTACATAATTCTCGGGCGCGGCGGGCTCCCACTTGATCGTCAGCGGGAGGGGGGCCATCATCCCCCGCATGGTGGCCGGCGTCGCCAGCTTGAGCGGCAGCGCGGCCTTGACCCAGGCGCGCTCCTCGTCTGTCAGGGTGGCCATCTCGTCCACGGCGGGGCCGGCGTAGGGCGCGGCCCGGTCCGAGGCGAGGGCGAGCAGGTTGAGCCCGGCCTTGTTCAGCAGCGTCCAGGTCTTGCCGCCGGCGGTATAGAAGGCGTTGATGATCTCCTGGTTGGTGTAGGCGGCCGACGAGGGCATCTCAGGCTCGGGCGGGATGCTCACGCTGTACGCGCCGGGGACCATCAGCTCGGCAGGGCCATACTTGGCGGCCATCAGCCGCAGCGCGCGGGTCATGGCCTCGCTTTCCAGCCCCTGCGCCTCCAGCAGGGCGTGCAGGCCGGGGATGCGGAAGGTGACCAGGCGGCGGGTGAGGGGCGGAAGCGCGGCCAGCACCAGCTCGCGTTCCTCTTGCGTCAGGCCGGGGAGGTCGGCGATGGCGGCGCCCGCATAGGCGCCTGGCCGGTCGGCGGCCAGCGTGGCCACGTCGAGCCCGGCGCGGGAGAGCATCTCAAAGCTCGTACGCCCGCTGGCGATCCAGAAGGCGTTGATGACATCCTGGTTGCGCCAGGAGGACGGACCCGGCAGTTGCACCTGGTACTCGCCGGCTACCAGCGCTTCGGGCGGGCCGTAGAGCGTCGTCACCTCGGCCAGGGCTCGCTCCACGTCCTTGGCCGCCAGACCTTGCGCCGTCAGCAGGGCCGCCACGCTGGGGATCCTGATGGTGATCTCGCGGGGGCCCTGGCCGCGGACCTTGACCTCGCCGTTGGGCCAGCGCTCCAGCGTGAGCTTCTCAAAGCCCTGCACCACCAGGGTGCCCTCCTGGGCCTCGCCGGAGGTGGGGTAGCCGCAATAGCTGACGCCGCCGAGCGCCTGGAACTTGCGCAGCATGGCGCCCTGCACCAGGTGGCACCTGTGCATCGGGTAGCCGTTGCGGTAAAAGAACCACTCCTCCGGCGGCTCGGGGTTGCGCTGAAACTCGCCGAGCCGCTTCAGCGCCGTCACGGCCTCCTGCCGCGGGCGGTCCTTGCGGAACCAGGAGGCGTTCTCCCACTCCATGCTCCCGCCGCCAATGGCGCTGCCCATCAGCCAGAAGCAGTTGCAGAAATAGTACTTGGGCGCGCGGGCCATGTAGCGGCAGGCTTCCTTGCTGCTGTCGGCCACCTGCGCCTCGTTGGCGTTGTCCCCATAGGGCGGGGGGCCCATGCGCAGGCCGCCCTCCCCGGTGAGGATCGGCAGTTGCCGCCCCAGCTTTTCGGCGATGATCCCCTCGTACCAGACGAATTTCTTGAAGCCGTGGCTATCGGCGGGGAGGCTGAGCACCGGCCGCCAGAGGAAATAGTTGTGGATGCCCACCCACATCTTGTCGTAGAGCTTGGCGCGCTGCGCCACGGTGAGCCGGGCGTCCAGTTTGTCCAGCATCACGGCCATCATCACCAGGTCGTCGCCGCCGGGCCAGCTCGCCCCGGGCGCGGGCGGCGGGAAACCAGGCAGCCCTCCGGCATCGATGGTGGCCAGGGCGGCGTCGGCCCAGAGGGCCATGCAGATCTCGGGGGCGTTCATGGGCACGACGTGGTCGGGCCACTCGTCGATGTGGTTGGGCTCGTTATAGAGCTGAAAGTAGGGCACGCCCAGCGCCCGGTAGAAGGCGACGATCTCACGCACGCGGTTCAGGTCCAGCCCCACCTGCTCGCCCCTCGCCCGCTTGGCCAGCGCGTCGGCGTCGAAATGCGTGCCGATGCGGATGATCGGCATGATGTTGGGGCGGGAGAGGTCCGGGCCGACCAGCTTGCGGACGAGGTACTCGTTGGCCCGCCACTCCTGGCCGTCACCGTTGAGGATGAGCACCCAGCGCATGTTCATCTCGACGAGCTCTTGGACCAGGTCGTCGGTGACGCGCTTGTTCTCGTCGGCCACCTGGCCCCAGGTGTAGGGGACCCAATGGATGCCGCGGCCGTTGTCGTTGCGAGGCTTGGGATAGTCTTCCAGTCTCATCGCGCTGCTCCTTTCGGGAGGCCACCGTTCCTGCTTACAGTGTAGGCGCGAGGGCGGG
>JAAYEA010000351.1 GCA_012689325.1 Chloroflexota bacterium
CCGGGCGCTATGGCGATTGCGACGAATACGGCGAGGGGCTGCTCAAGTTCCCGGATGGCGCCATCGGCGTGCTGGCGGGCGGCTGGGTGGACGTGGAGAACCCCGTGCCGCTGCTGATCAGCGGGACGGAGGGTCATGCCTACGTCTGCAATGGGCAGCTCACCTTCAAGAGCGGGCGCGTCCCCGGCGCGGACGGCAAAGCGCCCTGGACCGATCTGCCGCCAGACCTGCCGCACGCCTTTGAGCTGTACCTGGATGCGCTGCACGGCCAGGACGTGCCGTTGGTCAGCCCTCGCGAGGCCGCGGCGCGCAATGTAGTGATGGAGGCGATGTACCAGGCGGCCAAGGGCGAGAGGTGGGTAAAGGTCGGGTAGGACGGTGAATGGGAGCCGGTGAATAGAGTTCACCGGCTCAGTCCGAGTCCCCTGCGGCATGGAATGCCGTCGGGGCTTTTCAGGCTGAGCCAGGGACCAGTATCCCTGGCCGAGCAGGGAGGAGAAGACAGCTATGAGCACGAACGCTGGTGCCTTGCTGGAGCGTTTCAGGCAAGTCTATGGGCATACGAGCTTTGGGCAGGAGAAGTACATCCAAAACGAGTACGAGTACAAACGTGATCGAGGCCAGGAGATGCGAGAGTCTCTTGGCAAAGATGCGCTGCAGCGGCTCATAGACGACCGGAATTGGCCCGAGATATGCAAGCGCGCGAGCAAAGACGCCTTCACCTTCCAACAAGGCGCTTTGGCCAGATGGAATGAATATGGGTGGGTGACCAAACTGGAAGAGGAAGAGCAGGAGCAATTCTGCCTTGCTCTGATGGATTTCCTGCACGGAGGCAGCACCTTTCGCGATAGGTTCGAACGCTTCGTGGCCGAGACTGGCGACATATTTGCCCGGTTCCAGAAGCGCACAGGCTGGCTTACGCGCAAGCTTTCCTGGCCCTTCGTGTCGTATTTTCACTTCATGATGTGGCCTGAGCAAGAATACGTCTTGGTGAAGCCCCAGTATCTTCAGGCCGCCGCCAAACTTGCAGGCTTTGATCTTGGCTACCATAGCGCGATCGAGTTCGATACCTATGTCCGTGTACAGCAGTTCTATCGCGAGCTATGGCCGACAGTGCAACAACTGGGCGGACGGGACTGGATCGACGTGCAGTCGCTCATCTTTTTGGCCAGCACCCCATACTTGCCTAATGGTAAGAATGGCCGCGAAAGGTTTCTCGAGCGCACTCTATTGGAATCCAGGGACCTTGACGAGTTGGAAGCTCTTCTGAGTGATAAGAAGCAGATGGTCTTCTATGGACCTCCCGGCACAGGCAAGACGTGGGTCGGACAGGAACTCGCCCACTATTTCACCGGTAGCGAGACCGGGCGCGTGGAAATCGTGCAGTTCCATCCGTCATACAGCTATGAGGAGTTCATTGAGGGGATTCGACCTGAAGCTCAGAAACAAGGCCCCCCACTCTTTCCCGTCAAGCCAGGAGTCTTCCGCAGCTTCTGCGAGCAAGCGCGCGCTAACCCAGGAAGCCGTTACGTGATGATCATTGACGAGATCAACCGTGGGAACATCGCCAAGATATTCGGCGAGTTGATGTTCCTGCTCGAGTACCGAGGCAAGAGCGTCCGCCTAGCATATTCCGGTGAGCTGTTCAGCATCCCCGAGAACGTCTATATCATCGGCACCATGAATACCGCCGATCGGTCTATCGCCCTAGTGGATTTCGCGCTGCGTAGGAGATTTCACTTTTTCCGCTTTGACGCGGATAGCGAGATACTGAAGAGATGGATTGACAGAAACAGCGTTTCGGAGCCACTGGCTAGTTCCATTCTGAGCTTTTTCGACCAAGTCAACAACCAGATTGAGGATCGGGACTACAAGATTGGCTTCAGCTACTTTATGAGGCCGGGCCTCAAGGAGGAGGACCTGAAACGCATCTGGGTCTACAACATCGAGCCATACCTGGATGAGTACTTTTTCGACAGACGCGATGAGGTCACCAAACTACGAAACAAGTTGATGCCTGATCTGCAGGATAGCTAGCCGTGGAGACCTTGCAGATCGGCGAGTATCTGGCAGAACAACACCGGCAGATGCCAGCGGGTGTCGCACGTGCACTTCACGAGCGATATTCGCGTTACCTGGCCGTGTCACCAAGCTTTGGGCCGCCCGGATTCTATGACCTCCGGGCTAGTGACTGGGTGGGACAGATCGTCGTCGACGATTTCACCATCAAGATCGAGCCCAAGACGCCGGTGCCAAATCTGTTTCACATGCTAACCTACGCCTATAATCTGGACGTGTTCCGGAAAGAGGAGGCCGATCGGCTCGAATCGAGCGAGCTGTTCGAGTGTATCGTGTTGATGTTTCTCCGACGCGTGGAGGATTTGGTGCGCAAGGGTATCGGCCACGGCTATGTGGTGCTTGAAGAGAACGAACACTTTCTGCGCGGGCGCCTGCAAGTCAAGGAGCAGCTATGCCGAAACGCCGTGACACAGCATCGTTTCTGCACCCGGCACGACGAGTTCACAGCTGATATCAGCGACAACCGCCTACTGAAAGCGGTGTTGTTCATGCTTTCGCGGCTGCCGTTCGTACGGCCAGACCTGCGGCCCCGGTTGCGGCGGCTGCTTCACGCTTTTGACGAGGTAGCTCTCTGGCCCATCCGCGACGCCGATTTCGAGCGCGTCCCATACAGCCGCCTGAACGAGCACTATCGGCCCATGCACAAGCTGGCCCGCCTGCTCTGGCGACATTGCTCGCTGGATGACCGCGTCGGAAATCACCCAAGCGCCTCCTATCTACTGCACATGTATGACGTGTTCGAGAGATTCGTTGCGACGTATCTAGAGGAGCGCTTTTCGGGAACCAGAATCGGAGTTCTCTCACAGTGCGAGATCCCCCTGGACAGCGGGGGACACGTGAAGGGTGTCCCCGACCTGGTGCTCCAAGTGGACGGACAACACGCGATGGTCCTCGATACCAAATACAAGTTGCCAGGCACGCGCCCATCGAATGATGACTTTTATCAGGTGATCACGTACTGCCACACGCTCGGACTGGACAATGGTATGCTCGTGTATCCAGGCAGGCAAGAGCCGCAAGAGTTTGGGTTCAAGGATATTCGCGTTCGGACACTGCCGTTGGATTTGGAGGGTGCGGTGGACCAGTTCAAGCAAAGATGCGCCGAGTTCGCCGAGCAGCTAGAGGAAATGGTGATCCCCATGCTTGCCCCTATGCGACAGCCTACACAGCAATTTGGCACATAACGGCTGACCAAGTCGGCCCTACCACGATAGGAGGCTCACATGCCCCGCGTACTAGACGGTCCTGCGTCCCCCCATTTTCACCCGATTCCCCTGCCCGGCAACGTGGCCCGCGCCGCCCTGCCGCAATCCGGCGTCTCCTCCGAGATGGCCGCGGCGGCGGAGCATGCCCCCAGCGGCGCCTGCGTCGCCTGGGGCATCCCCTTCACCGTAGGCGACCCGATCGTCGTCGGCGCTTCGCCGGTGACCGTGGCCCTCGCGCCGACCCGCGCGCCCTGGCTCATCTGGCTGCACACCTCGGACCTGCGCCCGCTGGCCCCCAACGCCGACGGCCTGATCCCTGCCTCCACCGGGCAAGGCCACCTGGGCGAGCGCGCCGCCGATTATGTCATGTTGTACGAGGACGGCAGCGAGGAGCGCGCCAGCATCCGCCGCCGCCACCAGATCGGCGCCTTCACCCGGCGCTGGGGCGAGAACTGCTTCCAGGCCGTGGCCGACCACAAGCCCCACCCCCTCCCCGCGCAGCAGGAACAGGTCTCGCCGCTCTCGCGTTCCTGGGGGCGCAGCCAGACCCGCGCCTCGGCGGCGGATGGTGCGCCGTGGGTCAATTGGCTCTGGGCCTGGGAGAACCCCCACCCCGAAAGGGCCATCGTCGGGCTGCGCTTCGAGCCAGCGGCGGGGACCGTCGTCATCTTTGGGCTCGCGGCGGGGACGGCCAGCGAGCAGCCGCTGCGCTGGGGCGTCCGGCGGAAGGCCTGCCTGACGCTCTCCGAGGGCGAGGCTTTCCTGCGCGACCTGGACGAGCATGGCCTGCTCCAGCAAGTGCAACTGGATATGGGCCAGGTGATCCAGGCCACCCCGCGCCTCCTTTACCCCAACGAGTCGTGGAGCGCCAGCTATAACAACCAGCTTCCTGCCGTCTCGGCGCAAGAGGTGCTCATCGAGTACGCCGCCCACCCCGACGCCTGCTTTCACCTCGCCGACGGGCGGGTGATCCCGGTGCGCGAGGTGGAGGATGCCACCCCAGACCCTAAGGGTTTGGGAAAACCCTTAGGGTCTATACCCCCCGCTCAGCAGCGAGTGACCATCCGCGCCGTGGACAAGGCCAGCGGCCAGCCGGTGCCGGTC
>JAAYEA010000042.1 GCA_012689325.1 Chloroflexota bacterium
GGATGGCAGCATCTATGTGGCCGACACCTGGAACCACCGCGTGCAAAAGTTCGATGCCGCCGGCCAGTTCCAGACCATGTGGGGCCTCTTTGGCGACGTGGGCGGGGTCGCCCAGGGCGGGGAGAACCTGTTCTACGGGCCGCGCGATATCGCTGTCGACGCCAATGGCGACGTGTACGTCACCGATACCGGCAACAAACGCGTGGTCAAGTTCTCCGCCAGCGGGCAGTACCTGGGCCAGTGGGGCGGGACCGGCGTGGAGGTCGGGCAGTTCATGGAGCCGGTGGGCCTGGCGGTGGATAGCCAGGGCAATTTCTACGTGGCGGACACCTGGAACCGCCGCATCCAAAAGTTCGACCGGAACTGGGTTCCGGTGGCGCAGTGGCCGTTCGTGGGGTGGGAGGGCGAATCTGTGGTCAACAAGCCCTACCTGGACGTGGACGGCCAGGGCAACCTCTACATCACCGACCCCGAGATGTTCCGCGTGGTCAAGTTCGATGGCAAGGGCGCGGTGCAGGCGGTTTGGGGGCAATACGGCAGCGACCAGAGCTCGTTGAACTTGCCGACCGGCATCGCGGTGGACGGGGCGGGCAACGTGTACGTCACGGACTCGAACAACCACCGCCTCGTCAAGTACGGCCCGATCAACTAGGCGGATCAGTATTCCGATTTCCACTGTGGGGCCTGCGGCGCTCGGTCGCGGGCTCCACAGTGGCTTGTGTTTTCCGGGCGTGATCGCCCTAGTACGGTGGGGGGAGCGCATCCTTATGGAAGGCCGCAGGGAGCGACGCACGATCACCCGCTTGGCGCTGGCGTTGTTGGCCGTGGCGCTGGCCCTCTATGCGCAAAGCCGCATCCGCGAGCCCAACCAACTCGAACTCTCGCTGGCCCTGTATGGCGTGGCGGCGGTGGTCTTTGTCGCCGCGCTGCGGCAGCGCCGGGAGCCCCCCCTGGCGCCTCCCGCGGAGGCGGACGGGGGCCCGGCCCGCTGGCGCCCCATCGGCTGGGCGCTGGTGGCCCTCTCCCTGCTGGCGTGCGCCCTTGGCCTGTATAGCTTTCGCGAGCCGCGCCCGCAGAACCTCGCCTGGTGGTGCTACCTCGCCAGCATGCCGCTGCTGCTGTTGGGCCTCTGGCTGGGACAGTCCACCCTCAAGCTCCCCAAGCTAACCTGGCGGCTGGGCCTGCGGCTCGAGCACCTGCTGGTGGTGGCGCTGGTGCTGTTTGCCTTTGCCCTGCGCTTCTACCGCATCGCCGAGCAACCGCTGGGCGTCTGGTACGACGAGGCGGACAACGGTCTCTGGGCCCGGCTGATGATGCAGGACGCCACGTATCGGCCCGTCTATGTCGAGTCCACCAACCTCCCCGCGCATTTCCTCTACCTGGTGGTGGCGTCTTTTCGGCTGTTCGGCGAGGGGATCGTCGCCCTGCGGCTGGTGACGGCCCTCTTTGGCACGCTGACGGTGTGGGCCACCTATCTTCTGGCCCGCGAGCTGTATGGGGTGCGCATGGGCCTGGCGGCGGGTTTCATCATGGCCGTGGCGCATTGGGACGTCAACTTTTCCCGCCTGGCGATGCACGGCATCAGCACGCCCTTTTTCATCGTGATGGTGGCCTACTGGCTGGTGCGCGGGCTGCGCTCCGGGCGGTACGTGCACTTTGGGCTGGCCGGGGTGGCGCTGGGCCTGTCCCTTTGCTTCTACGTGCCGAACCGCCTTTACCCGTTTGTGCTCGTCTTTCTTTTCGCGCATCTGCTGATCACTCAGCGCGGCTTTTTCCGTCGCTATTACCGGCAGGCGCTCCTGTTGGTGCTGGCGGCGCTGATCGCCTTTGCGCCGGTGGCCCTGTTCATCGTCAAATGGCCCAACGTCTTTTTCGCCCGCACCAAGACCACCTCTATCTTTAAGGACAAGACCCCCCAGGAGGCGCTGGTCGCGCTGCGCCAAAACGCGGTCAAGCACTTGCTCATGTTCAACTATCGCGGCGACGGCAACGGCCGCCACAACCTCCCCGGCGAGCCGATGCTGGATTTCGTCACCTCCGTTTTCTTCGTGCTGGGTCTGGCTTATTGCCTGTACCGCTGGCGGGATCCCTGGTGCGCTTTCCTGCTGGTGGGGTTCGCGGCCATGCTCAGCGGCGGCGTCTTTTCGCTGGATTTCGAGGCGCCGCAATCGCTGCGGGCCATCGGCACGCTGGCCTTCGCGCACCTGATCGCCTTTGCGGCCCTGGCGCGGCTGTGGCAGGAATACGACTATGCCTTCGGCCCGCGCTGGCGTGGCTATGCTTGGGTGGCGCTGGTGCCGCTGCTGGCCTACATCGGCTACACCAACATCGACATCTATTTCAACCAGCAGGCCAAGGATTTCGCCGTCTGGAACGCCTATTCCACCCCGGAGACCTTTGTGGCCCGGCGCATGCTCGAGCTGGGGCCGGACAAGGATTTCCGCGTGATCTCGCTCTATTTCCAGACGCCCACGCTCCGCTTCCTCGCGCCCGAGATCGGAGCGTACAAGCGCCTGGAGACCACGGACTCGATGCCGCTTTTTGACACGGGCGACCGCGAGGTGGTGCTCTTTATCGATGCGGAGCGGCGCGCGCTTTATGAGGAGGTCCGCCGGTATTACCCCGGCGGGCAGTACGAGGAGATCCAGCCCGATTTCGGCGGCCCGGTGGTCCTCTATGTCTGCCGTCTGACGCCCGCGCAGGTGCGGGGGATCCAGGGGCTGGCGGGCACCTACTATCGCGGCGAGACCTGGGACGGCGAGGTGCTCCAGCAGCGCCAGGACCAGCAGGTGGCCTTCGACTGGAGCGGCGGCACGCCCATCCCCACGCCCTTTAGCGTGGAGTGGAGGGGCACGCTGCGCGCGCCGAAATACGGAGACTATCGCATCAGCCTGCGGGCGCCGGCAGCGGTGGAGCTTTACCTGGACGAGACGCTGGTGCTGGACGCGGCGGGGGAAGCCCAACTGACCCTGGCCGAGGGGAATCACGCCCTGCGCCTGCGGGCCGTGGGCGCGCCGGGGATGCTCGACCTGTACTGGTCGCCGCCGGGCGCGTCGCCGCAGATTATCGGGGAGGGCGCGCTTTACACCAACCCGCCGGTGACCAACAATGGCCTCCTGGGGCGCTACTATCCCAACCTGGAGTGGCGCGGCGAGCCGGCGCTGGCCAAGATCGATCCCTCGCTGGCGCTCTATTTCCATATCCTGCTCTTGCCCAGGCCCTACACGGCCGAATGGGTCGGCAAGGTCAACATCCCCACGCCGGGCAACTATGCCTTTGGCGTCGAGTCCATCGATGACTCGTGGGTCTATGTGGATGAGCGGCTGGTGGCCGAGACGCACGTGGGCAACCAGTACAACCAGGGACATATCACCCTGACGGCGGGGCTGCACGATATCCGCGTCCGCTTTGTGGACAAGAGCAACTGGTCGCACATCAACCTCTATTGGCAGCCCCCCAACCAACCGCGCGCGATTATCCCCGCGGAGGCGCTCTTCCCGCCGCAGGGGAGCTATCCGCAACTGGTGGAGGCGGCGCGCCCGCCCAGCGGCGTGGCGACCGAGCAGGGGCTGGCCGAGCTCGACCCCGTGGCCACCTGGGGCCAGCAGGGAAGCGGCCCCGCCCAGTTCAACGAGCCGCGGGATGTGGCCGTGGACGCGCGGGGGCAAATCTATGTGGCGGACACGGGCAACCGCCGCGTGCAGGTCTTGGACAGCGCCGGCCAGTTCCTGCGCGAGTGGAACCGGGCCGATCAGCCGCTGGTGGAGCCGCTGGCCCTGGCGGTCAACGCCGCGGGCGAGGTGCTGGTCCTGGATTCCGACCCCGGCTGGATCTATCGCTTCTCCGTCGAGGGCAACTATCTCGGCAAATTCGGCGGGCCGGAGGCGCAGCTCTATCACCCGCGCGGCATGTCCCTGGCGGCGGATGGCACGGTCACGGTAGTGGATACGGGCGGCGGCCGGCTGATCCAGTTCGACGCCAGCGGGGCCAAGTCCGGCGGCTATGGCAGCGTGGGCAACGCGCCCGGCGAGTTCCTGGAGCCGACGGACGTGACGACCGACGCCTGGGGCGACCTGTACGTGGTGGACACGGGCAACCGGCGCATCCAGAACCTCGATGTCTTTGGCCGGTACAAGCGCGAGTGGGCGATCCCGCTGGCCAACGCCTATAACGGCCCCCACCTGGCCCTGGCCAAGGATGGCAGCCTCTTTGCCACCGCCCCCGAGCTGGGCTTGATCCAGCGCTACGCCAGCGATGGCACCCTGCTGGGGCAGTGGGGCGATGGCCTGCTGCACGTGCCGGTGAACCTGACCATCCAGGATGACTTGCTCTACGTCGCCGACACCCTGAACCATCGTGTTCAAGTGTTTCGCATCCGAGAGCTGAATTGAGGACGCCGTGGACGATCGGAACGCCGCGCAGGATGCGAGCGGGCCAAGCCAGGCCGTAAGGAAGGGCTTTGCCCCCGCCTTTGGCGCCGTGCTCTTGGGCTTGGCGGCGCAGGTGCTCCTGGATCTGGCCCGGCGCGGCGAGTACCTGCCTCCCACGCACTGGCTGCTTTCCACAGGACCCTGGGTCGCCTTGGCGCTGTACGTCGTCGCCGCGGCATTGGCCGCCCTGGCCTCGCGACGCACGCAACAAGCGGGCGACGCGCTCCCTGCCCCGGAGGCCCAGTCCGTCCCCTATCGCGCCCGCGAGCTGGCCCCGGCTATCCTCGCCATCGCGGCGGGCATCCTGGCTATGGTGGTGCGGTCGGGCCACTCGGCCCCTGTCGCGGCCTGGGCGCTGGCCGGGCTGGCCCTGGCGGGCGTGCTCGGCAGCATCTGGCTGGGGCGCAACCGGCCTGGGCCCGGCGGCGCCCCGCGCTCCCGCGTCGCCCTCGCCGAGCTATTCGCTATCACCCTGATCCTCCTTGCCGCCACGGCCCTGCGCGCCCATCTGCTGGATCGCATGCCCAGCGGCATCTTTTTCGACGAGGCCCAGAACGGGATGGACGCCCTGCAAATCCTGGAGGAGGGCACCCATCCCGTCTGGAGCGACAGCTTGAGCGGCCGCCCCACGCTGCATCTGCACCTGCTGGCGGGGGCCTTTCGGCTGCTGGGCGTGCGGGTGTTTCCCATGCGGCTGGTTTCCATCGTCTTGGGCGTGTTGGCCATCGCGGCGGTCTATCGGCTGGGGAGGTCGCTCCTGGGCGGGCGGGCGGCGCTGCTGGCAGCGGCCTTCCTGGCGCTGTCGCGCTTTCACCTGCACTATAGCCGCCTGGTCTTCGAGGCGGCGATGACGCCGTTTCTGATCACCATGGCCCTCTTCTTCCTTTGGCGGGCCACGCGCCGCGGGCGGTGGTGGGATTATGTGCTCTGCGCTGCCATGATGGCGGCCGGGCTATATACCTATGTCTCTTTCCGGCTGCTGCCGCTGGTGCTGGTGCTCTTTTGCGTCCATCTTGTGTTCAGCGAGCGCGGCTTTTTGCGGCGAAACCTGCCCGGGCTGCTCTTGTGCGTGGCCACGCTGGCGCTGTTGCTGGTGCCGCTGGGGCGCTTTGCCTGGAGCAACCCCGAGCGCTTTCTCAATCGCCTCAACGAGGTGTCGCTGGCCGCCGAGGTGCGGGAAACGGGCAGTTGGCGGCCGGTGCTCAAGAACGTGGTCGGCTACCTGACCATGTATAACTATCGTGGCGACCAGAACAACATCATGAACCTCCCCGGCGAGCCGGGCTTTGGCCTGATCGCCGGCGTGTTCCTGGTCCTGGGGGCAGGCATCTGCCTTGCGCGCTGGCGCGATCCGCGCTATGCCGGGCTACTGCTCTGGTTTGGGGCGGGCCTGCTGCCGGGCGCGTTGACCCACTCCATCGAGACGCCGCACAGCACCCGGGTGATCGCCTCGTTGCCGGCCGCCTGCCTGATGGCGGGGCTGGCGCTGCGGGAGCTCTGGCGCGCGGTGCTGCAGCTTGCCGACGCGGGCGCCAGCGCCAGGCGCGCGCGGCGCTGGAGATGCGCCAGCGCCGGGGTGGTGGCGGCCATCCTGCTGGCGGCCGGAGTGGCGGACTATCAGGCCTATTTCGTCCGGCAGGCGAGGCATCCGGGCGTCTATGCCGGCTTTGAGCCAGCGGCCAACCGCATCGGGCGCCTGATCGAGGCCTGGGGACCGCGCTACCAGGTGCTGGTTTCCCCCGGCTTGATGCACGTCTTCCCGGAGGATACCGTGCTCTGCTTCGTCGCCCACAACGCCGCAGAGTATGAGGCGCTGGACTATGTGGCGCATATCCCGTACAAGGGCCCCGCGGCCAATCGCGGCGTGGCCTATATCCTGGAGGCGCGCTATCAGGTGGTGCTGCCGATCTTGCGGCAATGGTACCCGCAGGGCGTCTTGGAGACTCATCACAACCAGTTCGGCGGGGCGCTCTTTTACACCTTTCGCATTACGCCGGACGAGGTCCTGGCGGCGCGCGGCCTGGAGGGCAGCTACTATGCTGGCGCCGGGGAGGCCCCGATCCTGGCGCGCCGCGAGCTGCGCGAGGGGTTCACCTGGCGCGCCGACCCCTCGCCGGCGCCCCCTTGGCGCGTGGTCTGGCGGGGCAGCCTCTACGTCCCGGCCTATGGGCGGTACGCCTTCGATCTAGAGGGCCCGGGGGAGGCCAAGCTGACCCTGAATGGCGAGGCGGTGGCCTGGGGGCAGGAGTCGGTCCTGCCCAAGGGGCTGCACGCCCTGACGCTGGAATATGCCGTGGGGAGCGCTGGCGAGACGCTGAGCCTGTACTGGCGCGGCACGGGGCTGGAGCGCCAGGTGGTGCCGGCGGAGGCGCTCTATGCGCTGGAGGCCTCGCCGCACGGCCTGGAGGCGGCCTACTATCGCAAGCCCGATTGGACTGGCCCGCCCGCCGCTATCCAGCTCGACCCGCTGATCTTTTCCAACTGCTTTTTGCTGGAAGGGATGTTCGGTATCATCTGGCGCGGGCAAGTGTTCGCGCCGCAAGAGGGCGCCTATCTCCTCGGTGCCGAGTCGGACGATGGCTCGCGACTCTATATCGACGGCGATCTGGTCGTGGACAACGGCGGCGCCCATGGCGAGATGTATGTGGAGGGGACGGTCCGGCTGGCGCAAGGGTGGCACGATATCGAGGTCAAGTACGCCCAAGAGGGCGGCGGCATGTCGCTGACGCTCTATTGGCAGCCGCCGGGCGGCCAGCGGGAGCGGCTGCCCGAGTCCCATCTGCGCTATCCCATCGCCCAGTGGGGCGTGGAGGACGTGGCGCAAGCGGCCCAGCCCGCGCCCCCGGCTCCCTTGCCGCCTTCATCCGCCGAGATGCAGCCCTTCACCCTGGGGCCGTTGGTGGTCCAATGGGGCAAGGAGGGAAGCCGGCCAGGCGAGTTCTCACAGCCGCGCGGCCTGGGCGTGGATTCGCAAGGGCGCGTCTATGTGGCGGACAGCGGCAATGCCCGCGTGCAGGTCTTTGACGGCGAGGGGCGCTTCCTGGCGAGCTGGGATGAGGCCGATCGCCCCTTCGAGGTCCCCTGGGACATCGCGGTGACGGCGCAGGATGAGGTGTTGGTGCTGGACGCGGGGCCGAACTGGATCTATCGCTTCAGCGCCAAGGGCAAGTACCTGGGCAAGTTTGGCGGGCCGGAGGCGCAGCTCTACCAGCCGCGGGGCCTGAGCCTGGATGCCGAGGGCAATATCTATGTGGCGGATACCGGCGGGCATCGCCTGGTCGCCTTTGACGCGGCGGGGCAGTTGATCGGCGCCTTGGGCAGCCAGGGCTCGGGGCGGGGGCAACTGCTGGAGCCGACGGACGTCGGCTTGGACGCCGCTGGCGAGACGTTCGTGGTGGATAACAGCAACCGGCGCATCCAGCGCTGGGACCGCTTTGGCGCGTATGTGGGCGAGTGGTCCATCCCCGTGGCTAACGCCTACAATGGGCCGCACCTGGCCATGCTCCCCGATGGCAGCTTTTTCATCACCACGCCCGAGCTGAACGAGATCTGGCGCTATTCGCCCAGCGGCGAGCTGCTGGGCCAGTGGGGCGGGACGGGCGAGTTCCGCGTGCCCACCGACCTGGCGCTGGACGGCGACAAGTACCTCTATGTGGCGGACACGCTCCAACACCAGGTGCACAAGTACGAGCTTGTGCTGCGCCCGTGAGCTAGAATAGCTTGCCGCTCAAAAGATAGAAGACGAGTTTCTCGTATTCCTGCGCCACCGCCAGCATATCGCGCTCGCGGGTCCACCAGCGCTCCACGCGGAACCAGGTGGCGGGCGTTGCCACGAAGGTCAGCTCCACCTCCTCCCCCCGAAAGGCCTTGCGGAAGGTCCAGGCGGAGCGCCGCATGTGGAAGGGGTCGCTGATCACGATCAGGGCGCGGCCGCCGCGCTGGCGGAGCAGCTCGCGGGACTGGACGGCCTCATCGTGGGTGCTGGTGGTCTCGGGCATGGTGAGGATGGCGGAAGGCGCGACGCCCAGCTCGGCCAAATAGTCCGCCGAGATTTCAGCAAAGCTGCGCCTCTCGCCGGGGGCGTACGGCGGCTCCCCGCTGGCGATCACCAGCGGCGCATAGCCTTGCAGATAGAGCGCCGCGCCCCATTCCTCGCGCTCGCCGCTGCCGCCGCCCAGCACCAGGATGGCGTCCGCCGGGCGGGGCGGCTCGTCCACGACCAGAAAGCGCGCCAGGGCGGTGAGCCAGAGCGGGTGGGCGGCGATGGCCAGCGCCAGCAACGCCAGCAGCGCCAGGCCAACCCGGCGCAGGCTGGCCTTGCGCAGGTGCACGTACTCGCGCGGGCGCTCCAGCCAGCGGGGGACTGGAGCGCCGGGCTCGGACTCGCGGGAAGGCGCGGTTTTCATGAGCCGTTGATGGGCATGAGGACATCCTGGTGGATCGCCCGCACGGCGTCGTCGGCGTCCTTGATGTCCACCACCATGGAAAAGTTGCAGGCGGAGGAGCCTTGCGCCACGGCGACGATGTTGATGCGGCGCTTGCCCAACGCCCCCACGATCTGCGCGGCCACGCCGGGGGTGTAGGCGATCCCCTCACCCACCACGGCGACGATGGCTACCTCGGCTTGCTGCCCGATGCGGTCGATGTTCTGCTTGAGCATTTCCAGCCGCAGCTCGTCCTCCAGCGACTCGATCACGCCCTTGGCTGCAGCCAGGGGCACGACGAAGCAGATGTGCTGCTCCGAGGAGGATTGGGAGATCATCAGCACGTTGGCGTTGCGGCGTGCCACGGCGGCAAAGGTCCGCGCGGCGATGCCGGGCACGCCCAGCATGCCCCGCCCTTCCACCGTGATCAGGCTGAGCGCCTTGATCACGCTCACGGCCTGGATGGGCCGCTTGTCGGTGTTCTGGCGCTCGCGCACCAGCACGGTCCCGGGGTGGGCAGGGTTAAAGGTGTTGACGGTGCGCAGGGGGATGCCCAGCTCGGCCGCCGGCGCGATGGTCTTGGGATGCAACACCTGGGCGCCAAAGTAGGCCAGCTCGGCGGCCTCGGCGTAGGTCATCTCGGGGAGGGTATAGGCCTCCTTGACGATGCGCGGGTCGGCGGTCATGATGCCGTCGACCTCTTTCCAGATATAGATCTCCGTTGCGGCGAGGCAGGCGCCCAGGATCGCCGCGGTATAGTCGCTGCCGCTGCGCCCCAAGGTCGTGGTCACGCCCTCCGGCGTCGCGCCGATGAAACCGGTCACCACGGGGACGATGCCGCGCGCCAGCAGGGCGCCCAGCCGCGCCTCCGTGCGGGCCTTGGTCTCCTCCATCAGCGGGCTGGCCTGGCCAAAGTTGTCGTCGGTGACGATCAGCTCGGTGGCTTCCACCGCCTGGGCCTTGATGCCGGCGGAGCTGAGGGCCGCGGCGATCATGACCACGGAGAGCCGCTCGCCCAGCGCCGAGATGAGGTCCAGCCCGCGGGGGGTCAGCTCGCGGAGGATCGCCACGCTGCGGCAAAAACGGTCGAAATCGTGCAGCCTATCCTCGATGTGGCCGGACACGTCTAGGCGCATGGCGGGGCTGAGGGACAGTTGGTCCACCGTGCTCAGGTGGCGGCTCAGCAGCTCCGACTTGAGCCGCTGGTAGGTCTCGTGATCGCCGCGCGAGGCGGCGGTGGCGCCCTCGATGAGCGCGTTGGTCACGCCGCTCATGGCGGAGACGACCACCACCACCTGCGGATCCCTGGTCAAAGCGTCCTGGACGATCTTGATGACCTGCCTAAAGGCTTCTTGGCTGCCTACGGAGGTGCCCCCGAACTTCATCACCAACATCTGAACATCTCCTGTCTGTCGTTTCGATGGAGACCCAAAAGGTTTTCCTAAACCTTTTCGGGTCTTGTCTGCGGATAGCGCCGGTCCAGCTCGCGCGCGATGGCGTCCCGGACCTGTCCCACGTCGGGGGGCAGCTCGATGGGCGGGTTGGCATAACGCGCCGACACCTCGTCCAGCTTGCCGGTGTGGTAGCCGACCTTGAAATCCGTGAATTTGAGCCCGTGCGCCGTCGAGATGACCACCACCCGGTCCTGCGGCTTGATCTCGCCGCGCTCCAACAGCTTGAAGAGCGCGGCCAACGCCACGCCCGTATGGGGGCAGCAATACATGCCGGTCCGGTCGCCGCGGGCGGCGGCGTTGGCGAGCTCGTCCTCGGTGGCCTGCTCGACGATGCCCTCGAACTGGCGGAGCACCTTGACCGCGCGCTCATAGCTCACGGGGTTGCCGATCTGGATGGCGCTGGCCAGGGTCGTCTGCGCCTGGATGGGGCGGAAATCCTGGAACCCCGTCAGGTAGCTGAGGTAGAGGGGATTGGCCTTGGCGCTCTGGGCGCAGACGAGGCGCGGCAGCCGCGAGATGAGGCCCAGCTCGCGCATCAGCAAGAGCCCCCGGCCCAAGGCGCTGACGTTGCCCAGGTTGCCCACCGGGATGACGATCCAGTCGGGGACCTCCCAATCGAACTGCTGCACGATCTCGATCCCCACCGTCTTTTGCCCCTCGATGCGCAACGAGTTCATCGAGTTGGCGAGATAGATGTTCTCGCGCGCCGTGACCTCTTGCACGATCTTCATGCAGCCGTCGAAATCGGTGTCCAACGCCAGCACCAGGGCGTTATTGGCGATGGGCTGGATGAGCTGCGCGGCGGAGACCTTGCCGCGCGGCAGGAAAACGATGGCTGGGATGTCGGCGGCGGCGCAATAGGCGGCCAGCGCGGCGGAGGTGTCGCCGGTGGAAGCGCAGGCGATGGCGGGGATCGCTTTGCCCATGGCGCGCATCTGCCGCACCACCGAGACCAGCACGGTCATGCCCAGGTCCTTGAATGAGCCGGTGTGGCTGTTGCCGCACAGCTTGATCCACAGGTCGCTGACGCCGAGCTCTTTGCCCAATCGCTCGGCCCAAAAGAGGTTGCTGTGGCCCTCGTACATGGAGACAATGTTGCTATCGTCGACGCTGGGGCAGACCCACTCCTTCTTGCCCCAGACGCCGCTGCCATAGGGCCAGGCGTTGGTGTGCAGCCGCTGATCAAAGAGCTGCATCCAGGCGGCGGCGCTGCGCGATTTCAGCGCCTCCTCATCGTGGTGCACGTCCAGCAGCCCGCCGCAGGTGGGGCAGCGATAGATGACTTCATAGATGGAATGGCGGCCCGGACAGCCGCGGGCGCATTGGAACCAAGAGTGATAACCCATGATGCCCTCCACCTATTTGATCCAGCCCTGCGCCACCAGCAGCTCGGCGTTCAGCAGGGAGCCGCCAGCGGCGCCGCGCACGGTATTGTGGCCTAGCAGGACAAACTTGAAGTCGAAAAGCGGGCAGGGGCGCAGCCGGCCCACGATGGTGGCCATGCCCTTTTCCAGGTGGATGTCGCGGGAGGGCTGCGGCCTATCCGCCTCCTCGGCCACCAGGATGGGGTGCTGCGGGGCGCTGGGCAGCCCGAGCGCCTGCGGCTCGGCCCGAAAGTCGCGCCAGACCTGGCTGATCTCCTCGATGGTGGTCTGGCGGCCCAGGCTCACCGAGACGCACTCGGTGTGGCCGTCATGCACGGGCACGCGGTTGCAGTGCGGGCTGATCACGATCTCGGCGTCCTGAATCCGCCCCTCCTGCAAGCGGCCCAACAGCTTGAGCGGCTCGCTCACCATCTTGTCCTCTTCCCCGCCGATGTAGGGGATCACGTTGCCCAGGATATCCAGCGAGGGCACGCCGGGGTAGCCGCCGCCCGAGACCGCTTGCATGGTCACCACATAGACCTTGCTCAGCCCAAAGGCGCTCTGGAGCGGCTTCAGGGCCAGGGTCATGTGGGTGCTGGAGCAGTTGGCGGAGGTGACGATAAAGCCCTTCCAGCCGCGCCCCGCCTGTTGCGTGCGGATCAGCGCCAGGTGGTCGGCGTTGACCTCGGGGATGATCAAGGGCACATCTGCTGCGAGGCGGTGGGCCGAGGCGTTGGAGCAGACCACGTGACCCGCCGCGGCGAATTCCTCCTCCACCGGGCCGGCCAGGTCGCCGGGGAGGGAGGCGAAGAGCAGCTGGCAATCCATGCCGGCGGTGGCGGTGGCGGGGAGGACGGGCATCTGGCGCGCCCACTCGGGCATGGGAGTCGAGAGGATCCAATGGCAGGCGCGCTCGTAGCTTTGCCCCGCTGACCGGCTGGAGGCGGCCAGCGCTTTTACCTCAAACCAGGGGTGGCCGTCCAAAAGCTGGACGAAACGCTGGCCGACGGCCCCCGTTGCACCCAAGACGCCGACAGGGATTTTCATGGACACTCCTTTTGGCAATTGCTGAACAAAAAGGGGCCAGGTCGAAACAACCTGGCCCCATTGCGCTATCTTGCGGCGTGCTCTGCCGCCCGGCACTTTTGCCGTCGCGAACCGGAAGACGGCCTATTTCTTGGTGAAGGCAGCGTCGAAAGCGACGGCCGAAGGCGTAAAGTCCACCGACCTGACGAAGGCGGCCGCCTCGGCGGCGCCGAACTCGCGGTCCATCCCCGCATCTTCCCACTCGACGGAGAGCGGGCCCTGATAGTTGATGCGGTTCAGGACGCGGATGATCGCCTCGAAATCCACGTCGCCGCGGCCCAGCGAGCGGAAATCCCAGCCGCGCCGCGCGTCGCCGAAGGAGAGGTAAGAGCTGATGATGCCGCTCTCGCCGTCCAGCGTCACCGCGCAGTCCTTCATGTGCACGTGATAAATGCGATCCGGGAAGGCGGCGATAAACCGCGCCGGATCGACGCCCTGCCATTGCAGGTGGCTGGGATCAAAGTTGAAGCCGAACTCGGGCCGGTACTTGAGCACCTCGAGCAGTCGGCGGGCGGTGTGGGTGTCGAAGGCGATCTCGGTGGGGTGGACCTCCAGCGCGAACTTGACGCCCAGCTTGCCAAACTCGTCCAGGATGGGGTTCCACTTGTCCGCCACGAACTGGAAGCCCTCCTCGATCTTTTCGGGGGGGATGGGCGGAAAGCTATAGATCAGGTCCCAGATGGGCGAGCCAGTAAAGCCCGTGACCACGCTCACGCCGAGCTTTTTCGCGGCATGGGCGGTGCGGATGACCTCTTCGATGGCCCACTTGCGCTTGACCTCGGCGGGCTTGCCCGCCAGCGCGGGCGGCA
>JAAYEA010000043.1 GCA_012689325.1 Chloroflexota bacterium
ATCTTGGGGCGGCTTCGCCCAGACGTTGACCGTGGATAGGATCACAAACAAGAGGGTGATCATCCCGACGGCGTAAAGCGGCGGCTTCTTTCCGGCCTTGCTTGGGATCATCTCGTCACTCGGGATTACAGATTGTGCTGCTTGGGGGCAGATGCTATTCTAGCATACTTGCAGCGAACCGCAAAACGCGCAAGGGGCTTGCGTCTGGGGCCGGTTAGGCTATAATCGAGGGGCACAGGCAGGAGGAAAGCAATGTCTGAGAACAGGCCATTGACCCCGGAGGCGGACCCGCCCACGACCCCGCAAGGCCAAGCGAGCTTCCGGGCGATGTTGCGCGAGCTGCTCGAAACGATCTTGCTGGCGCTGGTGATCTTTGCCGCGCTGCGCTTTTTCGTGCAGAACTTTCGCATCGAGGGCCAGAGCATGGAGCCAACCCTGCACGACGGCCAGTTCCTGATCGTGGACAAGATCAGCTACCGGCTCGGGGCGGTGAAGCGCGGCGACATTGTGATCTTTAATGCGCCGCCCGCGCCCGACAAGGATTTCGTCAAACGCGTGATCGGCCTGCCCGGCGAGACCGTCGAGGTGCGGCTGGGCATCGTCTATGTGAACGATCAGCCGCTGGACGAGCCTTACATCGTGTATGCGAACCAGCGTTCCTGGGGCCCGCGGCGCGTGGGCGAGGGCGAATACTTGGTGTTAGGAGACAATCGCCCCAGCAGCAACGACTCGCGACAGTGGGGCATGCTCCCCGCCGAGGAGATCATCGGCAAGGCGCTGCTTTGCTACTGGCCGCCGCAATACTGGGGCGGCATGGAGCACGCTTCCTATGCCAACATGCCCTGAGGCGCGCCGGGCCGGCGGCACCCTCCAGGCTCGCTCGAAAAACGCAGAGGGCTGGCGATGGCCAGCCCTCTGCCCGTTATGACCGGGTCCGCCGCTAGGGCGTGACCTGCAAGGTACCCTTGTATATCCAGCCCGTGTCTCCATTGGCCTGCGGGAAGAGGTCGATCGCGCGCTGATAGATCCGGTGCTTCCCCGCATAGCCCGGCTTGAACTCTAGCCGCCAGTGCATGATCCGCGTCTGGGTATCCATCGCCCCCGGATAACTCCACTTGACCATGACCTTGACAGCGTCGTTCTCCAGAATCAGATCGCTCTTGGGCGCCACCCCACCCAGCCAGGCGGTCCCCGCCGAGTTCGCCAGGTAGATCTTGTTCCCGATCTGATCATACTTTAGATACACCCCGTTGGCGCCCATTTCACCGGTGGGCAGCGCATCGGCGATGGCGAAATAGATCTGCGTCAGGTTCGTCCACCGATCCAGGTCGCGATAGCGCGGATCGAAGGTCATTTGGACGCCATTCGCCACAGAGCTATTGGCCAGCGCCGGAGGGATCAAATAGTTGGGCCCGCGGTTGACGATCCAGTCGCCGACATCGCTCCAGCCGGTGGAATCCCCCTGCAAGTCCTCCACGCGCAGATAAGTGCTATAGGCGTTGCCGCTCTTTCTCCAGGTGAACTGCACCGCCCAGGTGATCGTCATCAGATCGCCATCGGCCACCACCGAGCTCTGCGCGCCGTCCAACTGGGCATAGATGTGGCCGATCGTGCCCCCCGCACCCGGCGTCACCCCCTCGCTCCGCCAAAAGTCACCAACCGGGTCATGGAGGCGCATCTCGTTGGCCTGCACGTCGTAGCGCGCCGCCAAGGTCCGGGTCAGCGCCCCGCTATCGTTCACCAACAGGTCCACATAGCGGAGATTCTGCCATCCCGCGCTCTCATAGACCGTCGTTGTGACGCTGAACCAGGCGCCGGGCTCGCTATAGCCAGCCTCCGGCGCGACCTGGGGGTAGTTGATCATGGCCGGAGGAGCCGGATAGATCGCCTGGAGTCCGGCTATATCGTCCTCATGCAGGGTCCGCTTCTGCACCTCACCCCAGTAGGAATAGCCGTACATGGTCTTTTCCGCGTCCGCCGTCTCGTAAAGGTCCTTGAGCCCGACCCAGTGGCCCAGCTCGTGCGCCAAGACGTTCTGCACATCAACGCGATCAACGGGGCAAGTCGGCGCGGCGCTCCAGGACCAGTAGTCATTCAGCACCATGTCCGCCTCAAAGACTTCCATGCTGGTCGCATAGTACCAGATGTAAGCCGAGCCGACTGGCCCTGAGGAGCCCAACTCGTCCCAGCGCACCACATTCTTGTTGTCCATGCTGGGCACGGGCGCCGTGGCTGCGCCGCCGTAGACAAAGCTGAAGGCGGCCCCGGGCGCCTCGCTCCAAGTCTGCGCGGCCGCGCGGATCGCCGCGCCCTCGCCGACGCAGTCGGCGGTATTCTCATAGATGAGGAAAGGCTCGCCCATGGGGTTATCGCCGGGCCAGTGGTGGCCCAGCCACCGGTAGGACAGGTCCGCTTCCAGCTCCGGCCCGGGCCCCGCCATTTCGAGGTCGACGGCCGCGGCCAGCGACGCGGCTCCCGGCTTCTGCACCAGCGCGATGGCCCGCTCGACGTCAGCCAAGAGGTGCCCGTTTTCCGCCAGGCGGTCGTCCCGCACCGTGTACTTGTGCTGCTGCCATGGCGCCGCCCAAGTCTCCCCCGCGGCGTTCAGGAAGAGCAGGGTCCGCTCGCCCACAGCTAGCTGGGGCGCCTCCGGCACCCATAGGCCGATCTCGCCGACGACCCCTCCGGGTACCCTGACCCGCAGCGTCTCTTCCGCCCGCCGGCCCTTCAGATAGCGCTCCACGGACACGCCCGCGGAGGTATGAATCACTCCGTGGTCGTCTTGTTCTGTCTCCAGGCTTACCACCTGGCCGATCACGACGACATCCGCCTGCTCAGTGAGCGCGCGCAGGCTCTGCTGAACGACCACCTGGGCTCGCGGCGGCCCCGCATGGACCCAAGTCGGCGCCAGCAGGCAAACTAACGACAGCACTGCTCCGAGAATCGAATGCTTTGACATGGTACAACACCCCCCGAGACAATACGGCAGGTCGACGGGCAGGGCAATGACCGCGGACCTCGTCTTGCTCCGATACGATAATAGCCCCGGGCTGGCTAGCACTCAATAGGACCATGGTACTATAGGCGGCCGCGATTCAGGGCTGGATGGTGAGAGCGCCCTTCCACGTCCAGCCGGTGTCGCCATCGGCTTCGGGGAAAAGATCGATCGCCCGCATATAGACCCCGCGCCGCCCCGCAAAGGCCGACTTGAACTCCAGCCGCCAGCGCATGATCCGCGTCCACGCGTCCACGGCGCCAGGCTTGGTATACAGGACGGTCACCTTGACCGCCCCGTTCTCCAGCACATCGGCTGTCCCCGGCGTTACCCCTCTCCCCCAGCCAGTCCCGTTGGAATCCGCCAGGTAGATCTTGTTTGCCACCTGGTCATACTTCAGAAAGATGCCACCCGCCTCCAGTTCGTGCGTGGGCGGAGTATTGGCGATGGCAAAGTAGATCTGCCCCAGGTTGGCCCACTTGTCCGGGTCGCGATAACGCGGGTCAAAGGTCATCTTGACCCCGCTCGCGACGCTCGTGTTGATGATCCCCGGAGAGACAAGCTGGTCGGGCTTGCGATTGACAACCCAATCCCCGTGATCGTTCCAGCCATCGCCGTTGCCCAGGATATCCTCTGCGCGCAGATACAGGTTGTAGGCGCAACCGCTCTCGCGATAGGTGAACTGGAGAGCCCAGGTCACCGTCAGCGTGTTCGTGTCCGTGACCACCGAGCTCTGCGCGCCGTTCAAGACGATGTACGAGGACGCAAGCGTGCCCGCCACGCCCGGGGTGAGCCCATCGGGCTGCCAGAGATCACCCACCGGGTCATGGATATACATCTTGTTCAGTTGCGCGTCGTAGCGCACCGCGACGGTCTTGGTCAACACGGGCGCGCTGTTGATGAGGAACTCGGCATAGTGCAGATCGTCCCAGCCGTCGGGGTCCTGATACACGGCGGTAAAGCGCTGCAAGACGCCCGACGGGGCATAGCCTGCCGCTGGCAGCGCGCGCAACGTCTGAGGGGGCTCGCTCCCCAGCAGCGTATAACGGGGCACTGCGGTATGCGCCCCGCCCATCAGCACCTGGATGGGGTTGCCCGCCACGTTGACGCCATCCACGCTCCAGCCGCGGAAGACAAAGGTCTCGCCGCCAACGAGCACCCGCGCCGGCGCCGCGCCTGTCGTCGCCGCACCGCCCGCTGCGTACCAGCCCGCGCCAGCGATGGAGGCCGCGCCAGCCGGGGAGGTCTCGACGGTCAAATAGTACTCGTGGCCCCAGGCAGCGGCCTCGGTGATCGCCCCGTCCATGACGATGCCGGCCGGGTTATCGCTGCCGGTATACGACCCGGCGCCGGCGCCAGTCCACCCGCCCCAGACGTACCGCTCGCCACTTTGGGCCGCGGGCGCCTCGGCCTGGATGGTCAGGGTCACGCCCTCTTCGTACCAGCCATCCGCTGGCGTCGTGGTGCCATGGTTGGCGCTGAGGTCCAGATAGTAGCTCAGGGTGTCCGACGGATGGATCTTGAGCGCAAAGCCGTCCGAGCCCCCGCCTCGCGTCGATTGGAAGGGCTTCAGCATGGGCAAGTCATTCGATGTCGTCGCGCCCGCCAGATAGACGTTGCCGCCGGAGCCCAGGGCCACGCCGTTGGCATAATCGGATCCGCTGCCGCCCCAGAAGGTTGAATAGGCCAGGTTGCTGCCATCGATCAGCAACTTGGACAGGAAAGCGTCCTGGCTCCCGTTGTGCTCCCAGTCATAGGCTGAGAGGGTGGTTGGAAAATCCGAAGGCTCGCTGGGGTGCTTCCAGTAGGTATAGCCTGTGACGTAGACGTACCCATCCGCATCCACCGCAACGCCCACGCTATCATCGCCTTCATCCTCGCTGCTGCCCAAGAAGGTGGAATAGTGCAAGGCCGAGCCATCGGCATGGAGCTTGGCCACAAAGAGATCGATGCCCAGCGCGCCGCCGTTGTGGCTCGTGTCAAAAGCGCCTGTCGTGGTTGGCCAGTTGGACGGGTTGAGCGAGTCGGTCCAGTACGTGGGGCCCGCCGCGTAGGCGCAGCCAGAGCCGTCCACAGTCAGGGCCTGCACCCAATCCGTGCTACTGCTGCCCAAAAAGGTCGAATATGCCAGGCTCGCGCCAGTCGCGTTCAACTTGGTCACAAAGCCATCCGAGCCGCCGTTGTGCTCCCGGTCAAACGCCGTGGCCGTCGTCGGAAAGTTCGAGTTTTCCACGAGATTCCAGTAGGTATCGCCCGCCACGTAAGCGTTGCCGCCGGCGTCAACGGCGATGGCATAGCCGATATCCGTGCTGTTGCTGCCCAGCAGGGTTGAATAGCCCAGCGCCCCACCGAAGGGCTCGAACTTGGTGACGAAAACGTCCGCGCCGCCGTTGTGGGTGCGATCGTAGGCCGTGGCCGTGGTCGGGAAGCTGACCGCGCTGGTGATGCCCGTCTCGCCGGTCACATAGGCGCTGCCGCTGCTATCGACGGCGATCCCCCGTCCTTTATCGGCGCCATCGCCGCCCAGAAAGGTGGAAAAGACCAGAGAGGCGCCCGAAGCGCTAAGCCTGGTCACAAAGGCATCGCTGTTTGTGCCCGAGCCGGTGAAAACGGTGTCGTAGGCCCCGATCGTGGTGGGATAGTTGGCCGACCAAGTCACGCCCGTCAGGTAGGCGTTGCCGCTGCTATCCAGGTCCAGGGCGAAGGCATAATCGTCATCGCCGCCGCCCAGAAAAGTGGAATAGATAGGAGCCGACCCGTCCGGTGCGAGTTTGGTGACAAAGGCATCGAAGGTGCCGCCCAGGATGCCATCATACGGAAGGGCCGAGATCGGGAAGAGAGCCGAGGCGGTATAGCCCGTGACATAGATGTTGCCGTTGCCATCCACGCGAATGGCGGATATCTCGTCGAGGTCGCCCGCGCCCAAATAGGTCGAATACACCAGGTCGCCGGCCCCCAGCGGGGCGGCCGACCTCAGCGCCGCCGCCATGGGGACGAAGGGGTCCTTGACCACATGGTCCGGGGAGACCCGGGGGGCGGGCTGCGGGCCATCGTCGCCCGCCGCTTGCAGCAGCGGCAGCGAGAGATCGCCCGCCGGCGTGCTCAGACGGAGCAGGCCGTCCTGCATGGCGAGATCAGCCCCCTCCACGCGCAACTGGACGTCGGCGAGGGTGGCCGCCTGCTTCCCCTCCCCAGCAGCGAGGCCCGCGCGGCGCGACGCCAGCCTCCAGGACCAGCGCCCGCCCTGCTCCACGATCTCGAGGTCCACCCCAGGATAGAGATCCACGTACCGCACCCCGCGCCAGGCTGGCACGTCGGCGCGCCACTTGGCCGGGTCGTTGCCCACAAAATACGAAACCGCCGTAGGCAGCCTGTCGAAGGGCTCCAACCGAGGGTCGGGGTTGGCGCCGACGAAAGACACCTTGGCCGTGGCGACGCGGCGCGCGGCGTCACGCTCGTCGCGCGCAGCCTGGGCATCGGCCGGTTCGCGCACCGCGAACCACAAGCCCTCCTGGGTCAGCCAGGCGCTGGCTCCCGCGCCCCGCGCCATAAAGCGCACGGCCGGATCGAACTGCCCTACGTTCTCGATGAACATCAATCCGCCCAGCGCCGGCGTGGCGACATCGGCGCTCACCGGCGCGCGCCCCCAAACGCCCAGCAGCACCAGGGCGATCACCGCTGCGGCCAGGTGTGACCATCTAGACGTGGATTTCATGAGCGCTCCCTCCACAGGATTGGGCCCCTCGCGACAGGACTGGTGGCGCCCCGCCGGGCGGGGGTGCCGAAACAAGCCACGCCTCCCGCCCGGCAAGGATGGCCTATGTTGATTTTAGTATGGGAGCGAGCATCCATAAATGGTACCTTTGTACCAAGTAGCGCCCCCCTCAGGCCAGTTTGGGCGGGCCGCCGCCAACTGGTACGCAGAATCACTTTGTGCTATAATGCCCGCACTCGGTCACAAGCCACGGGAGCACCATGACCACCAGGTTGTATTATGACAACCCGTATCTGACCACCTTTGACGCGCGCATCGTCCGCCGGATGCCGGTCGAGGGCGGCGTCGGGTTGGTCCTCGACCGCACCGCTTTTTACCCCACCTCCGGCGGCCAGCCCTTCGATACCGGCTGGCTCAACGATCGGCCCGTCACCGACGTCCATGAGCGCGATGGCGAGCTTGTCCACGTCCTGGCGCAGGACCTGCCCGGCGATCAAGTCCAGGGGCGGATCGACTGGGAACGGCGCTTCGACCACATGCAGCAGCACACCGGTCAGCATCTGCTCTCCGCGGCCTTCCAAGAGATCTGCTCCGCCGCCACGGTCTCTTTCCACCTGGGCGACGAGGCCTGCACCATCGACCTGGACGTCTCGCTCCTGACCCCAGACCAAGTCGCCGCCACCGAGCGAGCGGCCAACCAAGTGGTCCAGGAAAACCGCCCGATCCTCGCGCGCTTTTGCGACGACGCCGCGCTGGCCACGCTCTCGCTGCGCAAGCCGCCCACGGTGGATCGGGGTATTCGCATCGTCAGCATCGAGGGCTATGACCATTCCCCGTGCGGGGGCACCCATTGCCACGCCACCGGCGAGATCGGGCCGGTTAAAGTGACCAAGTGGGAGCGGCGCGGGCCAGAGACGCGCGTCGAGTTTCTCTGCGGCTGGCGCGCCTTGCGCGATTACGCCCGCAAGCACGAGACGGTGGCGATGCTGGCCAACGCGCTAAGCATCCAGGACGCGGAGCTGGGCGAGGTGGTCCTGCGCCGCCTGGAGCAGGCTCGCGCCTGCCACAAAGCCAACGAACTACTCCAAGACCAGCTCCTGGACCTGGAGGCGCAGCTCCTGGCAAGCGAGGCCCCCGTGCGGAACGGCCTGCGGATCGTGCGACGGCTCTGGCCAGACCGCGACGCCGAGCAGGTGCGCCGACTGGCCTTGCACATCGCCGAACAAGAGCGCTGCATCGCGCTATTCGCCATCTCGGGGACCAAGGGACGCCTGATCCTGGCGCGCTCACCGGACGTGGCGGCCGACCTCAATCGCCTGCTGAAAGAGGTTTGCCAGCGGTTCGGCGGCGGCGGGGGAGGGCAGCCCAACCTGGCCCAGGGAGGCGGCCTCGACCCCGCGCGGCTGGACGAGGCTTTGGACTATGCTCAGGCGCAGGTGGAGGGGATCTGAAGCCTTTATGGAGAGGATCGCAAGATGAAGGAAATCGCCAATAACATCTATGTCGAGACGGGCTTTCACGGCGCAAACGTCGGCGCCATCATCACCGAGGCCGGCGCGGTGTTGGTCGATACGCCGATGATCCCGGCTGACGCCTGGCGCTGGTTGCGACGGATCGCCCGCCTCAGCAAAGAGGGCATTGCGTTCGTCATCAGCACCGACTATAGCCCGGTCCGCACGCTGGGGAACTGCTTTTTCCCCGCGCCCAGCATCGCGCACGAGAACACCTGGAGCGAGATCAAGGCGCACGGCGAGGCGGCACTGCAGCGCTATATCGAGCACTTTAAGGAAAAGGAGCCCAAGACGGCCGCGGACCTCGCCGACGTGCGCATCGTCCTCCCCGAGATCACCCTGACCGATGGGCTGGCGATCCACAAGGGGCAGCGCGCCATCGAGATCATGTATCTGGGCGGGCACACCCCCGCCACCCTGGGCGTGTACGTCCCCGATAGCAAGGTGCTCTTTAGCAGCGACGTGGTCGCCACCGAGCGGCATGTGAACCTCTCGCAGGCGCAGAGCCTGGAATGGCTTCAGTCCCTGGAGCGCCTCAGCCAAATGGACATCGAGACCATCGTGCCAGGGCACGGGGAGCCGTGTCCCGCCTCGGCCATCGCCCCGCTGATCGAGTATATCACCGAGATGCGCCGGCAGGTCCAGGAGCAGTATCAGAGCGGCAACAGCCGGCGCGAGACGGTGGACAAGGTCCGCGCCACCATGCTCGAGCGATTCCCCGCCCCCGCGGGCGCCAAGGATGCCCTGGCTCGCCAGGTGCGCGCCAGCATCGAGCGGGTCTATGAGGAGATACGCAAAGGCTCCTGAGCGAGCGCGTTAGCGTTTGGTTAGAAAGGCCTCTCATCCCTCGAAAGAGGTATTGACAATTGCCTGCAGCCAGGGTAGAATGGGCGTACAACTCCAATGGGGGAGTTGCCAGGTCGCAGTAGAGCGTTGCGAACAGAGACGTAAAAACGTATCGAAAGGAGTCCAAGATGGAGCTCAACATCGTAGGACGCAATCTGCAGGTCACCGACGCCATACGGAATTACGTGGAGAAAAAGATCGGCAGGCTGGACCGTTACCTGCCCACCATCACCAATGCGCAGGTCGAGATCACCAAGCAGACCACCAAGAACATCGCCGATAGCCACACGGTGCAAATGACCGTCTTTAGCAACCGCACGATCCTGCGGGCCGAGGAGCGCGCAGGCGACCTGTTCGCCGCCATCGATACCGTGCTAGACAAGATGTATCGCCAGATCGCCCACTATAAGGGCAAGCGTTACCACAATCGCAAGTTCGCCGGGGAGCCCCTGCCGGTGCCCGAATACGAGGCGCAGGCGGAAGCGGTGGCCGAGGGCGAGGAAGGGACGGGGCCGCACATCGTCCGCCGCAAACGGTTCGTGGCCGAGCCCATGAGCGAGCAGGAGGCCATCGAGCAGATGGAGCTGCTCGGGCACGACTTTTTCCTCTTCTTCAACGCCGATACGGCCAACGTGCACGTCGTCTATCGCCGCAAGGACGGCAACTATGGCGTGCTGGAGCCGCAGACCCAGTAACCGACCCAGGAAACCGAAAGGCCAAGGCGCGCTGCCTTGGCCTTTTTTGCTTCCTCCGCCCGCCCGGCGACCCGGCGCTACGCCGGGAGCTTGCGCAGGTGCTGGTAGGCGCGGAACATGTAATAGCCCATCAGCGCGCTCAGCACCAGGCCATGCATCCCGTCCTTGTACCCTTCCAGCGTGACATAGCGCCGCCAGAATTCTTTCAACGGTTGCGAGGCAAACTTGTATAGGCGGGCGCGCACGCCCTGCTTGTGCAGGATCTGCACCTCATAGGCCATGTAGCGCTCTTGCTTGCGCATGAATTGGCCGAGGGTCTGATAGTTATAGTGGGTCAGCGGGTTCTCCAGGTAGCCTTCGGCGCCATCCAACACCACCACCTCGTGGACCTCGCGGGCGGGGTCGTAGCGAGCCCGGCCTCGGCGCAAGAGCCGCAACTGGTAATCCGGCGACCAGCCCGCGTGCTTGATCCACTTGCCCCAGATATAGTTGCGCCGGGGCACCCACCACCCCACCCGATCCTCTTGGGCGATGACGCGCCGGATTTCCTCGGCCAACTCGGGCGTGGCGCGCTCATCGGCGTCGAGAAAAAAGACCCAATCGCCCGTCACCTGGTCCAAAGCGGCATTGCGCTGGTCGGCATAGTTGCGGAAGGGGCGCTCGAGCACCGTCGCGCCGACCATTTGGGCCAGCGCGACCGTTCGGTCCTCACTCAGGCTATCGAACACCACCAGGCCGTCGGCCCAGGAGGCGCTGGCCAGGCAATCGACGATGTTTTGCTCTTCGTTCTTGGTCAGGACCACCACCGTGAGGCTTGGCGCGCTCATCCTAGCTCCTTTGGCATGATCTCGGGCATGCGGCGGACCGACTCATAGGCCCGCAGCCGCGCCGCCAACTGGTCCGCGTCCAGGCCCTGCGCGCGGGCTCGCTTGCTCTCGCTGGCCAACCCCAGCCGCACCAGCCGCTTGGCCGCCCAGATGAACGCCGCCGAATAGTGCTTCTGGAAGAGGAGATAGCGGCTGCGCCATAGGGCGACGAACATCCGGTCGCGGAATTGGACAGTGCTCTGCCCGGCATGGTGGATGAACAGGGCCTGCGGCACGGTGCAAATCTCCCAGCCGGCCTGGCGGATGCGCTTGGCCCAGTCGACCTCCTCGCAGTACATGAAGAATTGCTCATCCATCATCCCCACCTGCTCGATGACCTCGCGGCGCACCAGCATCACCGCGCCCAGGGGATGGTCGATGGCGAAAGGCTCGCCGCCCTCGTAGAGCCGCCGCGGATAGCGGCCGTTCAGGCGGCTGTTGATCAGGCGGTAGTGAAGGGGGTAAAAGTCGAACAGAATCTGCGGCAGGCTGGGAAAGCGGAAGGCGGAATGCTGAAAGCTGCCGTCGCCATAGAGCAGCGCCGGCCCGGCCATGCCCACGCCGGGGTTCTCGTCCATGAAGGCGAGCAGGATGGCGATGGCGCTCCCCAAGGCGCGGGTATCGGGGTTCATCACCAGAACGTAGCGCCCCTGGCAGGCGGCCATCCCCTGGTTGCTGGCTGCGGCGTAGCCGGTATTGCGCTCGTTGGCATAGAGCCGCGCCTCGGGAAAGCGTTCCCGGACCCACTCGGCGCTGCCATCGCCGGAGGCGTTATCCACCACCAGCACCTCGAAGGCCAGGGAGGTCTCTTGGAGCGTCTGGTAGAGCGATTCCAGGCAGAGCGCCAGCAACTGGCGCACGTTATAGCTGACGACCACAATGGAGAGGTCCACGCTGCGATCCTTCCGTCCCTGCAGAGCACGAAAATCGGGGGAACGCGCGCTCCCCCGATTTCCCATTACCTCGCCGCTTGGTCAGAACCCCACAGAGATCTGGGTGCGCTGCACGTTCTCTTCCACCCAGCGCACCTGCTCATGGAGCAGGCCGACCCAGAAATAGGGCGCCACCTTGATCGGCGGGTCCGCGATCAAGACGCTGCCCGAGACCTCCACCGTCTGCCCGGGCATCAGGTAAAGCTCCCCGTCGATGAGGGTCAGCTCGTCGGTCTTGCCCAGTTGCCAGCGGAAGGGATAGGGGCGGGCGCTGGTATTGGCCTCGTAATCCACGCCGATGCGAAAGATGCCCGGCTCTTCGTAATAGTCGTCGCCCACCGGCAGGCCCATCTCTTTGCTCAACACGTTAAAGTTCTGGCCGGTGTTGTAGACGGTGCCCGGCTCGGGGCCCTTGGTGCGCACCGGCACGCGCCCCACGTTCTCCACCGTGCAGGTGAAGGTCAGCGTGCCGCCCAGCGGCACCGTGGTGGAGGACCATTTGGCCGCCCGCTTGACGATCCCGACCTGCGGCACGCCGCCCATCTCGATGGTCAGCGTGGCCTTTTGCGCGTCGCGGTTGCCCACCGCATCCTCGGCCACCACCCAGACGGTATAGACGCCATCCGGCGGGGGCGTGGCGCCCAAATCCACGCCGGCATCGTAATCGTGCTCGTGGTTGCCCAGCGCGCCGACATCGCGGATCTTGTCCTCGGGGATCGGGTAGCGGTTGCCCGCGCCGTCGGTGAGGTAGACCTCGAGATAGGCCGCTTCCTTGGTGAGGTAGTAGCCGATGGTCACGCGGTCCTTGATGCCGTCGCGGTTGGGGGTGAACACGTTGGGGGCGATGACCAGGTTGCGAATCTCGATGCGGTCCTTGTCGCCGCCGCGGATGACCAGGGGCTTTTCCTCCCTGACGGCGCGCCCATCCTCCGCCTTGGC
>JAAYEA010000352.1 GCA_012689325.1 Chloroflexota bacterium
CCCCTCTTTATCTCTGCGCGCTCGGCGCCTCTGCGGTGATGTCCTGCCTCTCCTACCCCTCCTTATCTCTGCGCGCTCGGCGCCTCTGCGGTGAGCTTCCTGATCCTCAAGTTGGCATACTCGCCGATGAGGGGCGCCATTTGGCGAAAGCCGATCCGGCCCCCGCCCAGCACCGGCCCATAGCTCGTCCCATCGTCCACCCACCGCAGCACCGGCAGGTCGCGGATGGCAAACTCGACCAGCGGCCCCCGCTTCACCAGGTGGATGGCATAGGGCGGGTCGGCGTCCACCACCGAGGGGAGCGGGTCCGCCCCCTGCGCCGCCAGGTGAAAGCCATAGCTCTTGCGCAGGTTGCAGGTATGGAACGCCCGCTCGCTGGGGGCCTTGCGCCGAAAGTACGAGAGGTGCAGCGCGTCGATATCGCCGTGGTGGTACTGCTCGTACCGGCCGGCCCGCGCCGCCAGCCGCGGGCTAAAGAGGTCCTCGCCCCCCTGGCCGCGCGCCGCGAAAAAGAGGATGCACAGCCCCGGCTCGCGCACCGGCCAGAAATCCCAGGTGATCTCGATCCCGTCCGGGAAATCCTCCGGGCACCAGAAGACCAGGTTCGCCGACTGCCCCTCGCCCGGGTCGCGCAGGTTCTCGATGCGCATCCGCCCGTTGGGGAAGGTGATGCTCGCCTCACCCTCCAGCCGCCAGCCCGCCACGTCGGCAGGCCCCGCCAGCGGATTGCCATAGATCAGCTCGCCGCCGTGCTCATCGTCCATTGGCTTTCTCCTGTCTCTACCAGATGCCCGGCGCCAGCCGGCAGCGCACGGGCCGTGTATCTCGCCAAGCTCGCCAGCCTCAGCGCGACGGGTCCAGCAGGACCTTGATCGCCTCCAGCCGCCGCAGCATGGCAAAGGCCTCGCGCCATTGGGTCAGCGGCAGCACGGCGCTGATGATGGCGTCCACCTTGAGCTGCCCCGACCGCATCAGCGTGACGCAGTCATCGAGGTACCGGTTGTTGCCGCCCCATTGGCCGATGATGCGGAGGTTGTCGAAAGAGACCCGCGCCATGTTCACGTTCCAGGGCCCGCGACCCAGCCCGCTCACCGTGATGCGGCCGCCGGGGGCGACATGCTCCACCGCCGCCTCGATGGCCGGGGCCGCGCCGGAGGTCTCGAACCAGCAGGCCGGCGGCGCGGCGTCGTCCAGCTTGGCCAGCGCCTCCGCGCTCAGCAGCTCGGCCACGTCCGCGCCCAGCTCGAGCGCCTTGGGCAGCCTGATCTTTTCGTCGCCCGGCCCGCCCAGCACGGTGACGTGGGACGCGCCCTCCAGCTTGGCCGCGTTGGCGGTGAGCAGGCCAATGGGCCCCGCCCCCGTCACCACCACGCGGCTCCCCGGCCGCATGCCCATGGCGTCCCGCACCAGGGTGAGGGGGACGCGCACCGTCTCGAATTGGCTGGCCGCCTCCAGCGAGATCCCCTCCGGCGTCCGCCAGAGCGAGCTGGCCGGCGCGCGCATATACTCGGCGAACGCGCCATCGCCGCGATAGCCGGGAAAGGGTTGAAACCCCGTGCGGAAAGAGACCGGGTCGCCGAGGCGGAACTGGGTCACGTTCTGGCCCAGCGCGGCCACCACGCCCGTATACTCGTGGCCGAGGATCACCGGCGGGAAGCAGATGTGCTGCCCCGTCTCGATGTGCAGGTCGCTCCCGCAGATGCCGCAAAAGGTGACCTTCATCAGCACATCGTCGTCGCCGATCCGCGGGATGGGCACGTCCTCCAGCTCCAGGTGCCCCGGGCCAACAGCCGATTTGACCAGCGCTCTCATGGCTCCCTCCCCAGTCTCGATATGGGCCGTCCGTGAATCCTGGGGCATTATAGCCCCCGAGCCTCAGCCCCGCCAAACCGCGCCGCAGCGCGCCTTGCTCGCGACCCCGCCTCCCTGCCCTGCAACGCTCGCCCCCGGACCTCCGGCGACACGCGTTTTCCCTCCCCGCCGATTCGTCCTATACTTGGCCAACTCGTCCACAAGGAGCGCACCATGATCAAGATCGCCGCGATCGGCGCGGGCAGCGTCGGGTTCACCCGCAAGCTCCTCGCCGATGTCCTCAGCGTCCCCGAGCTGCAAGACACCGAGTTCCGCTTCATGGACATCTCGCCGGAAAACCTGGAGATGGCCACCAACCTCTGCCGCAAGATCATCGCCGATAACGGCCTGCCCGCCACCATCCACCCCACCCTGGACCGCCGCGAGGCGATCCGCGGGGCCGATTACGTCCTCTGCACCGCCCGCGTCGGCGGGCTGGAGGCGTTCGGCTACGACGTCGAGATCCCGCTCAAGTACGGCGTGGACCAGTGCGTCGCGGACACCCTCGGCCCGGGAGGGGTCTTTTACGCCCTGCGCACCATCCCCGTGCTGCTGGATATCTGCGCCGACATCCGCGAGCTGGCCCCGCGAGCGCTGTTCCTCAACTATTCCAACCCCATGGCCATGAACTCGTGGGCCGTGCGCCGCGCCGGCGGCGTCCGCTTCATCGGCCTCTGCCACGGCGTCGAAGGCGGCCACGCCCTCATCGCCAAGGCGCTCGGCCTGCCCCCGGCGGAGGTGGATTTTGTCTGCGCCGGGATCAACCACCAGACCTGGTACGTGCAAGTGACCCACCGGGGCGTGGACATGCTCCCCAAGCTGCTGGAGGCCATGGAGAGCAACCCCGAGATCGCCCAGCGCGAGCCCTGCCGCATCGACATCCTGCGGCGCTTTGGCTACTTTTCCACCGAGTCCAACGGCCACCTGAGCGAATACCTCCCCTGGTATCGCAAGCGCCCCGCCGAGATCAAGCAATGGATCTATGACGGGACCTGGATCGGCGGCCGCACCGCCGGCTACCTCAACAACTGCCGCCAGGCCAGCGACGAATACCAGCGCATGTACCCCACCTGGCTGCAAGAGCCCGCCGTCAAGGTCGGGCCGCAGACGCGCTCCTCCGAGCACGCCTCGCACATCATCGAGGCGCTAGAGACCGGGCGGCTGTACCGCGGCCACTTTAACGTGGGCAACACCGGGCTCATCACCAACCTCCCCGACGGCTGCACCGTGGAGCTGCCCTGCTATGTGGATGGCAACGGCGTCTTTCCCGCCTGGGTGGGGCCGCTGCCGCTGCCCTGCGCCGCCACCTGCCGGGTCAGCATCAACGTGCAAGAGATGGCCGTGCAGGCCGCCCTCACCGGCGATCGCGAGCTGGTCAAGCTCGCCGTGCTGCACGACCCCCTCACCGGCGCCGTCTGCAACACCGCGGAGGTCTGGGCCATGTGCGACGAGATGTTCGAGGCGCTGGCGCCCTGGCTGCCCCAATTCAACGGCGAGGGCCGCACCTGGGCCGATCTCCCGCAGCCCGATGGCGGGGCCATCAAGCGCGTCGCCTAGCGCGTCCATTCGCGCAAACCACCTGCGCGAAGCCCATTTGACAAACTGGTTTTTTTATGGTTTAATCAGGTATCGCATGCTCGGCATCGGTGGCCGGCGTGGTTGAACAATCGAACAGCGGATTCCAAGGACGAGAGGAGGTGGGCAACGAACTGACCTGGCGGCCTATCGTCTAGTGCGCATGTGTTTTCTCGGTTTCCCTTTACCCAAAGGAGGACAAGGAATGTCTGCAGAGATCTCACGTCGTAGCTTCTTGAAGCTCACCGCCATGACCGCCGTTGGCATCATGGCCGCCTCGTGCGCCCAGCCCGAGGCTCAGCCCACCAGCGCGCCTGCGCAGCAACCCACCGCCGCCCCGGCCAAGCCCACCGATACCCCGGCCCCGGTCATCAAGTACAAAGAGGCCCCCATGCTGGCCGAATTGGTCAAGGCCGGCAAGCTCCCGCCCGTGGAAGAGCGCCTGCCCATCGAGCCAGCCGTCTGCCCCGTGGCCAAAGAGATCGGCAAGTACGGCGGCACCTTGCACCGCCCGTTCACGGGCGCTTCCGATACGGCGGGCATGGACCGCCTGATCTCCGAGTCGCTCATCCAATTCAGCGCCGATGGCAGCGCCTTCGAGCCCAACGTGTTCAGCAAGTGGGAGATCGCCGACGAGGGCAAGACCTTCACCTTCTACCTCCGCCAGGGGATCAAATGGTCCGATGGCGAGGCCATCACCACCGAGGATGCCGCCTTCGTGTATGAAGACCTGCTCCTCAACACCGAGTATGCCGCCACCCCGCCAGCCTGGCTGAGGCCTGGGGGCCAGGTCGGCACGATGGAAGTGGTGGACGACTTTACGTTCCGGATGAAGTTCGCCAAAGCGTACCCGCTGCTGCTGATCAAGTTCTCCCAGCCGAGCTACTTCCGCCATGCCAAGCACTATTTTACCCAGTTCCACCCCAAGTACACGGACAAGGCCACCCTGGATGCCAAGATCAAGGAAGCCGCGGTGGAGCGGTGGGACCAACTCCTCAACGGCAAGGCCGCCCAGTTCGACAACCCGGCCATGCCCGTCTTTAATACCTGGGTAACCAAGAGCCGCGTGGCGGACACGGTCCACAACCTGGAGCGCAACCCCTACTACTTCAAGGTGGACCCGGAGGGCAATCAGCTCCCCTACATCGATGTGATCCAGCACGAGCTGGTCACCGGCGGCACCGAGATCATCATGACCAAAAACATCGCGGGCGCGTACGAATTCAACGACCGGTACCTTGGCGACCGTGCGGTGCTGATGGAGAACCAGGAAAAGGGCGGCTACAAGATGTACATCTGGACCTCCACCACCGGCGTCAGCCACCAGGTCATGTTCAACATGAGCTTCCGCGCCGACCCGGTCAAGGCCAAATACATCCAGGACCAAAAGTTCAAGCAGGCCTTCTCCTACGCCATGAACCGCCCCGACTATAGCACGGTGATGTTTGCCGGCATGGCCAAGCCCCGCCAGGCCACCGTCATCGACCAGTCGGCCGATTTCGTGGCCGAGTACGCCCAGCGCCATATCGAGTACAATCCGGACAAGGCCAACCAGATGCTGGACGAGCTGGGGCTAGACAAGAAGGACGCCGAGGGCTATCGCATCGCGCCCGAGACCGGCAAGGCCCTCGAGCTGATCCTTTACCTCTCGCAGGGCTATGGCGTCGCGGGCGGCATGGTCGCCGAGTACGCAAAGCAGGTGGGACTGAAGGTCCTCCCCAAGGAGGAGGAGCGCTCCATCCACTACAACCGCATGACGGCTAACGAGCTCGAGCTCTCCATGTGGGGCATGGACGGCGCCATCTATCCCGTCTGGCTCGACTATGCCTACTGGATCGTGCCGTGGGTCCAAGGGTCGAGCCGCATCGGCCCGGCCTATGGCCTCTACCGCGACAGCGCCGGCAAGGACGGCATCGCGCCGGAGGGCGTGGTGGCCAAGGCGCTCGAGATCTATGACCAGGCCTGCGCCGAGACGGACGACGCCAAGCGCATCGTGCTCTGCAAGCAGGTGCTCGATATCGCCTCGGACAACTGCTGGACCTGCGGCCTGGTGCAGAGCACCGACGCGCTGGTCCTGGTCAAGAACAACGTGGGCAACGTCCCGGACAAGGGCATCACCGACTATGTCTTCCGCTCGCCCAAGAACACGCATCCGGAGCAGTACTACTTTAAGAATTAGCGACACTGCATAGCATGGACCGGCGGCGCGATGCCAAGCTCACGCCGCCGGGAGGGTTGACCGACTTGTCCGGCTACGGCGGAGGACTCGCCTCCTCTGGGTGCGTTGCCTTCGCCGTAGCCCTTTACTTGTAGCTTGGAGGACGACATGCTGCAATACATCGGGCGACGGATCCTGCAGATGATCCCGACCGTGTTCCTGATCTCGGTGATCTCTTTCATACTCATCCAGTTGCCGCCCGGCGACTATTTGACCTCCATCGTGGCGACGCTGGCGCAGAGCGGCGACTATCTGGACCAGGACCAACTGGCGCAGTTGAAGCGGCAGTATGGCCTGGGCCAGCCGGTCTATGTGCAGTACGCCAAATGGATGTGGGGCATCCTCAGCCGCGGCAGCTTTGGCCAATCCTTCTTCTGGAACCGGCCGGTGACCGAGTTGATCGCGGACCGCCTCTCCATCACGGTGATCCTCACCCTGACCACCATGATCTTTACCTGGGCCGTAGGCTTACCCATCGGCATCTATTCGGCCACGCACCAATACTCCAAACTGGATTATCTCTTCACCTCCACGTCCTTTATCGGCCTGGCCACCCCCGATTTCATGCTGGCGCTGATCCTGCTCTATCTGGGCGTCGTCTATCTGGGCAAGAGCTACGCGGGGCTTTTCTCGCCCGAGTTCGCTGACGCGCCGTGGAGCTTTGCCAGGCTCGTGGACATGATGAAGCATATCATCGTGCCGCTGATCATCGGCGGCACCTCGGGCACGGCGGGCCTCGTGCGTATCATGCGCGGCAGCCTGCTGGACGAGCTGAACAAGCCCTACGTCATCACCGCGCGCGCCAAGGGGCTCTCGGAGCGCAAGCTGCTCTGGAAATACCCCGTGCGCGTGGCCATCAACCCCTTCGTCAGCACCATCGGCTGGACGCTGGCCTCGCTCTTTTCCGGCGGCACCATCATCGCCGTGGTCCTGGGCCTGCCCACGGTCGGCCCGCTGATGCTAAGCGCCCTCATGGCGCAGGACATGTACCTGGCCGGGAGCATCCTCTTTATCATGAGCATCCTGACGGTGATCGGCACGTTAATCTCGGACCTCCTGCTGGCCTGGGTGGATCCGCGCATCCGCTTCGAGGGAGGTGGCCGATGAGCCAGAGCGAGGTTCGCGCCCAGACTCTGCCCGAGGCGGAGGCGCCCACTTCAGCCGCCGAGGCCGAGGAGAAGGTCCTCACCGCCTCGCAGTGGCAACTGATGTGGTGGAAGTTCCGCCGCCACAAGATGGCCATGTTCGGCGGCGCCTTTGTGTTCTTGATGTATCTCTGCGCCGCCTTCTGCGAGTTCCTGGCGCCGTATCCGCTGGATATGCGCGACTCGAAACACGTGACTGCGCCGCCACAACTGCTCCGGTGGCGAGATGACGAGGGCAATTTCCACCTGCGGCCCTTCGTCTATGGCCTCAAGGAGCATGTGGATCCCATCTCCTGGCGGCGCACCTTCACCGAGGACCCAGCGCAGATCTATCCGGTGTACCTGTTCGCCCGCACACACCCCTACAAGTTCTGGGGGCTGTTTGAAACCAAGGTGCACCTGTTCGGCGTCAAGGGCGAAGAGGCGACCATCTTTTTGCTGGGGTCGGACAGCATGGGCCGCGATCTCTTTTCGCGGATCCTCTACGGGGCGCGCATCTCGCTCTCCGTCGGCCTGCTGGGCGTGTTGCTGAGCCTGGTCATCGGCGCGGTGCTGGGCGGCATCTCGGGCTACTATGGCGGCCTGATCGACAACGTCATGCAGCGCCTCATCGAGGTGCTGCGCTCGATACCCCACATACCTCTCTGGATGGCCCTGTCCGCGGCGCTGCCGCCAGGCCTGCCGCCGCAGCAGACCTACTTTGGCATCACCCTGGTCCTGGCCGTCATAGGCTGGACCGGCCTGGCCCGCGTCACCCGCGGCAAGATCCTCTCCCTGCGCGACGAGGATTTCGTCATGGCCGCCAAGATCTGCGGCACCTCCGAGACGCGCATCATCGTCCGGCACCTGCTCCCCTCCTTCTTTAGCTACCTGATCGTGTCGGTCACGCTCTCCATCCCCGGCATGGTCATGGGCGAGACGTCCCTCAGCTTTCTGGGGCTGGGCATGCGCCCGCCCTACACGAGCTGGGGCGTGCTGTTGAGCGAGGCGCAGAACATCGGCAACATCGCCCACCGGCCCTGGATCCTGATTCCGGGGCTCTTCCTGATCGCCACCGTGTTCGCCTTTAACTTTCTCGGCGATGGCCTCCGGGACGCCGCCGACCCGTATACGCGGTAGAGGGCCTGTGCTAGGCCCCAAGGATCTTGGAAGACCCTTGGGGCCTTTCTTTTTGACTTATCGGCGCAGGTGTGCTATGATGAGCGCCGTCAACCGCATACGCACCCGGCCGGGGCGCGCGACGCCGCGCGCGGTGATGTCCGCCAGGGGTGAAGTCCGGTGCAAATCCGGCGCTGTCCCGCAACTGTGGAAGGAAAACAGGTCCTCCTGTTTTCCTCAGCCAGATCCCCTATCCCGCCAGGTCCCGCACAACCTTCGCGAGAAAGGGGGTAGGGAAGCATCTTACAACCGGCAGGTCGATAAACCTCCTTGGGATTCTCGCAAGGGGGTTTTTTGTTGCCAGCAACGGGTAGGGGCGGTTCATGAACCGCCCTGCCTACAACACAACCTTGGAGGTTACCTTTGCGCACGCTACGTTCTCTCATGGTTCTCGTCTTGGCGCTGGCCCTGGTCGCCAGCCTCGCCGCCTGCCAGTCCGGCCCCAAGGCCGCGGGCACCCTCACCGACGACGCCGGCCGCGCCGTCGAGCTGACCAAGGTGCCGGAGCGCATCGTTTCGCTGGCGCCCAGCAACACCGAGATCCTCTTCGCCCTGGGCCTGGGTGACAAGGTCGTGGGCGTCACCGATTTCTGCGACTATCCCGCCGAGGCCGCCTCCATCGCCAAGATCGGCGGCATCGAGCCCAACGTCGAGTCCATCGTCGCCCTCGAGCCCGACCTGGTCCTCGCCATCGGCGGCAGCCCCATCGTCGCCTCCATCGCCGGCAACGTCGAGCTGCTGGCCAAGTTCGAGCAACTCGGCCTCAAGACCCTCATCCTCGCCCCCACCAACCTGGACGGCGTGCTGGCCGATATCGCCCTGGTGGGCCAGGCCGCCGGCGCCGAGGAGGCCGCGACCAAGCTGGTCGCCGAGATGCAGGCCAAGGTCAAGAGCGTCACCGACAAGACCGCGAGCCTCTCCAGCCGCCCCGTCGTCTTTTACGAGCTGGACGCCACCGACCCGGCCAAGCCCTTCACCGCGGGCCCCGGTAGCTGGCACGACACCTTTATCGCCATGGCTGGCGGGGCCAACGCCGCCGCCGACGCCAAGTCCCAGTGGGCGCAGCTCAGCGCCGAGGAAGTGCTGGCCAAGAACCCGGACATGATCATCCTGGGCGACTCGAACTGGGGCGTGAACGCCGACGCCGTCAAGGCCCGTCCCGGCTGGGCGGCCATGAAGGCCGTGCAATCCGGCGCCATCTATCCCATCGACGACAACCTGCTCAGCCGCCCGGGCCCGCGCCTGGCCGATGGTCTCGTCGCCTTGGCCCGGATCATCCATCCCGAGCTGTTCGAGTAAGCCGCATGAAACGACCTGACAGGTTCCCGAGTCCGTCCGCACCTGGCGCCGTCTTGCCGCGGCAGCCGTTCTCTCGGCTCGCGCGCGCCCGCCGGGAACCCGTCAGGCGCCCCTCATGTAGTAGCGATTTCAATCGCTCCCGTCCGCATCCGGAGCGACTGAAGTCGCTACTACATCCCGGCCCGTCCTCCTCAGGTAGTAGCGATTTCGATCGCTCCCGTCCGCATCCGGAGCGACTGAAGTCGCTACTACATCCCGACCCGTCCTCCTCAGGTACTAGCGATTTTAATCGCTCCCGTCCGCATCCGGAGCGACTGAAGTCGCTACTACATCCCGGCCCGTCCTCCTCAGGTAGTAGCGATTTTAATCGCTCCGGGGAGCCCCGCCCATGATTCACAAGCGTCCCGCCCGCTCCGTCGCCATCCTCGCCCTCCTGGCCGCGCTCATCGGGGCGATCCTGATCGCCGTCTCGCTGGGCACCGTGACCATGCCGCTGCGCAATGTCGCCGGCATCCTCTGGAGCCGCCTGGCCAACCCCGCCGCGCTGGCCCGCTGGCCCGAGACCGACGTCGCCATCATCTGGCAACTGCGCCTGCCCCGCGTGCTGACCGCCGCGCTGGTGGGGGCGGCCCTCTCCGCCGCCGGCGTGGTCTTTCAGGGCTTGCTGCGCAACCCCATGGCCGACCCGTACATCATTGGCACCTCCGGCGGCGCGGCGCTGGGCGCCACGCTGGCGCTGCTGCTGCCCGCCGGATGGGTCTGGCTCGGCTTTACGCCGGTGCCGGTCTTTGCCTTTGTCGGCGCCATCTCGGCGGTGCTGTTCGTCTATAACATTGCCCGCGTCGGCCCCAAGACGCCCATCACCACGCTGCTCCTTTCGGGGTTCGCCTTTAGCTCGCTGGCCTCCGCCGCCATGTCCTTCCTGATGACCGTCAGCGGCAACACCATGCGGCGCATCGTCCTCTGGATGATGGGCGGGATCAGCGCCACCGGCTGGCAGCCCCTCGCGGTGGTGACGCCGCTGGTGGTCCTGGGCATCATCCTCGCCTACGTCCTCTCCACCGAGCTGAACGCCTTTCTCTTGGGCGAGGAGCAGGCCGCCCACCTGGGCGTGCACGTGGAGCGGCGCAAGATCGGCCTCTTGGCGCTGGGGGCGCTCCTCACCGGCGCCGCCGTCTCGGTGAGCGGGCTGGTGGGCTTTGTGGGGCTGGTCGTCCCCCACCTCTCGCGGCTCATCTTTGGCCCCGACCACCACACGCTTCTCCCCGCGGCGACCCTCAGCGGCGGCATCTTTCTCGTGCTGGCCGACCTGCTGGCGCGCATCCTCATCGCTCCGTCCGAGATCCCCGTGGGCGTGGTGACCGCGCTGCTGGGCGCGCCGTTCCTCATCTACCTCTTGCGCCGTAGCAAAAAGGAGTACACCTTCTGATGAACCCGCGACCGCTCTTGCAGGCCGAAAACGTCCACTTCTCCTACAGCGGCCAGCCGCTCTTGCAGGGCATCGACCTGGACCTCTTCCCGGGCGACCTGGTGGGCATGATCGGCCCCAACGGCTCGGGCAAGACCACCCTGATCAAGCTCCTCAGCGGCATCCTGCGGCCCCAGCGCGGGCAGGTTTGGCTGGGCGGCCAGCTGCTCCGCGCCCAGACCCGCCGGCAGATCGCGCAGCGCATCGCCGTGGTCCCGCAAGAGCTGGTGGTGCCTTTCAGCTTTACCGCGCGCGAGATCGTCGAGATGGGGCGCACCCCCCACGTCCGCCCCTGGCACGGCGAGACCCCCGCCGACCGGGAGGTGGTGGAACAGACCCTGGCCGCCACCCACACCGATATCCTGGCCGAGCGCCCCTTCAACGAGCTATCCGGCGGCGAGCAGCAGCGCGTGGTCATCGCCATGGCGCTGGCCCAGCAGCCCGAGGTGCTGCTGCTGGACGAGCCCACGGTCCACCTGGACATCAACCACCAGATCGAGATACTGGAGCTGCTGGCGCAACTCAACCGCGAGCGCGGGCTCACCGTGCTGGCGACCATGCACGACCTGAACCTGGCCTCGCTCTATTTCAACCGCCTCACCATGCTGAACCAGGGGCGCATCGTGGCCGAGGGGACGCCGGAAGAGGTGCTGCAAGAGGAACGGCTGCGCGAGGTCTTTCAGGCGGCGGTGCGGATTCAGCCGCACCCCACCCGCCAGCGCCCGCAGGTGATGGTGCTGCCGATCGTGGGGTAGACGGCGTGTCGCCCTTGGGGTTAGGACACGTGCGCGAGAATGGCTGCCTCGAAGCGCTCGAAATCGATCAGGCCGCTGCGCAGCGTCTCGTATACGATCTCGTCATCGACTTGCCAGTAGAGATGCACGAGCCTGTTCCGCATCCCCACCATCTGGCGGGCGGTATCCACAAACTCGGCTGGGATCACGCCATGCTCGGCCAACACCACAAAGCTGTCGGCATAGCTATCCGGGGCGCGCCAGCCGCGCCTGGCGATGAGATGATTGGCGGTGTCGATGCAGCACTCCACCGCGACCTGCAGGTAGTACCTAGCGGCCCCCAGGCGGATCCTGTCGCGCAGCAACTCATCGCGGGGCGTCTGCGCCAGCTCGCGCAGCATCTCCAAGCTATCTTCCAGGCGACGCAGGTACCCCTCAACCACTCCTAGATCAACCATCGCTCCGTACCCCCCGTCGGCGCAGGTCAGCGCGCACCCGCTCGAAGAAGACCTGGCGCATCGCCTCGGCCACCGGCTGATAGTCGAAGAATCGCTTGCGCGTATAGACCTCGTACCTGACCCGGAAATCCTCGTCGCGGCTGTAAAGCAGAATCCCCTCGCTGACCACGCGCCCCTGCACCATGAGCGGCGCCGCATCGACGCTGCGAACGTCGGCCTCGCGCACCCCGCAGCGCTCCTCCACCTCCGCAGCGATCCTCAGCTCCAACAGCATTCGATCGTAGGCGGCTAGCGCGATGCCCGGGGTGAGCACCAGCGCGATATCTATGTCGCTGGAGCGCCGTGGACGCCCCTCCGCCACCGAGCCGTATAGATATGCCAGCATCACCGGCCGGCCTGCCACGATACCCGGAAGCTCGGCCCGCAGGCACAGCAACAGGCGCTCTCGATCGGGCGCGTCCATCAAGTCCTGGGGTTGCATCGCTCTCCCTTGCTTCCTGCGCTGCCCTGGCACAGCCTGTGGCGACGGCCTGGGCGGGCGCTCACCACTCCCACACCCATAGTATAGGACAACTCGCCGCCGACTCCAAACAGTTGCCAACTTGACTTCTGGCCCCGACTGGCTAACATAAGCAGGTTGATCCTGCGCGATTTGCCACTGGAGGGCCCATGCTCGTTGATTCCATCCTGCAAGCCATCGGCCACACGCCGCTGGTGCGCCTGAAAAAGCTTTCGACCGGCAACGTCTATGCCAAGGCCGAGTTCCTGAACCCCGGCGGCAGCATCAAGGACCGCGTCGCCCGCCACCTCATCGAGTCGGCGGAGCGCGAGGGCGCGCTGCGCCCCGGCATGACCGTCATCGAGGCCACCTCCGGCAACACCGGCATCGGCCTGGCCCTGGTGGGCGTGCAAAAGGGCTATCGCGTTATCTGCGTCATGCCCGATAATGCCAGCGAGGAGCGCAAAAAGATCATCGCCACCTTTGGCGGCGAGACGATCCTCACCCCCGCCGCGGCCTCCCTCCCCGGCTGCCTGAGCTGCCTGCGCGAGATGGTCGCCGCCGACCCGGCGGCGTATTTCGTTGCCAACCAGTTCGCCAACCCCCACAACCCCGAGATCCACTATCAGGAAACCGCGCCCGAGCTCTGGGAGGACATGGAGGGGCAAGTGGACATCTTTGTGGCGGGGGTGGGCAGCGGCGGCACCTTGCAAGGCATCGCCCAGTTCCTGAAGGAGCGCAACCCCGCGGTCAAGATCGTGGCCGTGGAGCCGCGCAACAGCGCCGCCCTCTTGGGCCACGAGCCGGGGCTCCACGCCATCCAGGGCATCGGCGACGGCTTTATCCCCGACGTGCTGGACCTCAAGCTGGTGGACATGGTCTTTACCGTCACCGACGACGAGGCCGTGGAGACCACCCGCCGGCTGGCGCGGGAGGAGGGCCTGCTGGTGGGCACTTCCTCGGGGGCCAATGTCTTTGCCGCGCTGCACATGGACAATGGCCGCAACCGCGTGACCACCATCCTCCCCGACCGGGCCGAGCGCTATTTCAGCACCGCGTTGCTCTAGCGCGGTTGGCCCGCCGCCGTGATGGTGGTACAATGCCTGCACCCTTTGACAGGCTCAGGGTGCCCCGACCAGCATGCTGAGCGTGGCGCGGAGCGCCGATGTCGAAGGGTGCGCCTGTCGGAACGCAACCGCAAGCCTGTATAGGGAGAGTCCTCATGCCGCAGATGGAAGATAGCGTCCGCATCCGCACCCTCGATGGGCAATACCGCATCATCGGCGGCGGCTTTCAAGAGATGCTGGCCCTGGTGCGCGATTTCACCGGGCGCCGCTACCGCCCCGACGAGCGCATCTGGGAGATTCGCCTCACCTCCCAGGAGGTACAAAAAGCCGCCGAGGAGGCGGGCTTTCACCTCACCTCCGATACCGAGATGGGCCACGCCCTGCAGGCGCCCTCCAACCGCCCCCGCCGCGGCGCGGCCGACCGGGTGATGGTCCGCGTCGGCGCTGACGAGCGGGCCGTGGTGGGCGGCGTCTTTGCCGACATGCTCGAGGTCATCAAGGCCGTGGAGGGGCGGCAATGGCTCCCCCGCGAGCATGTCTGGAAGCTCCCCGGCACGCTGGACGAGGCCCAAGCCAAGCTGGGCCAGATCGGCTACCGCTTGGTGACCCAGGAGGAGGCCGACCAACTCCCCGCCACCGAGTCGGAGCGGGTGCCCCCGCCGCCCCCGTCCGCGGCGGCCCAAGCCCCTCGCCGCGACCAGATCCGCATCCGCACCACCGAGGGCGAGGCCCTGGTGGTGGGCGGCGGCTTTCGCGATATGCTCCAGGCCATCAAAGAGATCGAGGGCCGGCGCTTTGTCTCCGACTCTAAACTGTGGGACATCCCCGGCTCGCTGGCCGCGGTCAGGGCCGTGCTGGCGGAGCGAGGCTACGCCGTGGAGCTCCCCGGCGAAGCGCCCGCGGCGCCTCCAGCCACAGGCGCCTCGCCGGAGTCCGCGCGGCCCGCTCCCGCGCCCCAGCCCGAGCCCGACGAGGAGCCGCCCTTTTTCTTTGGCGACGAGCCCCCTGACGACGAGGACGACCCGGGCTATTAGCGCCCGGAATGGCGAGAAGCGCCCCTCCCCGCTACCCCCTCCCCCGACGCATCGGGGGAGGGGGACGGGGGAGAGGGCCTGCCCGGGCGGCGAGGAACGCCGATGAATCGGCCACTACAAACTGGGACGATCAGGTTGGTGGCGCGCCGACCTTCCTGGCGTCACCGCATCCCGCGATATGCGATTAGCGATTAGCGATCCGCGATTAGCGATAAGCCAACCCACCCGGAGGTCCAAACATGTCCAAGGACAAGCTCGCCCTCTATGGCGGACAGCCAGCCCGCCCCACCGCCTGGCCCAACACCTACCCCGGCGCGCTCTCCATCGGCGCCGAGGAAGAACAGGCCGTGCTCGAGGTCATCCGCAGCCAGAACCTCTTTCGCTATTACGGCGCGGCGACCCCCTCGCTGAACAAGGTCAAGTCCTTCGAGCAGGCCTTCGCCGCCTATGCCGGGGCCAAGCACGCCCTGGGCGTCACCTCCGGCACCGCCGCGCTGATGACCGCCCTCGCCGCCGCCGGGATCGGCCCCGGCGATGAGGTGATCATCCCCGCCTATACCTGGATCGCCACGGCCACCGCCGTGGTCTGGAACATGGGCATCCCCGTCATCGCCGAGGTGGACGAGACCCTCACCCTGGACCCCGACGACGTGGAGCGCAAGATCACGCCCCAGACCAAGGCGATCATGCCGGTGCACATGCGCGGCGCCCCCTGCAACATGGAGCGGCTGATGGCCATCGCCAAAAAGCACGGCCTCATGGTCATCGAGGACACCGCCCAGGCCAACGGCGGCTACTTTCGGGGCCAGCACCTGGGGACCTTTGGGCACATCAACGCCTTTAGCCTGCAATACAGCAAGATGATCACCACCGGCGAGGGCGGCGCCGTGCTCACCAATAGCCACGAGCTCTACCGCCGCGCCCAAGCCTATCACGACGGCGGCGGCATCTGGCGCAAGACCGAGGGCGACCTGGGGGATTTCCTGCCCTTCACCGGCGTCAACTTTCGCATGACCGAGATCACCGGCGCGCTGGCGGGGATCCAGCTCGGCCGGCTGGAGGGGCTGCTGGCGCGGCAGCGAGCCGCCAAGGCGCGCATCACCGCCGGCACGGCGGCGATCTGCCAGGCCAAGGGCTTTGCCGCGCGCCCCAGCAACGACGCCGCCGGCGATGTGGGCGTCTGCCTCGTCTATCTGCTCCCCGACGCCGACGCGGCCCAGCTCTTCGCCAAGGCCCTCAGCGCGGAGAACATCAGCGCCCACACCCTCTTTACCCCAGCGGTGGAGGATTGGCACGTCTATTACCACTGGGGGCCGATCATGGAAAAGCGCACCGCCAACCGCCTGGGCTGCCCGTGGACCTGCCCCTATTACGAAGGGCAGTACGCCTACCGGCCCGACGCCTGCCCTCGCTCGCTGGAGCTGCTGGGCCGCGCCGTCCATGTGGACCTGAGCCCCATGGTGACGGACGCGGACGCCGACACGGCCATCGCGGGGATCACCAAGGTGGCGGAGGCGCTGCTTTAGCCCAACTCGCGCGCCCAGCGCTCCCGCAGCTCGTCGAGGTTGCGCACGACCCAATCGGGTTGCCGCGGCGAGGCGGCCAGCATCGCCGGCGTGGTCAGGCCGGTGAGCACCAGGATGCTGCCCATGCCCATCGCCGCGGCCCCGGCCACGTCCGAGTCCAGCCGGTCGCCCAGCATGGCGCTGGTGGCTGGCTCGGCGTTCAGGCCGCGCAGCCCCGCCTCAAAGATCGCCCGGTGCGGCTTGCCGATGGGGATCGCCTGGCACCCCGTGGCCGCCATGATGGCCGCGGCAAAGGCCCCCGCCCCCGGCAGCGGCCCCCGCGGCGAGGGGTCGTTCACGTCCGGGTCGGCCAGCACCAGCTTGGCCCCGCGGTGGATGGCGATACAGGCCGTCTCCAGTTGGTCATAGTCGAACTTGGGCGACCAGCCGACCACCACATAGTCGGGCTGCTCGGCGTCCAGCGCGCACCCGCCCACCTGGACCACCTGCTCCTCCAGGGTCTCGCCGCCGATCACATAGGCCCGGCGGCCCGGCCCTTGTTTGGCCAGATACTCCGCCGCGGCCAGCCCGGCGGTGAAAATCGGCACATCGCTGGCGTCGATGCCATAGCCCGCCATCTTGGCGCGATGCCCCTCCGGCCAGCGGTTGGTGCCGTTGGTGGCAAAGGCGAAGCGAATGCCCCGCTCCCGCAGAAAGCTCAGGAACTCTTGCACCCCCGGCAGCGTGGCGCCGTCGAAATAGATCACGCCATCCATGTCGATGAGCAACGCGCGAATCCGGGCCAGCGACCGGCCCACGGATGGTTCAGCGTCCAATGCACAACCTCCCCCAGTCTTTCCCGCCAGTTTACCCGAAACCTCGCGCGCGGTCAAGCCGAAGACGGCCTCCCCCTCCCCCAACGCGTTGGGGGAGGGGGCCAGGGGGAGAGGGGCCTTCCCCGTATCCCCTCGCCCCGCGCGCCGTCTATTATCGCAGGGAGCATCCATCCCGTTGCCCCGGGGTCGTCGCGCGCGCCTGCCGCCCGCCGCCCCGCCGCGGTTCTCTGGACAGCAGCGTTTTTTCGTGTTATGATGTGGTCGATACTTGGCGGAGCGCCTCGCTTCCTTTGGCCACCAAGGGGGGACGGAGGCAGCGCACGGTGAACGAGCTGGCCCAGCCCAACCAACGCGCACGTAGAATGGCTCCAGGCCCATGCGCCTGCGAGTAAGGAGGACGTTCATGAACAAGGGTAAACGGCGGCGCTTCCTGCTGACGTCCCTGCTTGGCTTGGCCCTGGTGGCCGCCCTGCTGCTGGCGATCTCGGCCCCGGCCAGCGCGCAGGTCATCCCCGAACCAGGTGAGGCCAGCCTCCAAGCCCAGGTCGAGCTGGCCTGGGGCCCACCCAACACCCCCGACCCGGCCAATTCGTCCATCAGCGCCGACCCCAGCACCATCCGCGCCGATGGCTTTTCCCAGTCCACCCTCACCGCCCGCATCCGCGACGCGGCAAATAACGCCGTGGCCCCGCAGCAGTTGGTCGGCTTTGCCGAGGCCACGGGCTGCGGCGAGGTCAAGACCGCCTATGTCGAGGCGGAGAGCCCCGCGGTGGCCCAATCGGCCGGCCACTGGACGACCGTCGCCGCGCCGAGCGCTTCCGGCGGCCACTATCTCACCGCCAACGGCCAGACCAACCCGACCGCTTATGTCGAGTGGGCCTTCTGGGGCGAGGGCGTCACCGTGGTGCTGGCCACCGGCCCCGATGGCGGCACCGTCGGCTTTGACGTGGACGGCAGCCCCGTCGGCTCCTTCAGCCTCTATACCGCCTCGCCGGCCTGGCTCGTCGAGCGCATCGTTCCCACCAAGCTGGCCGCGGGCGCCCACACCATCCGCGTCCGCGCCACCAACCTCAAGGATCCCGCCTCCAGCGGCTACCTCATTCGCCTGGATGCCTTCCGCTCCGGCATCTATGTGCTCGAGAGCGGCGCCAACGCGGGCAACGCCGTGATCCCCTATACCGCAGATGCCGCCGCCTGCGTCGCCGACATCTCGGCCGCCGCGGTGCGCGACGGCTACGAGCCCTGGTTCGAGATGCTCGCCCACGTGACGAACGAGGCTTCGGTGCCCACCGTCATCACGCTGGTGGCGGACCCGACGACGATCAACGTGGATGGCGCCAGCTCGGCGCTCACTGCCACCGTCACCGACCAGTTCACCTTGCCCGCGTTGGACGGCGTCGAGGTCTGCTTCTCCACCAGCCTGGGCGACCTGGCCGTCACCGCCCCCTGTCCCACCATCTCGGGCGGCGCAGGCCAGGCCACCAACACGCTCGGTCCCGGCGCCGTCGCTGGCGATGCCGTGGTCACGGCCAGCGTCACGGGCTATGTCATCGATGACACCGTGATCGTGACCATCAACGGCGGCGCGCCTGCCACCGTCACGGTGACGCCGGACCCCGGCGCCACCTCCTGCAGCGACAGCCGCATCTTTACCGCGCTGGTCCAGGACGCCTACGGCAACCCAGTGGCTGGCGTCTCGGTCACCTTTTCCGCCACGCTCTCCGGCTCCTGGAACGTCAATCCGGCCCTCACCGATCCTGCCGGCGAGGCCCAGTCCATCTTTACGGGCAGCCAATCCGGGACCGGCACGATCACCGCCATCGCGGGCGCCGCCTCCGGCTCTGCGGCGCTCACCGTGCATACCGGCCCAGCGGCGACGCTCTCCTGCAGCGCCGCCGACGCCAGCATCCTGGCCAGCCCGGGCCTGGACTCGACCACGATTACCTTCACCGGCCAGGATAGCTGCGGCAACCTGCTGGAGGGTCGCATCATCAGCGTCACCACCTCCCTGGGCTCGCTGGTCGAGGACTGCTACGCCCGCGACCAGGCCGAGGACGGCCCTCCCGTGGCCCCGACGGGGCCCGGCTGGTCCCCCGCCAACGCCATCGCCGGCTATGACGGGACCGGCTACATGCTCACCAGCGTCCAGGGTTCCAGCCTGGGATGGTCCTTCGAGGGGACCGTGGCGGGCTTTCGCTACCTGCGCAGCATCAACTCGGCCCGCATCCGCGTCTGGATCGATGGCGCCGTGGTGGACGTCTTTTCCGCCAACCGGCTCCTCGCCTCGACCTGGGCCACCTGGACCTCGCCGCCCCTGGCCGCGGGCCCGCACCTCATCGAGGTGGAAAGGCGCGAGCACGCCGTCGGCGACACCATCTATGTCGACTATTTCGAGACCGGCTGCACCTTCGCAGGCGGCGACGCCACCGTGACCCTGGTCTCCACCGACATCGTGGGGACGGCTATCATCACCGGCACGGTGGACGGGCTGACCTGCGCGGCCTCGGTGGATTTCGTCGCCGGCCCGGCGGATACCATCCGCATGATCCCCGATACAGTGGTCAACGCCACCTGCGGCGCGGATGTCCTTGTCCGCGCGCGGCCCAAGGACGAGTGGCTCAACGACCTGCCTGAGGGCACCCTGGTCACCTTTTCCGACGACCTCGGCGGCTCCTTCTCGCCCAACCCGGCCCCTGTCGCCGCCAACGGGCGCGCCTCCACCCACTATACCGGCCATATCGCCGGCACCGGCACCATCACCGCCACCGTGGGCGCGGTCTCGGGCTCGGTCTCCCTGGTCACGGTTCCGGACGCTACGCCCTTTGCCCTGGCCGTGTCCCACACCCCCAGCTACATCCCGGCCGATGGCCTCAGCACCGCCGTGATCACGGCGACGGTCACCGACAAGTGCGGCAACGGCATCCAGGGCGTCTCGGTGGGCTTTGCCACGACCCGCGGCGGCATCGGCACGCCGGTCCTCACCGACGCGGACGGGGTCGCCGTCTCGACCCTGACCTCCGACCTCACCAAGGGGCTGGCGGTGGTCACCGTCACCGCCGGGGCGCTCTCGGACGACTCGACCGAGATCTATTTCGTGGGTGAGGCCGCCGCGATCGACCTGACGCCCAGCGTCTCCACCATCGGCATCGCCGGCTGCGACACGCCCACCTGCACCGTGATCACGGCGCAGGTTCGCGATAGCCTGGGCAATCCCGCCGCCGACGGCCAGACCATCCGCTTTATCACCAACCTGGGCACGCTGGATAGCGACCCCTGCATCAAGTTCACGCAGGGCGGCGTCGTTACGGCCACCTTCTGCTCCACCAACATCGCCGGGACGGCCGTCATCACCGCGCAAGTCTCCATCCCCAGCCCCGACCTCTTTGGCGAGACCACGGTGACCGTCAAGTCCTGCCCGCTGGCAACCTTTAGCTTTGACCTGATCGCCACGCCGCAGCAGGTCGGCGTCCCCTTC